>JBLNAY010000222.1:0-9748 GCA_050259715.1 Candidatus Dadabacteria bacterium
TTCCAGAATGCATTATTGGCTGCAGGATTGAAGGCATCATAAAAAGTAGAAGTATAACCCAACCAATCTTTCCGGTTTTCCTCGATGTTTCGTGTCAGCAGGTATCCATTACTTTTAAACTGCTGATAATTTTTCGTACTTGTATAAAACTTAGGCCATACGGATACCATAAAGTGAGCGTTATACAAGTTGTGAAGACTGTCAATCATACCTTCCGGGTTTGCAAACCTCGAAGGATCAAAATCCTGGCTACCCCATTCATCCGGTTTCCAATACTGCCAATCCATAACAATATTGTCAATAGGAATATGACGCTTCCTGAATTCTTTTATGGTCGACATTACCTCTTCCTGCGTTTTATAACGTTCCCGGCTCTGCCAGAAGCCATAAGCCCATTTAGGAAAAATGGGAGCTTTACCTGTCAATTGACGATACCCACTTATGACTGCATCAGCGTTTTTCCCGTATACAAAATAAAAGCTGATATTAGTGGCTGCTTCTGATTGCAGAATAAATTGTTTCTTGTTAATGCCTGAAGGCGGCTGCATCCAATTGCAGGAGATAAATGATTCTCCACCGTCGGGTATCCATTCCATCTCGTAAGAATATTTTTCCCCCGCCACCATATTGAACGGAATAATAGCGGAAACCGGATTCCAACACTGGCGCCAACGATCAAGCACTAACTTCTTATCCAGCCATAGTTTAACATAACCGCCATAACGTACATTGAATTTATGCACTCCTGTCTCTGCCGATTCCATAGATCCTGCCCATCTTACCACACCATCATTTAATGAAAACCCTGCAGGAAATTTCACCAGGTCAGGAAGATAATCATACGTAACTTCTACTTCTTTCCTTTGTGTAATAATTGTATTGGGGTTTTTCTTCAAAGAGTATGTGGCAGTTAAAGCATTTGGCTGACCTTCAGAATCATACAATTTCAACTTAGACAATGGTTGGTAAGTCCTGCCATCATTGAAAGTTGTAATAGAATAATTATCCCAAAGAAGTCCATAATTCCGGCTGGACACCAGGAATGGTATTGCTATTTCAGTATTATTTTGAAGTAATTGGATTTCTTCTCCTTTTAGATTTATAAGACCTTGCTGGTGTTGACCCAGACCATAGAAAGCTTCATCTTCTTTTGAAGTAAAGCCTTGCTGCACCTGGTAGGATTTACCCGCATCTATTGTGACCGGTTGAAACTGGCGCACATTGTTATGAGTAGCAAGAAGGGTCTTGCCATTAGTATTGTTGAAAGTAATCTCGCCCGATTGCAAGGAAATATTGACTTTTAATTCGGTTGTAGTTATTGTACAAACTCCATTATTTGTGCTATAAGACCATTTTTCGAAAACTGGTTGCTTTATAACCATTAAAGTTGTATCAATTTGGATCTCTTTTATGGGACTACTTACTACGTGTAGAATAAATGGTGAAATAACCTCCACGGAAATAGCTTTACTACTGCCAATTACAGGGTAAACGACCACACCTCCACTTCTCTTTTGAACTTTGCCATCCTGTCCATAAACTGCAAAAGAGAAGAGAAAAACCAGCAGCACTAATATTTCTCCTTTCATGTAATCCCTGGTACTCATTAGAATACAATTGATTTATTTACGTTAAAATTCGCAGTCTCACCGGCTACCTGCGCTTTAAAATTGCCTGCTTCTAGGTGCCTCTTGTTATCTAATCCAATAAAAGCCAGATTATTTATAGGGATACTTAAATTTACTTTCCTCGATTCACCTGGTTTGAGGCTAATCTTTTCAAAAGCTCTCAGCCTTTTTACATCCGGAGTAAGAGAGGCAATGAGATCGGACACGTAACATTGAACGACTTCTTTCCCTTCTTTGTTGCCTGTGTTAGTAACAGTTACTGAAATGTTTATGGTTTCTCCCGGTGCAAAAGAATTACTGTTAATAGATAGATTACTATAGGTGAATGTTGTGTAAGACAAGCCGTAGCCAAATGGATATTGCTCACTTGTTTGTCCTCCCTGTGGATTGCCTGAACCTTCTGATGGTTTGTGAATATAGCCTACGAGATCATTTGGATAGCGCGGATAAGTGATAGGCAGTTTACCACTTGGGTTTACATCACCTGTTAGTATGTCAGCAAGTGCGTCCGCCCCGAAATTACCAGGAAGGTAAATATGAAGAACAGCAGCAGCAGCCGGTTCAATCTTATTTATAATGCGTGGACGTCCTTCATTCAAAATAAATATTACAGGTTTACCTGTTTGAATTAATGCTTTAGCCAATTGAACCTGGTTTTCTGACAAATTCAGGTCATTGGTATTTCCCGGGGTTTCTGTATAACTATTCTCACCAATGCATAGGAGTACATAATCAACACCTGATGCAGCTTGCACAGCAGCATTAATATTTGCTATCGAATCTTCATGGTATGCTGCCTTCATTTTATAAGCAACACCGGGTTCAAATTTCACATTATTAGTTCCGAACTTTTTCTGTATTGCTTCAAGTATTGTATTGTGCTCAGCCGCATATTCATCTGTTCTGTCGCCCTGCCATGTATAAGTCCAACCTCCATTCAGAGTACGCATTGAATTTGCATTTGGTCCCGTAACCAGCACACGTGCATTCGCCTTAATTGGCAGTGTATTGTTTGAATTTTTTAATAAGGTGATTGATTCTGCTGCAGTATTATAAGCAGCTCTTTGAAATTCAGGACTTCCAAACTTTGGATAATCTTTCAGGTATGTAACTGGTGTATCAAAAATTCCAATTTCATATTTCACTCTTAGAATCCTTCTTACAGCATCATCAATACGGGACTGTGAAACTTTGCCTTCTTTAACTAAAGCTATCAAATCGTTACAGAACTGTTTGTAGTCATAGGGAATCATCGACATATCATTTCCTGCATTGATTGCTAGTGCAATAGCTTCTTTGATATTATTTGTGATCTTATCGCGCCTGTACACATTTTCAATATCCTGCCAGTCTGTTACAACAAAACCTGTAAATCCGAGTTCATTTTTCAGAATATCCGTTAATAGGTGTTTATTAATGTGTGTAGGTATACCATTGATCAATGCTGAATTAACCATAACATTCCGTGCCCCGGCTTTAATAGCTGCGGCAAAAGGGGGCAAATGGTATTCTCTAAGATAATGTTCCGGTATCCAGGCATCGGTTCTGTCCTGCCCTGATTTTGGATCGGAATAGGCCATATAATGTTTAAGGCTCACGGATAACTTTTCTTTACTTCCTAAAGGTTCCTGTATACCTTTTACAAACTGCACTCCCATTTCTCCTACCAGGTACGGATCTTCACCATAGCCTTCCCATATCCTGGGCCACACCGGGTTTGTACCTAAATCAAGCACGGGTGAAAATGTCCATGGCACACCCGCTGCACGTGCTTCATATGCTGTAATTACAGCTCCGTCATGTACCAACTGCCTGTTCCAGGTGGCTGCTTGTCCTATTTCCTGTGGAAACAAGGTAGTACCACCTACGTAATTAGCTCCGTGTATATCATCCAAACCATATAATACAGGAATTCTCAAACGAGTTTGTTTTGAAGCATCCTGTATCTCTGTAATAATACGGTTCCAATCAGAGGCTGACTGAAGGGCTCCCGGCGTATTAAGAATTGAACCTACTTTGTAATTAATGACAGCATCTTTCAACTTATCAGAAAATGAAAACTTATCACCCTTAAGCGCTCCAACGGATTCTATTGACACTTGTGCCATCTGCCCTACTTTCTCCTGCAATGTCATGGATTTTAAAAGGGCATTCACTTTAACTTCAATAGCAGGATTTATGGTTTGCTGAGCTTTAGCTGTAAATGCAAGAGAGGTCATGCAGACTACTAAACAAATTACTCTTGCATAGGGCGAATTAATCTTCTTCATATACTTCTTATTTTTCTATCAGTGAATCTGAATTACTTACAAAAGCAAATTTTTTACTGTCTGGAGACCATGAAGGAGTATTAATAGTTCCCTGCCCACCATATAAATACACCAAAACTTTTGGTGTTCCTCCTGAAACAGGCATCATCCGGATGTAAACATGTTTATAAAATGGGTGATCGTCCGGTTTTACATCGTTCATGAAACTTAAAAACACAATGCTTTTCCCATCGGGTGATACATGTGGAAACCAGTTATTATATTCATCATTTGTTAACTGCACTTGTTCAGAACCATCCGCTTTCATTCTCCAGATCTGCATATTGCCTGTCCGGGTGGAATTAAAATAGATATAAGCACCATCAGGACTGTATTCCGGACCATCATCGAGGCCCGCAGCGGTCGTCAAACGGGTTTCATTTGTTCCATCAGCATCTATCCTGTAAATATCAAATTCATTATCCCGCTGTCCCGTAAACACTAAATATTTTTTATCAGGAGACCATCCGTGTAAGTATGATGGTCCTGTTGGAGTTATTTGCTTTGGAGTTCCACCTTTTATTGGTACAGTATATACAACCGAACTGTATTTATTATCAGGACTTGAGGAACTGAGTCCAAGCATTTCGCCATCAAAGGAAATTACATGATCGTTGTTATTGGATTTCACTTTGCCCGTATTCACAAGCACAGGCTTCGGATCCGATAGTTTTAACCGATAGATGGATCCATTGCTGTTATATATGAGTGATGTACCGTCTTTTGTCCAGTTAGGAGCCTGCAGTGATTGCTCTGAACTGAAAACTATATTTCTTTTTCCCGTGGCAATATCAAATACTTCGATATGGCTTCCCAAGAAATCCCTATATGGAGTAAAATTTACTGGTGCAGGTTTGACAATCCTAACATTGTCAAATCTCCCTTTTTCCAGAACGTCTTTATTATGGGCACAAATGAATAATCCTGCATAAACCTCCTCACCAAAATTGATGTCAGCAACTTCCTGGGTAATATAACTTTGCCCCTCTGATGCAACTGACATGATGTACAAATTACCTCTTCTTTCCAACTGAATAATATCGGGGCTTTTTAAGTCAAATCTTTTCTCTTCCATTGTACCGTTAGCAGTTCTACGGAATTGCAGGGATGTCAATCCATCCCCGTGTATAGTTGCATTAACAGAGGATGAATTCGTATCCAGTGAGTGGCGTATCATCCAGCCTAACTTACGGTGTGGATCCTGTCCTTTCCCGGCAAAGCTTACCCTCGCCTGTAGAATAAAATCGCCTTTAAGCTTTCTCCAGGCATAATGAAACTGGTCGTTATTATTCCAGATGTTGGCTCCTGAACCAGTTAAAATATAGTCACCAGAACTTTTATTAAAAGTTATGGAACCTGGATGTAAAACAGCACCAATATCTTTATGAGCCTGGAAAATACCAAGAGGCTGGGCATTTAAATTTATCTGCACAAAGAGTAAAATTAAAATACAAAATCTAAAGTATACTACTGACATTTATCAGGAAGTTTTGTTTTCATTGATTGTAATTCTTCAAGCCTTTTGGATATTCGGCGGATCAATTCAATACATGCACGGCTGTTATGGTACGGACACTTCCAAATACCAACTTTGTCTTCTTTTGCCATTGGAGAGTAATCTTCATATACTCCCCAATTCCATTCTCCAAAGTCTGAATCCTTAATATGGTTTTTTATAAAAGCCCAACTCTTTACCGACTGATCAAAGTATTTTTTTAAGCCTGTAATTTCCCATCCATGAAAAAAGCCAACCATCGCTTCTGCCTGCGGCCAGGAATGTTTCTCCCTTACCAGTTTTCTATTTGCAGGATCATATTCATACCAAAGCCCTCCATCTCTATCTAATCC
Organism: Candidatus Dadabacteria bacterium; assembly: GCA_050259715.1. Taxonomy (GTDB): domain Bacteria; phylum Bacteroidota; class Bacteroidia; order Chitinophagales; family Chitinophagaceae; genus Flavisolibacter. The sequence goes on from JBLNAY010000222.1 coordinate 5,786, forward strand.
CCTTGCTGCAGCCTCAATTAACAACGGAGACTTGTTTTGTACCTCCATTGACAATAAACTATTATTCAATAGTTCAGTTGCTTCGTGCAGCAACCATGCGGCTTCTATATCATGACCATAAGAGATCAACTTCGACTTTGGGTTCCACCTGTCATCAAAAAACAACAATAGGTGGTGGTTATCACCTGATATGATGTATTTAAGGAACAATTGAACCAATTCATGCAGTTGCTGCCTGAGCACGTCCTGTGGCCAGATACGATACAGATTTGTAAAAGCTTCCAGCACATGCAAATGAGTATTCATTGATTTCCGCTCATTTGCATCCTTCCCACTTAATCTCAGGTCCTTCATTTCTTTCCAATCCTTTGTCAGGGCCTCTATATAACCGCCATACCTTTTCTCATAACTATGCTCAACTATCTTCTGATAAATTTTTATTGCCAGGTCTTTTGCTGCTTCATTTGAAGTGGACTTATGGTATTCGGATAAAGCATACACAGCAAAAGACAAAGCGTACACCTGGTTTTTTGTATCAAGAGGTCTCCCTTTATAATCAACGGTCCAGTAGACACCTCCGAATTCCTTGTCAATAAAATGACTTGCCAGGTATTCATATGCCCTGTTGGCAACATCCAGGTATTGCTGATTACCAGTGAGATTATATGCGGAAGAAAAGCTCCATAGTATTCTGCTGTTCAATACAGATCCTTTCGGAGCCTTTTCATCTTTTCTATTCTGATGATCAATTTTGCCGATGAAACCTCCATTCACTTGGTCCGGAGTATATTTCATCCAATACGAGAGAATACTATTTAATTCGTTTTCTAATTCTGCTTTGTATTTTATTAACTCCGTTTTCATTTGATCATATGCACTGTTCAATGAACATGGGAGAAGTTGTTTGATAACCCTTCTGTAACTTTTTTGTTGTGCCTGATTATTTCACATAACGTATTTACCGAATTGGCTGATGTTAATCCATCTTCTGCTGTATTCTTCACATAATCCAATAATCTGGCGATAGTGGTTGTTGCCACGTGCTGACGTGTGTCTGAAGAAGCATAATATATGTAAACAGTTCCATCATCATCTGTTATCCATCCATTACTGAATACTACATTGGAAACATCACCTACTCTTTCATCACCTTCCGGTGCCATAAAGTAACCGGCAGGTTTATATATCACCTTTGCCAGATCATCTAACGCTGTCATAAACAGGTAAAGAGTATAACGCAAACCAGCAGCCGTATTTCGAACACCATGGGCAAGATGAAGCCAGCCTTCTTCCGTTTTAATTGGAGCAGGCCCTAATCCATTTTTTAACTCATAAACAGTATGATAAACTTTAGGATCGATAACAACCTCTTTCGTTATTGTAGCACATTCAATGCAGTCGCTCAAGCCAAAACCAATTCCACCACCTTTACCTGTGGTGATAAATCCATCCTGCGGGCGCGTGTAAAACGCATACCGGCCATTTACAAATTCAGGGTGAAGTACAACATTACGCTGCTGGGGAGAACTTGTTTTAAGATCTGCAAGACGTTCCCAGTTGTGCAGATCCTTTGTTCTCACAATGCCACATTGGGCTATTGCGGAAGACTGATCATCAGCACCAGCGGCAGGGTCTCTCCTTTCTGTACAGAACAACCCATAAACCCAGCCATCTTCATGTTGCACCAGCCGCATGTCATAAACATTGGTATCAGGAACTTCTGTTTGAGGCAGTACAACCGGGTAATCACGGAAGCGGAATTGATCAATACCATTAGGGCTTTCAGCTATAGCAAAAAATGACTTTCTATCCGCTCCTTCAACACGGGCAACCAAAACATACTTGTCATCCCATTTTATTGCACCTGAATTGAATACTGCATTGATACCAAAACGTTGCATCAGGTATGGGTTAGTATCCATATTCAGATCATATCTCCAGAATAAAGGTGTATGTTCTGCAGTCAGCACCGGGTGTAGATAACGATCGTAGATGCCATTACCTATTTCCTGTTTCTGATTTCGAATATTGAATAATTCAGCTTGTTGCTGCTGCAGTACATGTAAACGCTTTTTAAAACTTGCTTTCATAACTTCTCTTTAAAATGGTCTTTGCCATAGTTAAACTAATTCTCCAGTTTGTTCCACCATGTTTTTTTCAAAATCACAATAATTATAAACAGGATTATTACAGTTACCATTAAGGGCAATTTCATCCAAAGGATTAAGTACATTGGTAGAATAGTCAGGCATAGCTGTGCAATGATACCTAGTACAACATTGAACATATCTAACCTGAATCTTTTATTGGGCACAAATGAAGGATCTTCCGTTATCACTTTTTCATGCACAGGCTTCCAAAACCCCCATGGTCTTACCGACTTATAAAACTTGTTTAAAATAGTGGCATCTGTTGGTGGTGCCGTGAACGTTCCTACCAGGCAGCCTATAATGGAAATGAGGAATAATAATGGGAAATAATACAGGTATTCGATACCTGAGAATAAACGTGAAAAGACGAGGGCTCCGGCAATTCCCGTAAGCATCCCAAAGAAGAAACCATTGGCATTGAAGCGCCACCAGTACCACTTAAGAACGTTGGCAGCTATATAGCCCCCATATAAACCCGAAACGATCCATTGTAAAATACTATTCACATCTTTTGTAAAGAACCCCAGGGTGACACCTATGCCCACTACGATCACACCTGTGATGTAATTCATTGAGATAATCTTCTTAGTCGAGGCATTTGGATTTAGATATTTGAGGTAAATATCATTAACAATATATGCCTGTGCAGCATTTACAGTCCCGGAAAATGTTCCCATAAAGGCTCCCAATAAACCGGTAAGAACCAGTCCTAAGATGCCAACAGGTAAGAAATTATTGATTGTTGCCGGCAACACTCTTTCGAAGTCAGTTCCCCCTGTGCCATTTGATAAGTTCAGATTATGGTAATACAGTAAGCCCAAAACCGTCAATCCTATGACCATTGAATAGCGGATTGGTAACAGAACAATAGAAACAAATCCGGTCATTTTGGAGGCTTCCTTTGGTGATCTTGTAGACAAGATCTTTTGCATGTCATAGTTAGGGGCAGGTCCTGCTAATGCAGCAAAAAAACCTTTAAACAACATCATCATAAAGAATAGACCAAATAGGCTATAACCATCATCCTGAATCTTCTTATTCGCATCATTAACAATTCCTGTCCAGTCCAGGTTTAGCTTCCAGCCAAAGAACGGATCGGACCATCCTGCCGGCACATGTACAGAGCTGCCATGTAAGTGAATCATGGCAATTATGCCAATTGAAATACATCCAACTGTCATCACAGCATACTTTATCAGGTCACCCAATACAATACTGTGCATGCCACCAAGAATGGAATAGAACATGGCAAACAACGTGAATACAATACCGTAGAAATGAGCTACATAGGCAGGTGAAACATTAAAAGGAATATAGGGTTGAACCAGGTTCCATGGAACGAATATCTCGATGAATTTCCCCAGTCCAATAAAGCCATAAGCCAGAAAGCCGAGGCAACCTATAATAGCAAATACCACAACAATGTTGTGAGATCCGGTCACTCCTTTTCCTTTCAACCCGAAGCGGGTTGCTAACCATTCTGCTCCTGTAGTAGCATTAGACCTTCTTAACCATTTAGCCAGGAACATCATGTTAAAGACCTGGTTGAATACAGGCCATAACCAGGGGATCCAGATACTTTTCAAACCGTAAACAAAAGCCAGTGATACCATCCACATCGTTCCACTGATATCAAACATATCAGAAGCATCACTTAATCCAAGCAGGTACCAGGGCAATCGCTTTCCACCTAACAGGTAGCTTTCTTTATTTTGCCTTGCCTTCTTTCTTAAAAACCATCCAATCATCACCATAGAGACCAGGTATAGGATGATAATAAGAAAATCTATCAGTTTTAATTTCATTACAGTTA
>JBLNAY010000223.1:0-6569 GCA_050259715.1 Candidatus Dadabacteria bacterium
CATGGACTTACCATGGAGTTTGTCCATGCAGACTCCATACAAAGTCCATGCATAAGCCATACAGAAGTTATTGAAACGTTACATTGAAAATAGATGACAACTTCCTCAAATTCGCTTGCCAGGAACTACCACCTGATGTTCTTGTCAATAAAATCAATCAACTGATCGGCCATATCTTTTTGTTCATTTCTTTTTGGATGTCCCGTTGTGTTCTTATAGGGAAAGAATACAGAATGAATTTTGTTGTCGTGCAAACGTGCAATTGCCTGTTCAATATAGCCGGGCCACTTTGATCCTGATTCTGTTGCATTCATGTTTCCTAAAGCGCAAATGATATCTGACTGAGGGTACTTCGCTCTTATCATTGAAACAAAGTTCCTATAAGAGTTAATAATAAATTCCTCGGTAGGTTTTATTGTTCCAAATCTTACTTTAAACTGCGGATGATTTGGATTGTTGGTTAACCAGTAATCATTCTGAAAAAGATTGATCACAACAACATCCGGTGTGTACTTGTTGAAATCCCATTTACTCGTTGAATCCATTGGATCCAGCCGGTTGTAAATCTCCGGCATGATCTCGGGGAACCAACTGATCATAATACCAATTCCACTTCGCGCAATACATGAATATTGAGCATTGTAGTGACGCGCTGTCAACGAAGCATATGTATAGTAGTTATTGAAATACTCAGGTAACCCTGAATCAGCCATGCCTTTAGGAACATCAACGCCATGACCGGCAGTAATGGAATTACCATAAAACTCTATCTTTCGTATCGGTAATCTATCCTTTTTTAGAACCTTTGATTTCCCCTGCAATTCAAAGCCATATAATATATTCTCCGAGGTATTGTTGGAGAGTTTAAAAAGTTGTAGGGAATGTTCTCCATAGCTAAGGCCAGATGCGAGTGTAACTGTTTGCATTGAACTATCAGTTCCGAACTTAAAAGGCTTTGTACTATCACCATCAACTATAGCATAGAAGTAAGCTTTTTCGCGCAAAGATTTCGTGGTTGTCTTTACGCCTGTGCCTTTAAAGTTAATAGTGGCCGAAGACCCCGGCCAGTAAAACAGGGCAGAGTCTTTCTTCACATCAATTCTGCCCATATAACTGATTTTCTTATTGCCTGCTTTTACTAAGGACTGGCTGCATGAAGCGAGTAGAATAGCCAGGATCAGAATTGGAACACTTCGTTTAAAAATACTTTTCATAGATGGTGGACAATCTTGTAAGAATTAAGACAAGTTGCTGTTTGGTAAAGATAACTCGTGGTGAATTACAGAATTAAATGTGAATCATTATTGAATAAAGCTCAATGGTTTTGCCTTTCCAGGGCTGGAATTATCGTTATGTTTTTACCACAGGCTTTCGGCCAGAGTGCATAAATACAATCTTGGACACAATATGCTTGTCTTATAGCCAATCAGCCGTAATTAAAATAGCAGCCTAACAGGCGGAGCATCCACAATGAAAGTTTTACAATTGCATGATAATACCTAACTAGGGGATCTGGAAGGATCATCTCCATACGTATTTTCATATTCCATGTTTCCGTCATGGCGATGAACCTTTATTTGACCAAGTTCAGCTGCTTTTGCCCGTTCTTTGGCAAACTCCACAGCATCTTCTTTGGTGTCGAATTCCCTCCTGAACTCAGCATTTTCCTGTGATACCACCCAGCGCTCTGCAGAAGCATTTGGAACTACATGGTAAACTTTTCTTTCTGTTTTTCTTTCTCTGTCTGCCATTTTATTGCATTTTCTTATAAATGTTCAAACAACATGCCATGACCGCTGAACTGGGTTAGCAGTTGCTGGTTCAACTAACACAGGAATCAGGACGACATAATTAAGCACGAGATTAATAGTTGAGATGCATTACTTTTGTTCTGTTGTACATTTCAAACCAGAAATCAACAAAGCCATCCCACCCGGATGGCTTTATAGTTTCATAATAAATAACCTGGTTCTACGCTTAGATCATGAAATTCCACATCATGTACTTTCCATAATCACCCCAATTATGAAGCACTTTATCCAATGAGTTGATCATGGCTTTCCGGTCAACCTTCCTGCCTTTCTTTGCTGGAACTACTTCTGTGAGATTCACCCCGTTTACCTCAATACGGGTGGCGAACCATGTTGTATGGATCCGGGGCATGCCCAGCCCAAGTATCATTCCCGGCAATCCATGTGCAGTTTCCGGCCCACCTTGGATTAAAATTTCGTCTGTATAAAAAGCAAATACTGCAATAGAGTCATCAATCAATCCGACAGCTTTTCTACATTCAAAACCTGCTATCGTTCTTATGTCATTTGTAAGCTTCCATTTAATATTCAGCAAGCTGTCCTGTACCAGGAATGTTTCATCAAAAACAGGTTTCTGGCTTGTATATGTTGCCGAACTGTAGTCGGTATAAACTATATTCTTGTCTGCCAAGCCCTGGTAGGGACTCCGGGGGTCATATCGAACTTCTCTCCCCGGTTTATAAACGGAACGACTGGTATCACCAATAAAATCAAAATAGGTCAGCGCTGTTTCAGGTAAACGGTCTTTGATCATCTCGTACCATTCAGGTTCCCACGATTTGTACAACTGTCTTACGTATACGGTTTTTTCAAATTCTATCTTGACCGTCTTATGAAAAATGGGCTGCGCATTTGATTGCAGAAAAGCCAAACAGATAAGTACAACAACAATGTTTTTCATATTATTTGTTTTGTCCCATTTTAGTAAATGACCATTCGAGTTTCAAAAGGAAGTATCTACCTACTCTTGAATATCGATCTTCAGAAATAAAATTGCTCTGGATGTTTCTGTTGAAACCTTTATTCTGTTGTAGAAGATCAGATACAAGGAAATAAATCTTACCAGAGTTATCCTTGAGAACTTTACGCGAGATCTCTGCATTCCAGTTTACCTGGTTGGGGTTCGCACTGAACGCCGCAATATGTTGACGGAGACTCAAATTACAATCTGTGTTTACTTCAATTTTGCCAGGTAGTGCCACCCAACCCCGAATTTGACCACCATAATTCCAGTAATTGGTATTGTAACTATTCTGTAAGCTGGAACGTGAACTATTATAACCAACTTGCGGACCTACACTAAAATTAAACTTGTTCTCATTATCGTATCCTAAATTAATATTCAGATCAGAGTTAAAGAAATTGGTGGAATTCCGTTGTCCATTTACAAAATTGATGTTTGTGCCACCATTTGCATTTACAAAGGCACCATAGTTTAATTTCTTATTACCTCTTCTTTTGAAATAATTAGAATAGATGTAGTAATTACGGCTCCCATTTACATTCACAGGCATATAGGTTTGTTTTCCCCTGCTCACATCTAAGGAATTGTAAAACACAATTTGATTTACAGGAATATTGTATCCGAAATTTAAAAAGATATAACGCTGCTTTATGGTCTGGAAGCTATTGTAATTAAGACCGAACGAGTGATTAAAAGCGACTTTCAACTGAGGGTTCCCTATGAAAATGTTCAGGCGATCTGTATTCTCCCTAATGGGTTGCAATTGGTCAATAGTAGGCTGCCGTGTGCTGCCGCGATAATTAAACGAAATGGTTTGCTGTGGCTTGATAGTATATGCCAAACTTGCCTGGGGTGTAACATTTAAGAAGTTGTAAGTATTGCGCTTATTGCTATCTGCGTTCAAAAGATTTAATTTAATAGCAGACAGACCAGAGGCAAACGACATCTTTAGTTTCTTATCCATAAACCTCAGTGTGGCCATTCCCGTGTGAGAATCAGCATTGACATTGAAATTATTACTGTATTGTTCATCAAGGTCTTCATACTTACCGTTAATTCCCCTGCTAAAAGTGGAGCGATTAGAATAAGAGTTGTTCTTGTTGAAGCTATAATCAAGAACTACATTCCATTTTAAACCCACTGGTTCATTATAAGTTATTTTAGTTCCCAGGGTGCGGGACTCTCCATTAATCTTCTTCTCCTGGTCGGCAATGTCTATAGAGTCCACCAGGTTATTTTTATAAAACTGTGTATTGGTTTTAATGAATGCATCCTGCTGATCGTCCGTGATACCAAAGCGTAAAGTAGCCATCAGTAAACGATTGGCTTTACGGAACTGCTGCCGGTAGGTCAACTGGTTATCGTTCTGCAGGCGGGTAGTTGCATTGTTTATAAGTTGTTTGCTGTTATTAATGAATGACCGGTCAGCATTTAAAAACTCACTATACCCATCACTGTTTAAATTGGTGGTTTTACGTGTTCCTGCAGTGGCAAACTTGATACTGGCTAATGAATCTATCTTCCATTCATATTTACCATTTACCGCATTTTGTTCATTGAGTCCCTGCGTTTTCTGGTATTTATTCCTGTAGGTGATACTCCCAGTTAATATATTCTGAGTAAGAGTGGAAGCATCATTTTCAGTCGCCAGCCTGTTATAGCGGTAAGAAGTATTCAAATTATTCTTTCCCCCATTCCATTTGTTACTGTATAAACCACCTGCCGAATAGGAATGTGGCAGTCCCCGCAGGCCATATTGACTAAATTCATCTCCGCTTGAAAAACTGATGTAATAGCCGTTCATTTCATCATATTCAAAATCATTCTCTATACCCAACTTATCTCTTTCATCCCAGTTAAGGCTGCCGGTAGAAATGTTACTTTTTGTTCCATAAGCAGAAAGCTTCCTGCTTCCTACAAAGCGATTATACAAGGCTTTAGCATCAACGTATTTTGAGAAATCGCTGGCCACATGCATTTTCCCAAAGCCTCCTTTCTTGGCGTCTTCTTTCAATTTAATGTTCACCGTTTTTCCTTCTGTGCCTGTAGAAATGCCTGTTATCTGCTGCCGCTCTGTTTTAGTGTCAAAAACCTGGACCTTATCCACTGATTTAGCAGAGATATTCTGTGTCGCCATAGTAGGATCATCGCCGAAAAACTCTTCCCCATCCACCAGCACCTTCCCCACACGCTGACCTTGCGCGGTTATCTCTCCTTTACTATTTACCTGGAAGCCGGGAAGCTTCTTTAATAGTTCCTCCACCGTAGCACCTTCCCGCACCTTAAAGCTATCGGCGACAAATTCTGTTGTATCACCTTTCACTCGTATGGCACCTGCACTCCTGAGGATAACTGTTTCGAGAATACGCGATTTTAATGAAAGAGGAATGGATCCTACATTGTTCACCTCCCCTGCTTTGATCTCCACCTTATCAAAGAAGTCAGCAAATCCCGGGTAAGTTACAAGCAGGTTATATCGTCCGGGCTGAACGGGGTTAAAATGAAACGCTCCATTTACATCCGTTCGCATAAATGTATATAGAATGGAGTCTTTTTCACGCACCAGGGATACTACAGCATTTCGGAGCCGCTTCTTTTCCAATGTATCAGTAACATATCCTTTCAATTCAGTTTGCTGGGCAACAACCTGCAAGGTTAGGCAGGTTAATAGCAGGAGGGAGAGTAATATTCTCATGCAGTTCGGTTAAACATCCTTGCGGATTTGAATACAAACGTAGAAATTCAATCTTCTATATTTAAACCGCTTATAATTTTTAGCATAATTATAATAGTCTATACTTACCCGTTCACAAGTTCAATTAAATAGTATACCCGTTTATGATATCCTGTTAAGATGCAAATTCAAACGGATTCCATAATTATAGTAGATAAGCAGCTAGCTCCTCACACGCAGTTGACACACTGTTGACACGCAGTTGACATGCAGTTAGCACACTATTAATTCCGTCTCAACAGCATATCAACTGCATGTCAACAACGACTCAATTGTGATCACCCTCTATACAAGATTGCAGGACGAATTGATAAACTCTGTTGCAGGTACAGGTTGGTGTTATTGTACATTTCTTTCGAAGGCCATTGGATTAATGCAAGTAACAAATTGAAATTCAATGATAAAATTATTGATAGCGCCCGCGGCTGTAGTACTATCTGGCATACAATTTCCGGCATAATGCGGTGCAATTAGTTATGTATTAGAATCTAATTTTTTCACTTATAAAATAAGATACTATGGAGAAAAATCGTAAAAGAGATAATTCATACAACCAATCCAACGAGGAATGGAAGGAAAACCGCAATCGTTTTAACCAGCAATACCGGGGGCGGGATCCACGGTACGATGAACAATATAGTTCAGCTGACCGTGACGATTACAACCGTGTAAATTATATGCCGGATAATGATGAGAACAGGAGTTATAACGATCGGGACTATGAAGATACCAACCTCGGCTCATCCGGTACTTATGGCAATAGGGGTGAGTATGGTACCGATTATAATTCCGGCGGCTATTCGAAGTATAACCAGGAAGGCAGTTATGGTAATAGCATGAAGAGCAGAAACGAATATAACAGGAGAATGGACAGGGAATCAGGAGATAGAAAAATGAAAACCAACTATGGCAATAACTACCAGGGTTGGGGTGGCTATAATGATGATTACAGGGAAGATATGAACCGCTACAGCAATACGGGTAGCAGTAACATGGGACAGAGAGGATATAGGAGTAGCTACAATGAAGGATACGGATCAACCGGAAGTAGCTACGAAGA
>JBLNAY010000224.1:0-3084 GCA_050259715.1 Candidatus Dadabacteria bacterium
TTGCGAGTTGAAACAATTCAGTAAGTGGATAGCGGCAGGGGCATTGAACAACTAAGATCCAATATCATTGATCCCAAAATATTTTTTATAAGCAACCGCTAAGGATTAAAAAACGTATTTGTAAAAGTAAATATCAATGGCACAAGATAAAAGAATGGAGAGAGCAATCCGTTACCGAAAGCTGGGGTCAATGATGGTTGTTATCATTATAGCAGCCCTTTTGAATAGCTGTTATTACGATCATGCGTCAGAGATCTATCCGTCAGTTACCTGCGTTGTGACCAATGTGACATATTCAGTTACGGTAGCAGAAATAATGAACAGGAATGGATGTAATAATTGTCATAGTGGTAATAACCCCAGTGGAGGATTTGTGTTGAATAGTTATGCTGCAGTTAAAAATAAAGTGTCGGATGGACGTTTATGGGGTTCTATTAATCATTTACCGGGGTATGTAGCCATGCCGCAGGGTAGCAATAAAATGAGCCAGTGTGATATTAATAAGATTAAAGCATGGATCGACACCAATACACCGCAATAAACTTTAGCAGAGTATTAGTGTCATAATGGTGAACCGGTGAAATGTTGTTTATAGTTTTGGTATAATCACCAGCATTATATATGAGCACAAAGAAGGTAATAATTCTTGTCGTTATTCTTGTAATCCTTGGAGGAGTTGGCTTTGGAGTATACCAGTACACGAAGAAACCGGATGATGTAGTGAAAAGGAAACCGGATTTTGTTGTTGACGTGAAAACATTGCTTAATGGTTTTGAAAGTGATTCTTCCGCCAGCAACCGAAAGTATGCTGATAAAATAATAGCGGTTACAGGTAATGTTAAGAGGGTTGATACTTCGGGAGCTGTTGTATTGGGTGAAGATGGAAGTGCTTCAGAAGTGGTAGCGGGTATTGACAAGAGGCACATTGAAGATCTAAGCAGTTTACAAGCAGGGAAGCTTGCTACTTTACAAGGCACCTTCAGCGGCTATAGGAAGGCAGAAGGTGACGATTTATTATCAAGCCTTGGCTCAACGGTTGAATTAAAGAGTGCCGGAATTAAAAAGTAAATAATATAATCTATACTAAACAGAAAACAATGAAGAGACAGCATTTCTTATTATTAGTATTTCTACTGGCTACATCTATGAGTTTTGCACAGGCCAGGTATTTCACCAAAACAGGTAAGATTCACTTTATTTCGAAAGCAGCTATTGAAGATAACCAGGCGGTGAACAGAACCGTTACGGCCGTTTTAGATGCTCAGACCGGAGCCATACAGTTCGCTGTACAAATGAAAGGTTTTGAATTTGAGAAGCAACTGATGCAGGAACATTTTAATGAAAACTATGTGGAGAGTGATAAGTATCCAAAAGGAGAATTCAAAGGTGTTATCACCAACAATAGTGATATCAATTACAGCAAGCCCGGGACTTATACAGCGAAGGTCAAAGGAAAGCTTACCATTCACGGGGTCAGCCGCGATGTGGAAACAACAGGCATAATCAAGGTGGATGGTGCCGGACTGCAAGCGAATTCAAGTTTTACTATTTCCCTTTCAGATTACAACATATCAATCCCATCAATAGTAAAGGATAAGGTTTCCAATACAATCAGGATTAATGTTGATTGCAAACTGGATCCATTAAAAGCATAAAAAATGAGAGCCCAAAATCCCTGCTTCCTGTTAGTATTTGCTTTCGTACTATCAACTCATTCCTATGGGCAGGATGAAGATTTACTGAAGCAGTTGGGTGCCGATTCTGTTAAGAAGGAGTATGTGTATAATGCATTCAAATCATCGAGAGTCATTATGTCGCACAGCATGGAAATGCTACGTCCCGGAGTGCTTGACTTCAGAATTCTTCACCGGTTTGGAAAGATCAATGGAGGCTTGTATGAGTTCTTTGGATTAGATGGACCGGCGAACATAAGATTGGGATTGGATTATGGTATTATGAACAATCTTACGATGGGTATAGGACGCAGTACCTACAACAAGGAGTTGGATGGTTTTATTAAATACCGGTTGATACAACAATCAACAGGGCCACGTTCGATGCCTTTTTCTTTTGTTCTTATCCCAGGTATAACTTATCGGACTGCTAAATGGACAGATGGCATTAACCATTATGCCACTGACCGTTTGAGTTATTATGCCCAGGCTATCATCGGAAGGAAGTTTACGGAAGCATTCACACTTCAACTTTCCCCCATCATGGTGCACAGGAACCTTACCGAAACCACTGCTGATGCTAATGATCTGTTTGCCGGTGGAATTGGCGGCCGAATCAAGATAAGCAAAAGAGTGTCCATCAATGCGGATTACTTTTATGTAATAAACCAGGATGCGAACAAGAATTTAAAAAATCCTCTTTCGATCGGTTTTGATATTGAAACAGGTGGCCACGTCTTTCAACTGCATCTTACAAATGCAATGGGTATGAATGAAAGAGCTTTTATTTCCGAAACTACAAGTGACTGGGGAAAAGGAGATATCGAAGTAGGCTTCAACATCTCGAGAGCCTTCCAGTTGAAGAAGAAGAAAAGTTAAGATTATTATATAGTGAGCCCCCTTTACGGGGCTTTTTTACTGCAATGATTAATTGTAATCGATTGTTGACTATTTTGCTCTTCCTGTTATAAATAAACTTCTGAATTAAACCTTTTGAAAATTATTGATGAAGAACTTTTTGTTGATCTGTCTTCTGTTTATAAACATTCTTTCTATCTCAGCACAGCCGGATCGTTGGCAACAACGTGTTAAGTACACCATGAAAGTGGATATGAATGTGACAACCAACCAGTATACCGCGACAACTAAACTGGATTATTGGAATAATTCGCCGGACACTTTAAAGCGGGTATTTTTTCATTTATATCAGAATGCTTTCCAGCCAAATAGTATGATGGACGTCCGCAGCAGAAGACAAGGCACCATTGTGATTGGTAAAGACACAAATGGAAACGATGACCTCGATTGGGATGGAAGAGTGCGGGATTACATCCTTACTATGAAGCCCGACGAAATAGGTTATGAGAAGGTGACTTCGATAAAAATGAACGGCAGGCCACAACAAACAAAA
>JBLNAY010000225.1:0-7369 GCA_050259715.1 Candidatus Dadabacteria bacterium
CGGTATGAGGCAAGGTCGGGAAGGAAGATGTTACTGCCAAAGGTTGTACTTCCTGTGTCTCTCCCCTGCAAATAGTGGATCATCTTAGCCTCCATCATCCATTTGGGAGCAGGTTGATATCGCGCAATGGCAATAATTTCACTAAAGTTAGCTCCCAATGGATGGGCAAGAGGTTGATTGTTATGTGTGTAACTCGATACCGAGTCATTATGTGAGTATGTAAATGGACGAACAATGTTCCATTCCAACTGAAGATCAAGATTGCTGACAGATAGGGCATCCACATATTTAGCTCCCATTTGAATTCCATACTTGTTGCCCCACCATTTTTTCTTAAGCTCATGTAAACTGAATTCATCCAAAAGGAGCTGACCGTACAATTGCAGGTGATGGGCAATATTGGCCTTTGCATCCATGCCCGCCAATGAATTATCAAAACTGCCATTTTCCCTTTCAATTGAGCGATAAAAAATAACAGGGTTCAGATAGCCAAATTCAAAATGGTTCTTACGACCAAATACTATCGCTTCAAACAGTCCAACATTCAGCCACTTTGTTAATCCAATGTCGAGGTGATGAAGAGCGGCATATTTATGTCCCACATACTTATCGCCGATGTTTGGCTCTCTTTCAGTTGGAACCAGTTCCATAAATAGGTTCTGGTAATTAAATCTCCAGATCCGGGTATTTATTTTAAAGAACAAAGCACTGTTTGAGAAATCACTTAAGAATAAGCTGCGATAGCCATTCCCAATAAAGTTCTTATCGTAGCCAAAAACGAGGTCTATATATTTAGTTGCTTTCGTTGTTATGTAACCCTTTGCATCGAAATAGTCGTATCCTGTACCCTTGAAATCTTTATAATACCCTTCGCCGGGTACAGCTTGTCTTTCTCTCACCAAATCCTGAACATACAGAGGATCTCTTTCCTGGTTATCTGTAACGTAGGCAGAAAAACCAATTTTATTCCCAATACGACCACGAAGGCTAATGCCTCTTGTGTTCAAAAACAAGTGCTGACTGTTGTTGTCTTCTTTTGCTACAATATATTGAAAAACCGGGTTGATTGTGAAGAAGAAGTCTTTCGTATTAACCTGGTAAAAATTAGCCGGGGTAATATAAAAGCTCTTGAGAAAGGGCTTAAGGCTTAAATAGCCTGATGTTTCTCCATTCGCGTATTCTATATTGTTTAATACTGCATTTCGCAGGTTATATTCGTCTACCCTCGAAAGCGACACAGTTGAATCGATTTGTTGTATTTCAGGGATGAACAACATTCGGCTATAGGGGCGAGTTTTAGAAAAGTTTAGAATGCTGTCTGTTTGCGCTTTGATCTCCAGCCTGTCAATCAATATGTTTTCCTTTGCTTGTATTGGAATATAGGTTGTTTGGGAATGAACAGAAAAAGGAACAACTAATAAGAGTAGCCTTACAATGGTTTCTTTAAATTGCATGCAAGCTGGTTTAAATAAAAGATGCAAAAATACCTGTTAAAGAATATAAGTATAGTCAACGAAGGTAGTATCCAAAGTGCTGATGTTCTTGTTGCTGGTGAACGGATTGAAAAAATTGCTCCGTCCATAACTGTTTCCATAAATGTGAATGAAATAAATGGTGAGGGTAAATATTTACTTCCAGGTGCTATAGATGACCAGGTTCACTTCCGTGAACCAGGATTAACACATAAAGGAACTATTCGATCCGAATCTATGGCAGCAGTAGCAGGTGGAGTTACTTCTTTTATGGAAATGCCGAATACACTACCTCCGGCACTAACTAAAGAACTTCTTGATCAGAAGTACGAAATAGCTGCTAATAGCTCTCTCGCGAATTATTCCTTCTTCATGGGTACATCAAATGACAATGCAGATGAAGTGCTGAAGATGAACGATGTTAAATCTGAAGTATGTGGTATCAAAATATTTATGGGTTCTTCAACAGGTAACATGCTTGTTGATAATTATCTATCCTTAGATAAAATTTTTAGAGAAAGCGAATTGCTGATCGCCACTCACTGTGAAGAAGAAGACATAATCAAACAGAACTTTAAGAAATTAAAAGAAGAAAAAGGTACACTGCAGCCAGCAGATCATCCTGTAATCAGGAATGTCGAGGCGTGCTTTGAATCTTCCTTTAAAGCAGTTCAGTTAGCACAACGTAACAATACCCGTCTGCACATATTGCATATATCCACCGCCAAAGAGCTCCAACTGTTCAGCAATATGCTGCCCCTGAAGGAAAAGAGGATCACTGCTGAAGTTTGTGTTCACCATTTACATTTCACAAGTGAAGACTATGAGACGCTACGAAACCTTATTAAGTGTAATCCGGCCATTAAGTCGCCGGATAATAAGGCTGCTTTATGGGAAGCTTTGTTGGACGATCGCCTTGATGTTATAGCAACTGATCACGCCCCGCATACCTGGGAAGAGAAGACCGCCACTTATGAATCTTCGCACAGTGGAATTCCGCTTGTACAACATTCTTTATTGCTGATGTTGCAGTATTATAAAGCAGGTAAGATAAGTTTAGAAAAGATCGTTCAGAAGATGAGCCATGCTGTTGCAGACTGTTTTTCCATAGCAGAAAGAGGCTACATAAGGGAAGGTTATTTTGCCGATCTTGCCATTGTCGACTTACGTCAATCCACACGTGTAGAAAAGCAAAACATCCTTTACAAGTGTGGCTGGAGTCCTTTTGAGGGTAAAACTTTCCCGGCTGCTATCACGCACACTTTTGTAAATGGAGCCTTAATTTATGAAAACGGAAGAGTAATTGAATCAAATATAGGTAAACGTTTGAAGTTTAATCGATAGGTCACCAGGATAAGTATGCAAATAGACAAAACTACTTTTAATGATATTTCTGTATTCCACCCGGAGGAAGAATTCTCGATTTTTCATAAACTGAACTTTACCCGCACTATTGGAGGCAAGGAGTGGTTGAAGCGTTTCTTTATGGAACCTCACCACGACCAGAAGAGGATTATTGGAACTCAGAACATCATTAAAACACTACTCCAGAATCTTGATAAATGGCCTTCAGAGATCACAAATGGGACAGTGATCATGATGGATAAATTCCTCGATTATAATCTTGATCCAATACCATCTACTACTAATGCAATTTCTGCCCTAGCATACAAGATGCTTCATGGGCAGGATTATTCAATGATCAAGTTTTCAGTTAAACACTTTGCTGACTTCTACCGTGGGATTAGAAAGTTACTCGAGTTGTTTTCTAGTACGCAATTACCAGCAAATCTCGGGTACTATATAGAGAGGATTCGAAAAGTGTTAATGCAAACTCCCTTAGATGAACTTTCCCAGACTCAAGATGAAAGTAAGTTCAGCATTCAGCAAAATCTTTTTTATGGTTATCATTTAAAGGAAGCTTATAAATCTGATACCCTTGAAGTGCTCGAAATCTTCAGTCGTATTGAGGCATGGTACTCTATGGCAATGGCCATGAAGACTTACGATATGCAATTTCCCGACTTTGTAGAACAGGATCAACCCTCTCTTGATATTAAGGGACTCTATCATATTCTTTTGCAAAAGCCGGTTGCTTATGATATAGAGTTGCAACCAGATCAGAATTTCCTTTTTCTTACCGGTGCAAACATGGCAGGGAAGAGTACATTAATCAAGGCAGTAGGATCAGCTGTCTTCCTTGCTCATTTGGGAATGGGAGTGCCGGCAAGGCAAATGACTCTTTCGGTATTTGATGGTTTGTTATCGAATATTAATGTATCAGATAATATTGCTAAAGGAGAAAGTTACTTTTTTAACGAGGTACAGAGAATCAAGAATACTATATACAAGATCAACGATGGTAAGAAATGGCTTGTGCTTATTGATGAATTGTTTAAAGGAACCAACGTGCAGGATGCAATGAAATGTTCTCTTACTGTGGTAAAAGGGTTAATAAAGATTAAGAACTCATTGTTTATTCTTTCCACCCATTTGTATGAAATCGGGGAAGAGCTAAGATTGTTCCCGAATATCTCTTTTAAATATTTTGAAACGAATGTCACTGAAGACCAACTCGAATTCAGCTACCAGCTAAAAGAAGGCATCAGCAATGACCGCATAGGCTATGTTATCCTTCGCCGTGAAAAGGTGGTCGATATGCTTGATAAACTATAATTTTTAAGCGGTACTTCATGAAATTATTAATAGCCTTCCTCTTTTGTCTTTACTCATTAGTCAGTTATTCACAGTTTGATGTGCAACATTATAAGTTTGAAATAGGACTTTCAAATGAATCAACTGCTATTACAGGTAAGGCAACAATAACTGTTTTGTTTACAGAAGTTGCTTCACAGGTAAAATTTGATTTTAATTCACTGCAGGGTGAGAAAGGTATGGTGGTATATGCTGCTAAAGAAAATAATGAACAGTTAAGGACCTCTCAAGCCGGTGAAAAGCTCAATATTTATTTAAGTAAACCTGCGAAGAAAGGTGAAGTACACCACTATGAGATAAACTATATGGGCACGCCAAAAGATGGTCTCATTATTAGTGAAAACAAATTCTTTGCTGACAATTGGCCTAATCGCGCACATAATTGGATTCCCTGCAAGGACAGCCTTGGAGACAAAGCAACTTTTGAATTCATTGTTACCGCTCCAGCCGAGTACAAAGTAGTTTCAAACGGAGTTAAGATAGAAGAAACTGTAAATGGTAATACCCGGCGAACTCACTGGAAGACAGATATAGCACTGCCAACAAAAGTAATGGTCATCGGAGTGGCGCGGTTTGCAGTAAAAGTATTTCCGGACAGCCCTCCTTCCATCCCTGTCAGTGCCTGGATCTATGAGAAAGACAGCACCATGGGTTTTTATGATTATGCTGTTGCCCCTGCTATACTGAAATTCTTTTCTTCTTATATAGCTCCATATCCGTATGAGAAATTAGCCAACGTTGAGTCCACAACAATCTTCGGTGGTATGGAGAATGCCAGTGCTATTTTCTACTCCGAACAAACCGTAACAGGTGACAGGAGTTCTGAAGATGTTTTGGTTCACGAAATTGCTCACCAGTGGTTTGGTGATATGGCAACAGAAAAAAGTTTTGCGCACCTGTGGCTTAGTGAAGGTTTTGCTACTTACTTCACTGACCTTTATTATGAGTATTCATATGGTAAAGAAGCAGCTAATAAACGGCTGCAAAAGGAAAGAGACAAAGTAAGGGAGTATGCAAAGAGTTCTTCCCATGCTGTTGTTGATTCTACCACTAATCTCATGTCTTTGCTCAATGCAAACAGTTATGAAAAAGGAGCCTGGGTTCTTCACATGTTACGACAACAGGTAGGTGACAGCAACTTTCATAAAATAATAAGAGCCTATTATGAGCAATTCAAAGGACATAATGCAGAAACAAGAGACTTTGTAAGAATAGCTGAAAATATTAATGGTAAGAATTTAAAAGCTTTCTTCGATCAATGGTTATACACACCGGGATTTCCAAAGCTGGTCGTTAGATGGAAAACAGATAATGATGAGGTGAAGATTAAAATTCATCAGCAACAGAAAAACATCTTTCAATTCCCTCTTGGTATCCTAATTGCTACTGCAGATGGGAAACAAAAAGTCCACAATATGTGGATTGACAACAGGGAAACAGAAGTAAAGCTCGAGCTTACAAGTAAAGCAATAAAAATTTTACTCGATCCTGGTACAGATTTACTCTATGAAGCTGATGTAAGTCAATCTAAATGAATCTATTAGTTAATGTAAAATTGAACAGTATGAAAAAGATATTATTGATTGGAATTATTACAGCATCCTTCATGGCGTGCAATAACGCTGCAGATACTACTGCAGATAAGAAAGACTCAATTGACTCTGCACTTAATGAGCAGAAAGATAAAGTTGACTCAATAGCAGATCAAAGAAAGGAACTGATCGATACTATAAAAGATAGAAAGATCGATTCATTAAAGGCTATAGATTCCGCTCAAAAGAAATAAGCAGGTAAAGATCTCAAATAGAAGCGCCGCACTAAGTTACCACGGCGCTTCTTTATAGATTTTTTTTCTCTACTGATCACTCATCACTCATTACTCATTACTCATCCATCATCCCCTCACACCAGCATAGTCACAGGATTTTCCATGTACTTCTTGAACGTTTGCAGGAAGGTTGCACCCACTGCTCCATCCACACTCCTGTGATCACTGCTTAAGGTGATTTTCATAATGTTCGTTACTCCAAAACCATCTCCTTTTTTTACAACTACTTCTTTAATTCTGCCAACAGCCATTATAGAACTATCCGGTGGGTTGATGATGGCTGTGAATTCTTCAATGTCCATCATACCCAGGTTAGAGATAGTGAAAGTGTTCCCGGTAAACTCATTCGGCTGTAGTTTCTTTGCGCGGGCCTTGCCGGAAAGCTCTTTTGTTTCTGCGGCAATCTGGCTCAAGGTCTTCTGGTCTGCAAACCGTACCACAGGAACAATCAAACCATCTTCAATGGCTACTGCAACCCCAATATGTATGTGTTGATATTGCCTGATGAAGTCCCCCATCCAGGAGCTATTAACAGCGGGGTGTTTTCGCAATGCCATGGCTGTTGCTTTCACAATCATGTCATTGAAAGAGATCTTTACATCACTCACTTCATTCATGGCTGCTCTTGCAGTAATAGCGTTGTCCATGTTGATCTCCATTGTGAGATAAAAGTGAGGGGCACCGAATTTACTCTCACCCAGGCGCTTGGCAATCACCTTACGCATTTGAGAAACAGTGATATCCTTATATCCTTCCTGCCCGGAAACAACCGGTTGTGCAGCAGCTTGTACAGGTGCTGCCTGCGGCTGTTCAGCGGCTTTAGGAACGTAATTATCAATATCTGTCTTGGTGATCCTTCCACCATCACCGGTACCGGTTACCTGGGAAAGATCAATGCCTTTTTCTTTAGCGAGACGTTTAGCTAATGGGGATGCCTTAATTCTCCCATCACCTGCTTCCTCTGCGGGTTGAGGGGCTGCTGGTGCAGCAGGAGCTGCCTGTCCTTGTGGAGCACCCTGTGCCTGGGGGGCTTCTTCTTTCTGCGGAGCTGCTGCAGGTTGGGCGCCTCCGCCCTTTGCTGCATTCACAATACCCTGGACATCCACTTTCCCTTCTTCACCTATTATACACAGCAGGGCATTCACCTGGATTTTTTCTCCTTCTTTGGCACCCTGGTATAAAAGCTTTCCATTCTTGTAGCTTTCCAGCTCCATTGTGGCTTTGCCAGTTTCCATGTCAGCGAGAACATCTCCTTTCTTTACTTCATCACCCACCTTCTTATGCCAGGATGCTATTACACCTTCGGTCATGGTGTCACTCAATCTTGGCATCAATACTACTTCTTCCATCTTGC
>JBLNAY010000226.1:0-27398 GCA_050259715.1 Candidatus Dadabacteria bacterium
AAGTCCGCTGTGGAAACAGCGGACGGCTAACGATTGCTTGCTATATGATGGAACAAAAGTATACCCCCACACCGGCAGGTGCATACCCGTTTAATGTGGAAGTTACAATAGCCACATTAGGACCGCCCTCGGGAAACTCGCTACTATGGCTACTTGTATGCGTTTGTCCGTCCGATACCAACGGATTTGCGAATTTGGCGACCAGGCCTTGTTTTGGCACCTCCCTCTCCTTTGGCGGCGGGTAGGGGTGAGGTTCTGTTCACAAACAAACTACAATCCCAACTGCCGGTACAAGCCGATATAGTTTGGATTAGAAGGATAGTATCTCTTAAGATTGGAAGCAATAACTCTTGCCTTATCTACCTGATTGTTCTGCAGGTAAAGAACGGCCAGGGTATAATTAAGGTCGCCGTCTTGTGGACTAAGTTCAATTCCCTTATTAAACATAGCTACTGCCTTCTGAATACTGCCGTTCTGCTGCAGCATTAGACCATAGTTGTAATACACTCTTGGATTCTGTGAATGAAGGGCAACCGCTTTTGCCAGGCAATCCTCAGCGCCTTTACGATTATTCATTTCATTATAAACAAGCGCCAGGTTGAAATAGATCCTGTCATTTTTGGGATCTGTCTTCAATGCTTCCTGCAAGGTCTTTACTGCTTCAGTATTCCTGCCGGTGACATTATACACTACTGACAAATTCAAACGTGCATAATTAAGTGCTGAATCTTTCTTAAGCCCTCTCAGGTAATACAGTTCGGCATTGGAATAATCCTGTTGCTTCATGTAGTAGTCGCCTGCCATGATATTACCTCCTGCAAAGTCCGACTGGAAGAGAACATAGTCCTGCAATTCTGCTTTAGCATTGGTGAACGCGGAATAATATTCCTGCGGAATTTGGTTTGACGGTACGGTGATCAGCAGGTCGGCTGCAGCAATACGCACAGCCCTCACCCTATCCGTCAACAGCGGACCAACGGAGTTAATCCAGGTCTCGGGTGGGAAGCTTTGAAAGCTTACCAGTGAACGGTATCTCACCTGGGCATCCTTATCTGAGAGTCCTCTTTTCAAAAGCTCCGATGCAGTAGGTGTGATATGATCTTTTAAATAGTGCAAGGCCGTAGCCCTGATGATAGCAGGAGTTGCTGTA
This sequence comes from Candidatus Dadabacteria bacterium, assembly GCA_050259715.1. Taxonomy (GTDB): domain Bacteria; phylum Bacteroidota; class Bacteroidia; order Chitinophagales; family Chitinophagaceae; genus Flavisolibacter. Next base: position 1,151 of record JBLNAY010000226.1, read on the forward strand.
TCATTAAAGAGGCGCAGGATATGAGTTTCACTCTCGGCATTTCCTTTACTAGCCGGGATAAGGTCTTCGGAAAAGTGGTAAGCACGTTTGGGGCCATACCATTCATTTACTGACGCAGCTGCCCATGCTGCTGATTTATTGGTGTGACACTTATTGCAGGCATTCGGAGTGCCATACTTGACTGATAGATCGGGGCGGGGCACACGTAGTCCATGGTCGTGCCGGAAGTCATTACCCATATAGTATGTGCCGGGCATATGGCAGTTCTTACATAAAGAAGCTTCTGTCCCCGCAGTATGGAAAGTATGCGAAGGTTCGTCGTACTTCTTTGCATGGCATTGCATGCAAAGGGTATTATTGGTGAACAGGATCTTTCCTGAATGAGGATTGTGACAGTTGGAACATTTTATACCACGGCTATACATCTTACTTTGCAGGAAAGATGTATAGGTATAATCTTCATCTTTCACCTGCCCGTCGGGATAGAAGTATTCCGATGAAGGAATCTCCGGAATGTAGTTATCCAGCAATTCATCGCCGGTGGGGGTTTGGCGTGTTAGTTCCACAGCACGCACATGACATGGTGTGCAGGTGTTGATCTCTGTTGTTTGCCCGCTGTTCTTTGCCAGCAGCATATAAGAGCCCCTTACCCTGTTTCCCTTTTTATAAGCGGCGCTGTTTACATAATCTACATGCAGCTTTGCGGGACCATGACAGCTTTCACAACTTACGGTCAACACACTAAAAGTAGTATGGTAACTATCAGAAGCAAAGTCATAATTCTTTTGCAGGTTGGTACTATGGCAACGCGCACAGGTGGTGTTCCAGTTTTGAGCATTGCCTGTCCAGTGCAGCCAGTCATGTGACGGTATCTTCTGACCTGGATATTGGTGAAACCATTTCTTATCCCTGCTGTCCCAACTCTGGCGAGTTACCTGCATCCTGCCGGTAGGAAACTCAATAAGGTATTGTTGTAGCGGGAAGTAACCAAAGGTGTATTTAATCTCGTAATCGTGGTTGTTACCGTCTTCTCCCTGTGTATTGATAAAGAACTTGCCGTTCTTTTTGAAGAAACGGGAAGTTATGCCATCTGCACTATAAGAGACACTATTGAAGTTGCCCAACACCGTGCTATCATTAGCCGGCTGCATGGCTTTGAAATGATCGGAGTGTGACCAATCGCTGTATTCGTTCTTATGACAGCTTTTGCAGGATTGATCTCCTATATAACTATTTTCCTTCCCATACTCTTTGCCGTCAGCACTTTTAGGATTACACATCTGCACGAACAGCGTTCCTCCTGCAATAAACAGGAGAACAATAAACATCATCACTTTTTTTGATCTGAATCTCACAGGAATAGACTTCTCATGGATTATTCAAGCGGTTGCCTGTCAAAGAAACAGAAGAAAAAGATATACTGCACAATGAATTAGAAAGTTATCGGGTATTTTACCCTTTCGAGGCAGTGTTCTTTGGGAATGCCTGCTTATGGCCAGTAATAACTCTAAAAGGCTATACCTATCCAGATTGTTTCGGGGCGAAAAAGAAAGGAGTAAGTATTTCTTACTCCTCCTTCGATTAAAGAAATATTAGAACTTAGGAATCTAAACCTTTAAGTATTGTGAGTATACGTACCCTTCTGCACCACCATCGGTTCTGATCAACCACCATTGTTTATTAGTTTGATTTAACACTGTTACTGTTTCGTTGTGGGCTGCCTTTCCAACAATAGGTTGGTCAGTTCCCGGTCCTTTGCGTACGTTAAGGTTTGTAGATTCTGTCACAACCTGTGCTTTGGTTCCGGTGGGAGCTGAAACGTTTACATCCAGCAGAAGATCGGCTGCGCGAAAGTCCGGATCTATCTTATTATAGATATCCCATAGATTGTCTTTCACTGCACCACTGGGTGCTGCTCCGTCTATATACAAAACGTTATTCTGTTCCCTTACTTGTAGGTTCTGTACACCGGAACTCTTTGCGGTATTTATTAACTCTGCGTATTTATCCTGTAAGCTCATAATTACCTCCTATGGTTCTACGGTTAAATTGTTATTGATTTTTTTTGGATTCAAGGCGTGTAGCGACTGCATAAGCATTGGCAAGCGGTCACGCTTGATGTTCCCGGTAAGAGTAACTTCTCCATTTCTCACCGTAGCATTGACCCCCGGAAAATCTTTGGTAGCGTCCTTCACCCCTGTTGTCAATTGATCATCGGGAGCAATTTGTACAGGGGCCGTGGAAGCGGTGTCCATCGGGGTTGTCGTTTCTGTAGTTGTTTCAGCCTTCTTGTTTTTGCAGGACGAGAGCTCCAGGCTCCCGGCAATACAAACAATAACGATGGCATAATAGAAGATGCGTTTCATAAAAAGCCTTTGATAATTGTTTAATGATTTATAGGTAACTCTTAGTTCCTGTTAAAGAGGTTGCCAAGTCCGCCACCCAAATTGGATAAAGAGTGCGTAATATCATTGGGTGTAATGCTGTGATCGTTGGGGTCATTTGCTTTCTGTGCAAACTTTTGCAGGATACCCGGTAGGCTGGCTGCTATGGCGCCTACCACCATGGGAGGCAATCCTAACTTACTGGTGAGAGTGCCAATAAGTCCTCCTTCTATGGCATTGGTTACCGGGCTACCTGAACTAATGCCTGCCTGTAATTGGGAAAGCAATCCCCCAACACCGCCTTGTTGGGGTGCCTGGCTCGCTAATCCCTGGGTGATATGAGTGGCAACTTCTTTATTTACCTGTTCCTGTTGCTCCGGTGGAATAGAAGACGTCACTTGTGGATTATTCCCCAAATGCTCTTTAACTAAATTTAATACCTGGTCAAACATAAATGAGGTTTTTTAGTGACTTCTTACATGCAGTAAACATACCACTTGCCTCTATCAACAATATCCATATAACTGATCAGGCTTAATTATTGAATGGGTAGAAAATCGCCAATACTTAAAAAGATTACCAGGAATGTTGCTTTAAAGAAAGAGATAAAAATAGTAAAGTGAAAGTATCAGTATAGCAATGATGCCAACGTATTCTACTACATTATAATACCTTCTCATTTCAGTTAGTTGTTTTGATTTGAATATTTGTGGTTCTATTTCAAAGGAGGAAAACAAGTTTAAGAACTCCTGGGAAATAAAAACATGATTTAAGAGGAAGGAAAAGGTATTGGGAGCATTGGTATAATATTAAACCGTAAAAATCAACGGGTTGGGTAAGGGAACAATTTGTTCACATGAATTCACATACATGAATGAAAATGTTTACAACTGTCCACAGAATAGGAAGGGCATCCACTGAATATATAAGAATAAGTGTAGGTAACCGTTGATAAAAAACCTTTCCGGCTTATTCATATTACCGCGGGTCGAAAGATTCAAAGAAGATTACCTACACTGTAGAATAGAAATGGATTTAATATTTATTCGCTTCCGTATTGTTCATTGCTTGTTTTTTCATGTCTCGCCTGTTAATAAAAACAAGCAGGCCAACAACGGCAGCAAGAATACCAATAACAACAAGGGCTGTAATTACAGTTGCCATAAAAAAATTTTGATGATTAAATAAAATTGATGTGTGGGAGTTCAGAATCTGAACGCCGAAGAAATATTAATCACCAGAAATTATGAGAAGGATAAATGAAGAAAAGGTATTGCTGTACAAAGCTCCTGACTACAGAACTAATTGATTGGTTTGTCTGGTCAACTAAGTTCGCCTTTATATCATCTGCGCTTGCCAGGAAAGCAGTTCCTGGTTTCGTCGTTTGATTAGGTGCCGCACCGCCATTGCTAAATTGAAGATGAAGGCCCGGGATCTTTAAAACGGAAGGACCTGATATTACATGCCCCTTTGATCGATTTACATTAGCCTGTTCATGTTGAACTAAGGTGTTATTAACATGAAGAATGCTCCATGAAAGAATGGCAAGTACAAATAAGGGAGCAAGCATTCTCTTCACACTCCGAAGATAGACAGTTAGAAATCGTAAGTCGTTAACAGATTGTTTATTTAAAGTTGAAATCAGTTAGTAAACATACTTGTACCGATAGGTCCCTCTAGGTCATTAATTAAAGGCTTAAAAGTATGATATGCCTCTCTTGTTACCATAATAAATTTCTTGGAGAAGCACAATCATAGCGTATGATCAATCACCCGGCATTCCCGTCTATCTACCTGGATATGCCTTCTAGTGTAATGGTTAAGTAATAGAGTCCGCCGATAGAAGGACCTCCGGCATATTGTATGTATCGATGGTTCAGAAGATCCGTTGCTCCCAATTTCAGAGTTGCTTTGTTCTTGGGAATACGCAGGTTCACCTGTGCATCCAGTGTATTATAGACTTCAATACCCCCGGTTACCAAAGGACTTTCCCACAGAAATGAATCCTGCCACCGCCATACCAGGTTAAATCCGAAGTTCTTTACTACTTCCCGGTTGCCAAAGGAAAGATAGCTTGACCATGAAGGTGTGTTAAACGCTGTAGCAAAAATATCATTGGAATTGCCGCCTTTCATTTTATTTAAATTCACATTTCCGGATAAAATGTACTTCCTGTAAAAATTGTAGGTAATCGCTAGTGATGAACCGTAATTAGTATATTGATTTTTAGCATTGGTGTAAACCCTGTAACGATCCTGCCCATTGCTCGCCGCTGTTGTGGGGGTAGCGGTTATAGCATCCCTATTCCTGTCCAACATAGCCAACACCGCAGCCTCTGATCCCACCGTTTCACCCCTTGGAACATACACCTGTAATTGCCCCAGGAAACCTTCATAGCGATTGATATAAGCATCGATGTCAATCAGCAGTTTATAATTGAGGAGAAAAGCCTTATAGCCGATTTCAAAAGAGCGTATTCCTTCCGGCCTTGCGTTTGGCAAATTGGCCACAGTTAATAAATTTCTGTTAGCGAGTGCAGCACTGTCGGAATTACCTGCGGCTGCAACAACTGCATTAAAATTCACAACCGAAGATTGGGTATAACTATTGTCAAGGTAGCCAAGACCTTCATTAATATAGGGCAGGCTTCCTACTCTTTTTACCCTTCCGTTATTCACATAAGAAAGTGCTTCGAAAAGCGAAGGATAACGATAGCCCTGTTGATAGGTAATTCTGAAATTATGTCTTTGATTCAATGTATAAACAGCGGCGAGTCGAGGGGTAAATTTTGGTGCGAACTCGGGATTGTAATCGAAGCGAATGGATCCAAAAACTTTTAGTTTCTCTTCCAATAAGTCCTTCGTGAGCTGTGTAAAGGCTCCGTACTTTTTATAATAAGCATTCTTACCAAAGCTTCCATCTTTCAAAGGTTGATTTCTTTCTGCAATGGGGCGGGAGAAATCAACAAAATTATTACCGTCAGGAATCACTTCGTAGATACGTACATCCGCACCAACAAGCAGGTCAACAGGTTTCACCTTTCCCGAAAGATCCCATTGTGTTTCGGTGTGATACAGGCGGCTCTTTTGAACTAATGCAGCACCTCCTGTCGATGGCGCATCGGGAATGGAAGATGATGCAATATCCCAGTTATTGATTTTAATGATTGTGTTTTTAAGCGCCTGGAATTCGGGAGTGCCAGGTATCACCCTGCCTGCATCGGCCTGTTCTCTTGCGTATTGCGTTGCGGCAGCAAGATTTGACGAGGTGAGAGCACCCCCATTCGCAGACGCGAATTCGTTTAATGCCTTTTTAAACTTTGTTCCCCAACCTGAAGGAGTCTTACTATCTGTAGCGCCTCCGCTGTATAAATCAAGGTTATCGGCCAATGGTTTAACATTATAAGAATCTCCCGTATTCTCCTCCGACACATAAGCACGCAACATAAACTTATTGCCTTTAAATTGAAACATGTGATTTTGTACTATCACATTATCGAGTTGAATCTTATTCCCTCTTTGAAAAACACCATCCATCTTCCCCACCCGGTAACCATAAGAAAGTTCTGTCACTTCGTTCAACTTGTAATGTACTGAACCGTCAAATTTCAGGTTATCCACTTTCGGATTCACAAGGTCCCTTTCCCAGTAACCTGTACGTGCCACGCGAATACTTTGGCTTGCATTCCCGTTAATGTTAAGGCCTCCAATAGAAACTACATTAGATCCCGCCAACGCATCATCCCCATATTTATTCCAGCCGTCAAAAGCAACATTGCCAGTACCGTTTAATTCAGGATAGTTTGGATTGGCGCTTTTCAGGTTATTCGTATTCTGGTCCGATCTTGTATCCGATAACCAGTCAGTGCCCTGCATGTAGCCAACGTTTAGTTTGTATGCCCAGTGATCATTTATTGCATTTGCATACCGCAATGCTGTTTCTGTAAGAATGGAAGGTGAATAGTCTTTCCCTTCCACATGATTAACACCTGTCTTATGATAGAAACTAAGTCCCTGGGTTATGAAAGGATTTCTCGTCAGCAGGTTGGCCATGCCATTGATCGCGTTCATTCCATATAATGCGGATGCGGCGCCTGGGGTGATTTCAACACTTTGTATGTCGAGCTCTGTAGGACCTACGGCATTACCTAGCGGAACTCCCAGCGTGGCTGCCTGCATATCCACACCATCAACCATTTGCATGAACCGGAAGTTGTTGGGAATATTAAATCCTCTTGTATTGGGTACTTTAAAGGTGAGGCTGGAGGTGATCATCTGCACACCCTTCACATTTTCTAAAGCCTCATAAAAAGAGGGCGCCGGTGATTCACGTATGGCTTTTATATCAAGGTTCTCAATAGCTACAGGGGAACGCATAATATTTTCCTTCACCCGTGAAGCAGAAACAACTACGGCATTACCGAGCACAGTGTGAGTAGCGAGTGCCACATGCAAGTTTTGATCAAGACTTGAAACATCAACCTGCTGCTCAGCAAATCCTACAGATGTAAATACAAGAATAAAAGGAAGTCTTTCCTTTGTTCTGATTTTAAATGAACCGTCACTGGCAGTGAATGTTTTTACTGATGCCCTTTTTATGCTAACAGTGACCCCTGATAGTAATTCCCTGCTGTCCTGTGAAATTACGGTGCCAGATATTTCTACCACGTCCTGTGTGGAACCCAGTAAGGTAAGGAGCGAAAAAAGGAAGATTAAAATGATTCGTATCATAACAAAAATGGGTTGGTATAAAGCATTCCAATGCCTCAAGTGAACAATACTATTTTATTGACTGCAGCGTTGTGGCAGTTCATTGTATCATAAAGTGAGCAATCAACCGTAGTCGTATGTCAGGATGATTTTAGCTGCAACAACAATATCCGTAAGTATAACAATATAAAGAAGCCGCAAAGTGGCTGCACTTGTGACGGACAGAATACCAGGATTGATTCGTTGTTGTTTGTTTCATACCGTTGTATAAATTCCTACTAATCTGGTAGGCAAATATAATAGCATAATTTATTTCACCTAAAGTTTTTTTCAATAGTGTTCATTTTTGCTGTGGCCTTTTAACTTAGGAAACCTATTGTACTATATTGGATATTTGTACCTGAACTACTGTGAATGTTAAGTCAGAAAGCAAAGTATGCATTACAAGCCCTGGGTTATTTAGCAAAGCATTATAAGCAGGATACCCCCGTATTAATCGGCACGATTGCAAAGGAGAGAAGTATCCCTTTGAAGTTTTTGGAAGCGATCTTATGTGAATTAAGAAACAATGATATTCTTACCAGTACACGTGGTCGTAGTGGTGGTTACCGATTGGCAGAACCTCCGAAGAAGATAACCTTAGCCAGGGTAATACGAATTATCGATGGCCCGATAGCATTGCTTAGTTGTGCAAGCCTTTACTTCTATAAAGCCTGCGACAACTGCAACCAGCAAACCTGTGGTGTCAACCCGGTTATGCAGGAGGCCAGGGATGCCATACTAAAGGTGCTGGAAAAAAGGACTGTGCACGACCTGATGGACAAAGATCATTTATGAGAGGTGATCCCGTATGTGTGCCGCGTGATAGCAGATATCAGCATTCTTTCGACTAAGTCCCTTTACTTACTTTGCAAAGAATATTTGCACGCTGATACTTCGCCTATTATCAACATGAAAACTTAAAAATCACAAACTTATTTGTAATTTCCTGTTGTCAATTTAAGCTGCTTACTCATGTTTCTTTATTCGACTATTCTTGTCATCAAAAATCAACCGGTTCCTTACACGGTGACACGTGAAAGGGAACCTGAATTGCTATTGTTCAAGCCCGAACTGCCGGTAGAAAAAGATATTTATTCCCCCATTTTCTGGGCTCGCAAAATAGATGGTCGATGGGCACCTTTAAACATCCAGGACCAGTCCCTTATTAATGAAGTGGTGATGAATATTGAGAAGCATGGAATAAAGTGAACCCAGAAATTCTAATCCGCCTCTTTCAAACCTTTAGTTGTTCTATAGGATAGTTTTAATTTTAATTATTTGCTTAGTTTTAACCAATATAGAGTGTAATTTTTATTACCTAAGTATATAAAAATGGCAAATAATAAATTACTCCGAATGGACAATATCGGTATCGTGGTAGAATCCCTCGATGAAGCGATCTTTTTTTTCACAGAATTAGGCTTGAGGCTAGAAGGACGGGCTATTATCGAGGGAGAATGGGCCGGGCGTGTCACCGGGTTGGCCAACCAACAGGTGGAGATTGCGATGATGGTTACTCCTGATGGACACAGCCGGCTTGAGCTTTCCCGATTCCTTACACCTCCAACTATTTCAGATCATCGTGCTGCGCCTGTGAATTCTCTCGGCTACCTGCGTGTTATGTTCGCTGTTCAGGATGTTGACGAGATGGTATCACGACTCAGCAGGCATGGTGCTCAGCTCGTTGGAGAAATAGTTCAGTACGAAAACTCTTATCGACTCTGCTACATTCGAGGAGTCGAAGGAATTCTTATCGGGCTGGCTGAAGAAATCGGTAACAAATAAGTAGAAGCGGGCCATAATAGCAGCTTGATGCCGTTTATATATGTTAATTACAAATCGTTGCTTCACAAGGTCATCGAATATTGGCTGACGTATCCTTGTAATCTTTGGCGCAATCTGCCTCTTTTTTGACGCTTTCGAACCTTATTCATTTTGTAGTTACGCGGTACGTTTGCACATTAACAAAACAATTCTATAATTATGGCACTAATTAATCCTCACATTAACTTCAATGGAAATGCCGAAGAAGCCTTCGGTTTTTATAAATCAGTATTTGGTGGAGAGTTCTCAACGATCGTACGCTTTAAAGACATATCAAGTCCCGAACATCCGATAGAAGAAAAAGAGGCAAATAAAGTAATGCACATTGCTTTGCCGATTGGAAAAAGCTTTTTAATGGGCAATGATGTTCCTGAAAGTATGGGTAGAACAAACGAAAATGAGAACAGGAGTAAAATTATAATTATTGCAGAAAGTAAAGAAGAAGCCGACAATTTATACAACGGTCTTTCAGCAGGCGGCAATATTGAAGTCCCTATTGGCGACAGTCCCTGGGGTACCTACTTTGGAATGTTTAGAGATAAATACGGTATTGAATGGATGGTTGACTTTGATCCAAAAAGTAACCAAAACTAAAAGCAGAAACTTCGAAATTGTAACAGCGGTTCCTTTTTACCCGGTAGCGTTCGGTGTGCTGACGATTTTAAAATGAGCGGCCTTTCGGGCCAATAAAAGTAGGCAGTCATTATAAACAACTCTAGCTAATTTTATACAATAATAAAAATCGACGATATGAGAAAATTAATTTCGTTTATGCACATATCGCTTGACGGTTTTGTTGCAGGACCAAATGGAGAAATGAACTGGATTAAAGTTGATGAGGAAATTTTTGAGCATGTCGGTAAGCGGATAAGCGAAGGCGATACCGCATTATATGGACGAGTCACTTACCAGATGATGGAAAGTTACTGGCCGACCGCAGCAGACAAGCCGACAGCATCCAAACATGACACTGAACACTCACAGTGGTATAAAAAGGCTTACAAGGTTGTTTTATCAAGAACAATGAAAGGCACAGAATTGACAAATACAAAAATTATCAGCGACGACCTTCACGATGAAATAAATGAAATAAAACACCAGGGAAGTAAAGAAATCTTGCTTTTTGGCAGTCCGACAGCAACCCATTCTCTTATGCAACTGAACTTAATTGACGGCTTCTGGTTATTTGTCAATCCGATAATTCTTGGACGAGGCATTCCGCTGTTTACAGGCATCAAAGACAAAATAAATCTAAAACTATTAACGACCCGGCAATTTGCCTCCGGAGTAACAGAACTGAATTACATACTGGACAGACAATAACATGGAATTCAATCCAAATAACAATGTAATTAAACTCTGTGTGCATGGCATGGACCTGGAAGGAAAAGGCAGACCCGAAGATGCGAACGAAATATTTATGAAAGCATGGAGCGAGACAACAAACGATTTTGAAAAGTTTATAGCTGCTTATTTTGTGGCACGGCACCGAACCAACGTTCGCGACAAATTAAAATGGTTCAAAAGCTCCTTGCAGTTTGCATTAAAAATAAATGATGTAACGGTTACGAGCGCCCTCCCTGCTCTATATTCAAACATCGCCAAATGTTTTGAACACTTAAGCAACCATACCAACGCTAAAAAGAATTACGAATTAGCAAGTTCTTTCACACGCGATCCATCTGACAATGGTCCCTTTTATCATGGAACGAAAGCAGATTTGATGGTTGGGGATTTGCTCACACCAGGCTCCACATCTAATTACAATTCAGCAGTTATTATGAATCACATCTACTTTACTGCACTGGTAAACGGAGCTGGCCTTGCAGCTGCATTAGCTAAAGGTGATGGACCTGAACGGGTTTATATTGTTGAACCTACAGGGAGTTTTGAAAATGATCCGAACGTTACGGATAAAAAATTTCCAGGCAATCTAACCCGCTCCTACCGCAGCAAAGCACCATTAAAAGTGGTGGGTGAGATAACAGATTGGGTGAAACAAACACCAGGTGATATTGAAAAATGGAGTGAAAGATTAGCGAATAACAAAGGAGAAATTATTAATTGAGTTAATGGCGATACTCCTATGCTTCCGGAACTTAAATACTTAAGCAATCTTCGACATTCATTTCCAATCACCAAAAAAGGGAGGGAGATGAACTGATGAAATAGATGATATATTTCGGAAGCCCTATCTCACCTTCAGCATTGGTGCTACCTGCTGTATAGAGCCGTTCTGAAGACGTGCATAATAAACACCCGTTGGTAAACCATAACTATCAAACCCTATAGTGTAGGTACCAGCAGCATTATATTCCTGCTCCACCAGGGTGCGTATAACCTGCCCTAAGCCGTTGATCACCTGCACCAGTGTGTGACCGCCATTGGTCTTGAATTGTATTGTCGTATTTTCTGTAAACGGATTGGGATAATTCATCACAAGCTTGCTGGTAGTCGGCACTGGCTGATCTTTGCACGCTGAATCATTTACCAGGTCCAACACCTGGTAATTCTTCATCATCATCATCTGCAGGTCGGTGGCATTCACACAAAACCATCGCTGCAGAACGGATGCATAAACAGAACGAAAGTCATATTGAAAAGGTATGTTGTCGTTGACAGTGGCAGAAGAAGGCAGCGCCGGCGAATTACCATAAACAGCATGAGTGACATTTTTGCCGAAAAGAAACATCGGGGCTGCGGCTCCATGATCAGTGCCACCACTGGCATTTGACTTTATACGGCGCCCAAATTCAGAATAGGTCATCCCGATAACCCTGTTCTCAATACCCAGGTAATAACAATCGTCTACAAAGGCTTTTATAGCATTGGATACATTTGCCAGTAAGTTAGCGTGGTTGCCGGTGGTGGTATCAGATGCCGCTGCTTGCAGTGAATGCGTATCAAAGCTGCCATAGCTCACCATGTAAATGCGGGTCTTCAACCCTCCTTTCACCAGGCGCGCTACAATCTTCAATTGGTCGGCCAATGAATTGTTTGCAGGGTAACTGCCCTGCTGCGTAACTGCCGCTGCTGCCTTTTTTATACTTTGTGCATACTGGTTGGTTTGGCTAGCGACCTCTCTTATATAATTCAACTCATATCCCATTTGATTGGAAGGAGCCGGGTCCTGTATGTTGTTGATGAAATTGTAAAAACTGGTAGGGTCAGTAATGCTCATCCCCATGTTTACTACTGGTCCCTGGCAGGTGAGGGTGGTCACGGAGCCAATCTGTATTGCCAAAGGATCGGTCATGGTTGCATTGGGATAACCCACGGGGAAGTTGGGATATTCTAAATTCAGGTAACGCCCTGCCCATCCGGTGTTCAGCACCTGGTTGGTATCAGCCCCGGTCATCCATATATCAGTAGCCCTGAAATGGGAGAAGTTGGGTGAAGGATAACCTACTGCCTGCACAACAGATAGTTTGCCTTCATTATAAAGACTTTGCATACCACTCATCGAAGGATGCAAGCCTGCATGAGGATAATTATCGAGCTTCAACACCTTGGCTTCCGGGATAGCAATGTTCGTACGTGCATTATAATAATTAGAGTAATTATCCAAAGGAATAACGGTGTTCAGGCCATCATTACCACCGCTTAATTGTACGATCACCAAAACATGATCGGTTTCCTTATCTGCCGACAGGATGCTTTGCAACAGAGGGCTGGCAGCAAATGCGCGTACCGAGTAGCCATTGATGGCTCCATGCACGAGGCTAACAGCTGGAATGGTCTTCTTGAGAAAATCTCGTCTTTGCATATTGTGTACGGTTTAGGATAATTGATATTCGGCAAGCGCCATTAAATATTGCAGGAGTGACTTCAACCGCGTATTAACCGTGTTGTAATTAGCAACATCTGACGGGGTGTTGAGATAATTGTTCCATGCATCGGTCCAGTAATGATCCGAGACCTGGTTGCTTAGTAAGAGTTGTTGTTTGGTGGTTTGTTTTACTGTTGCAGAGAGTGGCACACGGTAAATGATATTCAGAATATCATCGAGCAGTATATTGGGATCGGAAGGTTTTGAAAGTGTTTTTGCAAAGGCCACCGCATCAATGATGATCTTTTTACCGGAGCGGGTATACCCTGTATTGATCATGGTATCGGTAAACCGGTTTCTTTTCGGATAAGTATCGGAGTTGATCCAAAGCTCATGAAACATGGGTAGCTGGTAATAGGCCGGCCACCCCGACACATTTGGGGGATCGCCTATGTTCTGACCCATGTTGCTCATGGTACTATACAGGTAATTCCACATCCCATAGGCGGTCGCGTAATCAACAGCAGCATCCGGGAAGATTACATTGAATTCCCGCATGCAGGAAATGACCTGGTCAACCGGACTCTTGATCATACATCCCTGGTTGGCAACATCAAAAAAATGCTCGCTCTTGAAAAGAGTTGATAATACCGGCTTTACCTCGTAACCGGAGCTGCGAAAGAGATCGGCCAATGGTGAAATCACGTTGGCTTCTGTAGCATCATCAATCTTATAATAAACAAACCAGCGGTAAAGCTTTCGTACTATGAACTTCGACACTTCCTGTTTGCTGAAGATCATGTTGAGCAGATCATCTGTTTCTACTGCGCCAGCGCTGCCACTACGACCTGCAATGGAAGTACCGCCATAGAAAGAAGAAAAAGTCTTCGTTGTGCTATCATGTTTTGTCGGATCAAAATAAGAACTAAAGGTTGCTCCGTTTATTCTCCAACCGGTAAGCACTTTAGCTGCCTTTTTTACATCATCCTCTGTATAAGGAGCAAGATTGGTCACAGGATCTTTGCCTATTGTAAACAACTCCTGGAGTTCCCTTCCATAGTTTTCATCCGGGGCTGTATTTGTATTCAGGTATCCATTCAGGTATCGCAGCATTCCGGCATCTATGGTCACCATCTTCACAAGAGATTTAAAGTTGCCCAAAGCATTCGCTCGCAGAAGCGCATGGTGTGCATACGCGTAATTGGCATTGCCTATGTCCGTTGTCTCCGTGCCGAAGTGATTAGCCCAGAATAGGGTAAGCTTCTCCCTAATGCTCCTGTCCTGGTTGAGCATAACACCCGTCCACCATTTCTTGAAAGACGAGCGGCGGGCACTGTTAATTGTGCCGTCATTTGTTGGTGCATTCACCCATGTGGTGCCTGGAGCAACTGCAGGATCAATGATAGTGGCACTGTTATAATCATTCAACGGTGGAGGAGGCGGTGGGGCAGTTGGATTAAGAATTCCATCTACTGCAGCGGACATAGATTTTGACGCGAAGTAGTTCATGTCGGTTTTACGCGAACCAAACATTGTTCTCTTAAGCAGGTGTTGCACCTCATTGGTTGTCCATGGTCCTGTGTAAGCATTAATGCCTGACTGTGTGCGGAACGCGGGAGTAGCACGCTGTATCTTCTTACGTTGCGCAGTAAGGAAGTCTCGCCTGTCCATTGGTCGTTTTTGTTTGTATCTGAATTTACGAAAAAATCTGTACAGCCCGCTGCTTTACAAATTATTTACATCCGCAAGCGTGAAGCCATGCCGACTACTTACTGTAATAAGTATCCGAATTCTAATCTGTGCCAGAAGTAGCATGTAATATATCAGAAATAAAATAAACCTCTAATCCGCACGTTTTAATGCAAATGCTGAACTGTAACCAAACCTTTAACCGGTAAAGTGTTCTGGTTTTGGCAAGAGCTTCCACATCTGTGTGGGCTGGTTCAACCACTTCTGAAGGAGTAACGGAGAATTAGTGTCTTTATCATCAACACCGAGTATCAGGCCGGATGGATGTTCAATCCGGTAATACCCTTCCCCAACAGGGATGAACTTCCATTTAGGAGCATTTCCATCCATACTAAATTTTACCTGCGTGATAGTGCCTTTTGCTTCCGGTTTTTCTGCCCTTATTGTTTTTGAAGTGAAGTAATTCTGAAGCGTAAATACGTTGCTATCTCGTGCTGGCTTCAATTCCCATGTTAAGCATTTCCACGAGGTCTTAGGATAAATAACAATAGGGGTCCCTTCTGCGCTGTTTGCATCCAGTGGGCGCATCAACAAGCCGGTGGCCTTGTTCTGCAACTGGTAGCCGGCGGGCGCGATCTTTTGTGCAAAAGAATTAGTGGAAATAACAGCAGTAAAAAATATAACGAGATAGGCTAGTTTACTTTTCATAAACATAATGACAGCTTTTAAGCAGACAGACTTCAATTAAAATTCGTAAATAATTCTGATGTTCAGCAAACGATCTTATCTCTCTTTTTAAAAACTCCACTTATCTAAGTACCCGCCAGCTGATTCATACCACTTTAAACTTCAAACCTTAAACTCCAAACATTACTTACTCAATTCCTCCAAATACATCTGCACATACGTGTCCATCTTCTTCCTCCTGTATTGCATAATAAATCTCGGGTGAGGAAGAGGAATGATTTGCCTGAACCATTTATGTTGTTCATTTAACTTCTGCAGGTATTTGAAATTCTTTTCTCCGCCGATACAGTAACAGGTGTTGCAGTCAACATTGAAACTCACCTGGTCATTAATACATGCAACGACAAACGGTTCAACAATCTTTGCCAGGTTCCTGTCATCATAATAATTAATATTCTTTCCCTCCCTGGTAAAACCTAGAGGACAAACAGAGCCAATGAAGTAGTGTTGATAAAACTTCCTTGCTCCTCCATAAGCCTCTATCATCGTATAAATGAATTCTGCCGATAGCTCAGACTGCATTTTAAAATGATGGGGGATCTTCAGAATCTCTGTCAGTTGTTTGGGTGCTGTGAAATTCACTCCCGTTACACCTGCTCCGAAACGCCCCGGGTTTATACCGAGTATCAACGTTCGCTTATTATTATCGTTATAGAATTTATGCAAGAACCTTTCTACCACTTCCATAACTTTCTCATCCTGTTGCGGGTGAAGCCACTGGATCTTTTTTGGTAATGCAGGTGGTTGCAAATGAAAATAGAAGTGTAAAAGATTATCAGCCCAGTTCATTTGATAAGGGGTGAATAGTGAATAAAATGCGTGATCAGTAATGAGTAATGAGTGGTTGTCATCTACAAGTATTTTGAAATATAAATAGTTTGGAGGGAGACGGGGTTGTTTCCGCCTGCGGGCGGATCAAATAAATCAACTGGTATATGCAAGAAGCCTACATTGGTATGAAGCGTCTTGCGGTCACTGCTGCTACCGGGTCGTGATTTACAATAGTTGTCACTATACTGGTTATCGCATACACAGTAGTGAAAGAATCATCCTGTTCCACATAGCAAGTATAGTCATCCGGTAGTTTGTCTTCTGCCTGGAGAAGACGAATGAGCTCTTCGGCTGGATTGTTTAAGGTGGTTTCGATAGACATGGAGGACTTAAATGGTTATATAAATTTAAACCATCCTTCCATAAACGTCAATATGACACTAGTCAGATTTATCCACTAATTATTAGAAGCTCCATTGTCTATCCAGCAGAGTACGGCATTCCGCTGAGATGCAGACAGGCCGCCACCCGGAGGCATTGAGCCGGATGCTACCGCGCTCCTGATGGAGGTTCGATAATTATAAACCTGTGCATAACTCGTCAGGGCACCTGGTCCCTTGCGACTTCCAGCTCCATGACAACCTGAGCCTGTTGCACAGGTCGATTGTATGATGGGGGCTACATCTGCGGACCATGTTGCAGGGGTAGTGCAATCAGGGGTATAGCTGCTTCCATTGTATTTATTACATGCCACGATCGCAACCATGACAACAAGAATGAATGATACCTTCTTCATAGAATATTGTTTAATAAGGCGGGATGCCTTTGCACTATTGCTGCTCTAAAAGTGTACCAATGCCTGGAGCGCACGGGAAAAGCAAGCCCTGGCAAAAGAAATTGCCGGGGCTTATTGGAAATCATAACAGATCAAAATATAGTCTTTGCTCTCACAAAAGCACCTGTCGCATCAAATTCAACAGCATACTTCGTATTGTTTGCATCAATGAACACAATGTATCCTTTTATGGTAGTGCCCTGCCGGATCACAAAGGCTTTTTTAAACACGAAATTCGGGTAAGTGGTGTTCAAATAAGAACTAACGGTTGCGGGTAAACTACCCTGGTCGATTGACTGGCAGGAGCCTGTATTAACGGTTAACGCTGTACGTAATTTGAAGCTGCCGCTTGAGTTAAATATGGTGGCAAACGCTCCGTTGTTTCTTGTCAGCAATACGATGTTACCTTCCCTGTCTCTGAATGCCAGGGCAAGTGTATCACTCGCGTAGTTGGTAAGCATATAAGTCAGGATGTTCACCGGGACACTTGACAAACTGATAGTGTCCCTATGCAAACCATCCCGGTGTTCAAAACGTCCGCCGTGATGAAATCCTCCATTATGCATGTCTTCTCTTTCTCTTTGCTCCAGCACTTTTACAAAGTTGCCGTTGGCATCAAAGCGAAGACCAACCGGCCGGTCGTTATAATAAATTACAACTACATACCCGGTTGTTGTTCCAGAAGTGTTTTTAATTACAAAAGCGCGGTGGTAATTGTACCCCTGGTAATTAGCAGACAGGTAGGTGCTTACCGATGTAGGAAGATTTGCCTGGCTGATAGAATCCCTTCTCTCATCCCTATCACATGAATTAACAATATAAAGGCTGTCGGATTGTTGGGATGAACCTGAGGCGAGTACCACAATCGCAGATGTATTGTTGGGATCAGGATTGCCAGTTACGGATTCTTCTTTCTTGCAGGCTGTAAATAAAATAATTGTTAACGTAAGGACATAGAATGCCTGTAGGGTCTTGAATTTGGTGTTCATCTGTGGTATTTTTTAATTGATTACTGTTGGTTAATAAAAAGTAGAATTAAGGCATGGGCTTCTGGAGTTGTACGGAATAGACCAATATAGATTCAAAAGGTTTAACGGGTCGTTTAACTTTCTTTAAGATAACAGTTTGTGAATACTGTTCCCGGCGTTCATGCCGGGGTATCATACGCAGTTGATACGCTGTTGATACGGAGTTGATACGGAGTTGATACGGAATTAACAGCGTATCAATTCCGTATCAACAGCGTATCAAGCGTGTATCAACAGCGTATCAAAGCTTACCGATACAGGATGATAACATGAAAGTGTCGGATATAAATATATCCGGCCAATAACACCTAATGTTTAGTATTGTCTTTGATTAGTGCACCCTGTTTTCGATTTCTCCGGGAGAGTGTTCCGCGGGATTCATAACCGAACCAGGAGATTTATAGCCAATGGCAATGGATAGTTCTGTAACATCGGCTCTCAGGTCGGCCACGTCATCCCAATCTGCACCATTTATAAGCCGGCTGTTTAACTTTTGAATTTTCTTGTCATACATTGATCTGAGGGTAGAAAGATCAAGATTTTCGTATTGCGCGTTCATACTCACATTTTCAGATAATTACACTTGCAAAAATTACTCCATTCAGCTATCTCTGCTTTCTTCAGTTTTACAATAGAAGAGCCCTATGGTTTTCCATATAGATTATATATATAAAGTGTTGACATTCCTACTCAGGGTTACACTTTTACTAAGGCAGTGTTTTCACTTGCTTTTCAATAGATCATTACAACCTCGTGATACAGGAAATAACGGTTGGACGACGCCCCTGCTTTGCCTATTGTATTTACGTTAAACCCGGTATAATCATCCTTCTTTAAAATCACTTTTTTGTTTTCGACTGGTTGAATACCACATGATCAATAACAAAATAGTAGCAGTGACTGCAGAGGCAATGCCCCTGCTAAACTCAAGACCGCCTTTGGAGTGTTCTTTAGTCAGGAAGTCGCCGAAGGTTGCCCCAAATGGTCTTGTGAAAATAAAGGCAATCCAGAAGAGCAGTATCTCATTAATCTTTGTGAAATAGTGAAGTAAAACAACCACCACAATAATTCCACCTGTTACAGCTGCTCCTTCAAGGTACTCCATTCCTACATTATCACTCAGGTAGTCGCCAAAGGCTGTTCCGAGACTGTTAGAAATGAGAATGGCAATCCAATAATAGATTTCCACGTTTCTTTGCGTAATAGGATACACCCTGATTTTCCCTTGTGATTTATGCCATAGGAATAGTGTGATCAATAACAACGAGAAAAGAATTACCGATCCGCCGGTATAACCTACATGAAGTGTCCTGTCCATGAGGTCAGAGATCTCGGTACCGACAGTAGTGGTTCCAACAATTACCAGCCAGTATAAAAGTGCATGGAATTTCTGTGACTTAAGCTGCATTAAAAGGACTATTAAGAACAATGCCACTGTAATTCCAAGGCTGATTACATACCCAAGATCTAACGTCATCGAAAAAAAGTCACCCAGCACTTCTCCAAGAGTGGTTGCCAATACTTTCATGATCCAGAAAAACACCGTAATCTTAGCTACCTTATTGAAATGAACTTCTTTTAACTCCATACTATTGAATATTTACCCGTAAAAGCAACTCGCCTAGTGTAAAGCAAGTTGTTTCACAAAAACTACGCCTTCGCCGCCTGGTACTTTTTCCAGCATGTAATTATTCGGGTTTTCTATGGAAAGGTTCTTAAGTGAAAACCCGCAATTTTGAAACAGGCTTAACAGTTGGATTGGTTTTTGCTTCTGCGGAGGCAATTAGCTAATCTATGAAATACAACCTATTAATTGCTTCCGTACTTATATCTCTTTTATGCGTACAGTGCAGCAAAAACAACGATCAATCCAGTTCCGGAAACGTTCAGTACCAGTTAGTAACTACCAACAGCACCGGCAGTCTTGGCCAGGTTAACAGCAGCAACAGCAACAGCCTGCGTGTTGAAGGCGGCACTTTTTCCTGGACATCGGGAACAGGGAATGTAACAGAATTAAAGTTTGAAGCGAAGAGCGCAACGACAGAGGTCGAGTACAAGACTAAAGTGAAAAAAGGAGTCAATCTATTCAATACCCTTTCCCCCCTTGGTGGCATTTCAGTTCCGCCGGGAACATACGACAAGGTAGAGTTCAAGATACATTTTGAATCGGCAGACTCAATACCTGCGTTAGAGTTAAAGGGTACTTACACCAATTCCGCCGGAGTAACTACGCCTATTGATCTAAAGATCAAATCCGATGTGGAGTTTAAGTTTGAGAAGAGTACCCCTACAGCTATTGACGGCACCTCCAACTATTCGGCATTAAGTTCACTTGCCCTTAATCTTTTATTCTCGGGTGTGTCTGAGACGATGTTAAACAGTGCGACAAAGGATAGCACTGGCACTATTGTCATTTCAACTACCTCCAATGCTACTCTTTACAAGCTGATGACCGGCTCAATTGATAAAATGCTAAAGGTGGAAATCAAATAGGCAGTCCTGAGTTCACATACATTAATTAACCCCCTCTTTGGGGGTTTTTCTATTGCCTCAACTGCCGACCTCTTAATCATTATCATGAGTAAGATTATTTTTTTACCTATTAAAACACTGACCATAATCATACCTCAACCAATCAACACTCATAAGAACCCGCCGTTGCTGCCTGATATCTTTAATTCACGGAACGTTCTATATGAAAAACAAAGCACTCATCACCTCTATCACTACCAAAATACGCTTTCCAAAGGCTGCTATTGAAAAGGAAATGAATAGCGGCTTTGGAGAGGAATATTATAGCTATACCCTGCAGGATCTCGAGATAGATCTTCTTACGGTTGATCACGAACCGGTTGTGCCCTGCAGTGCCGAAACGCTGATCAAAGGCAAGTTAGAGCTGGCGTATGTAAATCTCAAGGATCATCGCCTGGGAAGCGTGGAAGCTGAAGTGACTCATGGATTTTTGGTTACCTGCATGAAAACAAGGAATGGCAATTACAAATTAGCCTGCTGGTCTTCGATGTCCTGATCTAAAGTTATTTACCACCGTTGTTTCTTTCTTTATTGTATTGCAGCCTCTTCTGCTTCTTACAAAATGTTATAGCTCCAATGCTGACCATTTAAACCGTACCTTTAATATTACCACCATTCCCAAATTATTATTGTTTATCTATGTGAAAGCCTACCCCCTGAACAACTAGCTCATGTATAGTCGGTGTACCTTGTAAAAACTGCAAATACATCCGCATCCTTTCTGTTTCACCGAATTGAAATTGCTCACCTTCAAAAATCAACGTTATGATCACTCAAAAAAAAGAGGAACAAACCACCGTTGCCATTACATTGAATCCTTCGAAGATCATGCAGGTCGGCCTGGGTTTCTGGTCTTCAAAGGTTTTGCTGACGGCAACAAAACTTGAGTTATTCACTCAACTGGCACCCCTGCCACTTTCAGCAAAACAGATCAAAGAAAAGTTGAAGCTCCATTGTAGCGACAGGCATGTTTATGATTTCCTGGATGCATTGGTATCTCTCGGTTTCCTGGAGAGAAAAGGACTTCTTGAGAATGCCCGTTATTCTAATGCGGAAGACACCGACCTGTTTTTGGACAAGAAGAAAAGAACTTATATGGGAGGCATTCTCGAAATGGCCAACTCCCGTCTTTACCAGTTCTGGAATTTTCTTGAGGATGGACTGCGCACCGGGGAGCAACAGAATGAAGCAAAGGCAGGTGGAAACATGGAGTTCTTTTCAGACTTGTATAAAGATGAACACGCCCTTAATGAATTTGTAAGCGCCATGAGTGGCATACAGGCAGGTAATTTCATGGCCTTTGCCACAAAGTTCGATTTTAGCAATTATAAGACTCTCTTGGATGTAGGTGGAGCTGATGCTTCGCTAAGCATCAGTGTATGTCTCAGGCAGCCACACATTAAGTGCATCAACTTCGATTTAGCTCCAGTTGAAGCAGTGGCTAAAAAGAAGATTGCCTCTTACAACCTGGCCAATCGCATTCAAACGATTTCGGGTGATTTTCTCAAAAATGAATTGCCGCATGCCGACCTGGTTACATTAGGCAATATTCTTCACGGCCTCGATGAACACCTGAAGCAACAATTGATAGATAAGGTTTACAACAGTCTTCCGGCAGACGGCGCCTTAGTTGCTATTGAAAACATAATTGATAACGACAGGCGTCAGAATACTATAGGCTTACTTATGAGCCTGAATATGCTGATTGAAAACGGCGATGGATTCGACTATACGCTTGATGATTTTGAAAAGTGGGCGAAGAAAGCCGGTTTCAAAAGAGTTGAGCAATTGCCATTAACAGGGCCTACAAGTGCTGCTATTGCCTACAAATAGCAAGGTAAAAGGTAGCTAACTAATTGTCCTTCCTTATACTTACAAAGCCGGTGAGTTTTACCCGTATAATTTAAAGGTAATGTATTCACCGGCTATTTTATTTTACTCTTCCCATCCGGGATGTACTACGGAGTAATTTTGAACGCCTGAAATCTTTTGTTGTTTCCTCTTTAAATGAATGCTCAACTGTTTGAATTTATATTTCATCTCCGCCATAAGAATTAGGTAGAATTATACCTACATAACAACACGCCCCGCTATGATTTTAATGCACATTCAAAGGTGTTTCAGCATCGAACCGCCTGACATCAGACAAACTACTGATAACGGTCATAGGAAGTTGTATGTTCCCCATTTATCTTTAAGTAATTTCAGCGAAACCTCTGATACATTGCCCCTCCTAGAACGACCTCCTAAAGCTTGGCCATATGAAAAAGAATACAATCAACACAGCCGTCCTCACCCGGTTGAAACTGCCAGCCAGCATTATTGAGCAGGCCATGGATAAACATACCGGGCACCTGATGTACTTCTTCCCGGTTCATGCAATTCCCGAAAGCATGAGTGATGATGAATGGGATGCAGTAGGTTGCTGCAGTGCCGAAGCAAACCTCAGGGCAACACTCAAATTAGGTATTTACAATGTAAAATCCGACGTTCTTAAAATTGTTGATTACCCGGTGTCCACTTCGCTCTTGCTTACTTGTTGCAGGACGGAGAATGGAACCTATAAGCTCGCGTTTAGCAGCTCACTCTCGTGATATGACTATGATAGTTACAGAAGAAAACGGAAGGCTTGTTGATAGCAGATCACTTCTGCGCGCCTACAGCATTCACCACTTTATACCCTGCATGATCGGCAAACTTATGATCAGGCGCAGCTATCGTCCTTGACTTGCCGGCGGGGATGCCGGAGAAATACACACTCTTCCTGTCAATTACTTCATTTTGATCGTTATAATAAATCACTTCTACTGCTGCTCTTTTCAACTCCAGGTTACTGCGGTTAAACATTTTTAATTTTACCCCCTGCACTCCCATCATCCACTTGTCATCAGGAACATTCATTTTTATTTCTACCTGGTCAGTGATGTTTGATTCAACTGGCTCTGATGATGTTGTTCCTTCCTCTCTTTTCGTTGCATTCCGCTCTCCCTCGCTTCCGGAAGAAACACCTCCTGTAGAAACTTCGTCCGTATTTGTTCTT
The DNA here is from genome assembly GCA_050259715.1 of Candidatus Dadabacteria bacterium. Lineage (GTDB taxonomy): Bacteria > Bacteroidota > Bacteroidia > Chitinophagales > Chitinophagaceae > Flavisolibacter. The sequence continues at coordinate 24,521 of JBLNAY010000226.1, forward strand.
TTACCGAACAATTTCCTGAAAAAGCCACCCTTCTTTTCGGGCTCCTGGCTAGCCTGCGTAGTAGTATTCTCTACTTTGGGTTCTTCTTTCTTTGCTACCACAATAGGAACGGGATTGGCGTTTTCTGTACCTGGTTGTGCGGCTTGCTCATTTTGCTCCTTGCCGGCATTATTATCAACCACTACTTTATTATCGTTGATTCCCGCTGCTGGTTGTGTGGGTTGTTTTAAGACTGGTTGATTTGTTTTAGGGAGATTGGCTGCAGCGTTAACAGGCGGTGTTGCTTTGCCTGCACCAGCAGATGTGCTGGTATCTCCATATTGGTTAACGGCTGTATTTGCCTGGTTTGCAGAATCGGCTGGAATAATGGATTGCTGAACCCCTTTCACAACCTGTTGTGTAGCATCATCCAACTGCTGCTCTTTAAAAGAAAATGTTCTGTACATCCACCATCCTGCCCCCAGTACTAAAGCCAGCATGAACAGCACAGCAACATATTGCATGGCGTTGGAAGGAGAATTTCTTCTGTTCCGTATTGGGTAAGTCGGAGTGTTATCATAAAGGTCCTGCGCAGAATCAGAGACGTCTATATCTTGTGCAATTTTCGGTTTACTAATTACATTTTCTTTTTTCCTGGCCTGAGAAGGCTTTGGATGAATAGCATAAGTCGGCACTTCATCCAGGTCGAAAAAGTTATTTGTTGACTGGGGAACTTCTTGTTTTATTGTTTCCTGTTGATCGGATAGGATAGAGGGGGTCGTCTGCTCTTTCGTTATTGGATATGCCTGTACTCTTCTCTTTAGTTCTTCCGCCCTTTGCTCTATTTCATCCACCTTTTTTGTCTCAGCTTTTATTTCCGCCGGTTTGGTTTCTACGACTGGTTTGGCAGGTACTGCATTATTAGGAAGACTTACATAAATTTTCTTTGGAGGAACAGGTGCTTTGCTTAGCGATTCAACAGGTGGTTGAGCTGGAGGTATTTCTTTTTTTGGTGTTGGAGTAACTGGCGGTGATTGTGTTGTGCTGTTTGCACGCGCTTGCTCCATAATAGGTTTAAGTTCCTCTACCTCGTAAGGATAATACCACCCGGCACTCTTACCTTCAATCCAGATAAGATCTGTGTTTTTCAACTGCAGTTGAAAAAGTTCTCCAAGGTTGTAAGGCCCTGTTTGTTGATTGTTCCGTAGAAGAAGATATACCTTTTGCATATCACACGTTTTGTGGTCCTCACGGGAAGAATTGGATTCCTATTCAAGTTAACGAAATCAGCCAGGCAGTGTTGTGGTCGCGACTTAAATAAAAGCTAAAAGCTTTGTAGAGGCTTAGACAAGACAAGATTTTCGAAAGAAACGATGCACTATACGGTCCATTATTCCCAGATTCTTTTCAGTGGCTTGCCCCCGGTGTTTTGAAGGTATCGGTCAGTTAAATTTACCACCAAAAAGCATTGAAAAATGCAATGGCCAAAAATAAATATTAAGGCTATTGCTATTGCCTTGACATTTCTATTCAGATCTCTTCTTTCCTTGCCTGGCCAATGTTTTCAAAGATCAGAACAGGTGAAGCAATCTTTCTGAATGAACCAGATTTATCCTGTATTAATGTATATCCTCGCTGGGAAAAATTCCAGTTAATCTTCCTGCTTCATTGCCTGAACAAAACACCGCATCCGCTATATTGTTTTCCATTATATTGAACGAGTATTTTGTTCGGATAGATAAAATCGCTCATCCCGTCGCTGCAGAAATAGGGTAGAGATAAAATGCGCAGTTCAACTGAGTCGTAGATCGCATGATAGATCGTACTATCACCCGATATCATCATATTGGTGATCTTCACCTTTAGCGGTTGTTTCCAATCAGCGGTCATAAACGAAATACTATCAGTCGCATTTGCTTCTATGTTCCAGAAAGGTTCTGTACCAACGCCATACAACCTGGAGCCATTTGCTCTCTTTTCTAAAACGGGCTTATTATTCATAGCAGAAGGAAGCTTCTCCATTGGGAATAGCTTTTTCAATCGTGGGCTGAAATACACCAGCGTTTCTCCCTGCCATTTATAACGGCCTCTTACCAGTTGATCCTTATAAGTCCAGATATAGCCGTCGGAAGGTGCCCAGATGCCTCTGGAAATCACTATGCTATCCGACTTGTCTCCTATATATTTTTCCTGCAGTTGAAATTCCGCTCCCGTGAACTGCACAGTATGCTGAATTTTCCATTTATTATTATAGGGCATTGTGAACCTGTAAATGCCCGAGGGCTTTTTCATCGAAGGGAGAGACGGTGCCTCACTATAGGGAGTGTCAGCCTTCGCTAATTGATTGTCGCTACTTGAGGAAAGTTGTACGGAAACAGAAGGAGTATTAGTTTCTACACTTTTCTGCCTTTGACCACCGGTGCAGGCTGCAAATAATACAGAGAGTAAGGTGAAGCGGAGAAACATAAGTGGCTTTATACATGTAAAGGTGAAAATGTCGTGCCATTATAAGAAATGAACTGAGTCTCAATAATTCCCCAAATTAAATACCTGTAACGGAGTCCTGAAGCGGGTTGTAGCCCTTTTCCCGCCTTCAAAAAAGTACCAAATATTTATCCCTTCTCATGCCTTGTTGTTGGACGTCCGGTAGAACATGAAATCAGGTTTCTACGGTATCCCCGTTATTCGTTACATCACCAGTGGCAGCATTCCTAAATAAACCTGCTGGAAATAAAAAAGACCACCTTTGCAGGTGGTCCTTAGATTTCATTGGGAATTATATTAATAGAATTTAGCCCTGTAGTCTTTGATGTCGGCTGTTTTTTCCAGCACTTCAACAGGTGAACGGTAAGATTGTTTGGCTTGTTGCTCATACATCCTTCTCTGGTCTTCAACGCTT
>JBLNAY010000227.1:0-4256 GCA_050259715.1 Candidatus Dadabacteria bacterium
TATAGTAAATCCATGTAAACCCTATTCATCTTCTACCCTGCATGTACTCCCGCCTTTACTTGTTAAGAAAGCACGCAGTATCTACGGACTTTGTATGGAGTATGTATGGAGTATGCATGGACAAAAGCCAAGCGAACTCCATGCAAAAGCTTAGCAAACTCCGTACTAATTTCATTTAAACGCCTCCAATTAGCAGGCACTTATAACTCATCTCAACAAGCCCTCCGGCACCGGTTTCTCCAGTAAGTACTTATACAGGAATAGTGTTCGTGCGTTTGACCAATGCATTTGTTTATTCGGCTCCATATACATATGAGTGCCTGCACTGTAGATGTAAAAGTCAAAATCTTTCTTCAGATCCTGCAGCCTGCTATTCAACTGCATGCTGTTTTGCATATGCACGTTATCATCTACAACTCCATGTGTCATCATCAACCGCCCTTTATACTTATCGGCATGCGTTAATACCGAACTTGATTTATAGCCCTCGGGGTTATTGGCTGGGGTCCCCATGTACCTCTCTGTATAATGAGTGTCATATAAGCTCCAGTCGGTTACACTACTGCCTGCCATTCCCAGGGTGAAAACATCTGCTCCATAGGTTAAAGCATAACAGGTGAGATAACCTCCATAACTATAACCGCTTATTAAAATTTTTTTGGGATCGGCATAGCCCTTATTTACCAGCCATTTCACCACTGTGCTATAATCTTTCATTTCCCAATAACCAAGATTGTGATACATGTAATCGGCACCCTGCTTTCCAAACTGCCCACTGCCCCTGTGATCCATAAAGATCACGATCATACCTTCACTGGCAAACAATTGCATCTGGCGTAAAAAAAACCACGTATCATAAACACTGCCTGCATTAGGACCTCCATAAATGTTTATATAAACAGGGTATCGTTTATTCTTGTCCATATTCATGGGCCATGTAATCGCCACCGGCAAATCAAAAAGTCCATCTTCACTTTTGACACGGAGGATTTCATTTTGTGCAAAATCATAATTACCAAATTCAGGTCCTTTTGAATTGGCAATCTCCTTAACCAGTTTTCCATTATTATCTAATAGAGCGATTCGCGTGGGTGTAGAAACATTACTATAGTTGGTTAAAAAATAGGAGCCGGATGGTGACATGGTAATCTCATGATTGTACTCACCAAACGTTAGCCGCTTAAGCTCCTTTCCATCCAGCCGAACCCTGTAAAGGTCTGCTCGTGTAGAATTTTCTTTTCTTGCCGTAAAATAAAGTAGCTGTTTTTTCTGGTCCGTATGGATTATGCGGGTAACCGAATAACTGCCGGATGTAAGTGGATTTACCAGCTTTCCATTTACATCATGCAGGTACAATTGAGCCCAGCCTGATTTGTCTGTCAGGATTATAACTCCTTTGCCACCGGGCAGAAACTGTAAGCTATTGCCATCCAGGAAAGATGTCCATGTTTTCTGGGTCTCGGAATAGAATTCTTTTTTTGCTCCAGTCTGGATATTGATATCATATATCCCCAGGGTGTTTTGATCCCTGTTCATCCATTGCACCAGCAGCGAACTCCCATCCGGTCTCCAGAGTGGGGGTCCGAAGTATTGATCATCATGTTCATTAAAGTCAGCCCAGGTTGTATGGTGATCATCGAGTGAAATGATTCCAATCTTTATTTCAGGATTTTTATCTCCGGCCTTAGGGTAGCGCTGCTTCTTTACATAGCCGTGCTGCCCGTTAGCATCAGTGATGGTAAAAACGGGTACAGGACTGTCATCCGAACAGAAAAAAGCAATATACCTGCTGTCAGGACTCCACCAAAAAGCTGTATAACCTTCGAGAATTTCTTCCATGTACACCCAGCTTGCATAGCCATTTAATATACTGTCGTTGCCGTCTGATGTCAGCGGCGTTTCCTTGCGTGTAACCAGGTTCACAACATATAGATTATTATTCCTGGTAAACGCTACCTGGCTGCTATCGGGTGAGAGTACGGGATTCATTTCCGGTTCCTTATTATCGGTCAATCTCGTTTCAACATTGTTATAGGAATAAAACAAATCATTATCCTTTAAATAAACTTTTTTCAGACCTTCCGGACGAGGTGAGAAATCTTTGGCCACTATGGTTTCCTGGCCGGTTTTGGCATTGATGATAATCGTTTTCAAAGCCGTATCGGGATAAAACCGTTTGTCAAAAATCAAATGAGAGTCATCCTTCCAACTAACAAATTGCGGCAACGGAATCACAATGTCAGGGAACTTATTTTTTATAATCTGGTCGAGGGTGAGAGCCTTCTTCTGTGAGAAGCACGGGGAAAAAATGTTTGCTGTCACAATGAAGGACAGTAGCAGTTTGTATATAGCAAGATTTCGCATAATATAAGTGTACAGATATACTTGATACTATTATATGAGTTTAATCATACCAGGGGGTCACCATTGATTTGGCCAAGCAGCTCCCATGAAGAGCTTCAGATTATAAGTATAGAGATATCCAAAATAAAAAAAGCAGACGAATGTATCGCCTGCTTTCATCTCGCTCCCCCTGTTGGACTTGAACCAACGACCCTCTGATTAATCCCGCACGTGCGGGACTCTAACCAACTGAGCTAAGGCTCGGGTAGGAACAAAATCAGCATCAACTAACTTTTCAATCAGGTTTCTTGATTTCTGCCTTTTAATATACTTCTCAATCTTCATTGCCTCACCTTCAATGATACTACATTGAAAAACGGCTGCAATCTTCCAAGGTCTATGTTTACTCGTATAAGTATTGTGGGGAGATGAGTTGTGCTCTATTAATCTTCTTGACGGATTATCAGAATAACCTATGTAGAAATTATCTGAAGATTCTGATTTAAGAATGTAGATATAATACATAAAAAAAGCAGACGAATGTATCGCCTGCTTTCATCTCGCTCCCCCTGTTGGACTTGAACCAACGACCCTCTGATTAACAGTCAGATGCTCTAACCAACTGAGCTAAGGAGGAATATTTACTTCTTTTTTCCCTTCGACCCCTCTGATTAATCCCGCACGTGCGGGATTCTAACCAACTGAGCTAAGGAGGAATTTTCCCCTTGAAGGGAGCGCAAAAATAAGCGTTTTTGATTTTCAGCCAAATGAAATGATCTGTTAAGGATAAAATTTTCTTTTCCAACGAGTTAAAGCCGATTTTTACACCCGGAACGACCACCAATGTATGAAGTGATATTATTCTTCCCTGATGAAGTGAATATGAAGGCATTTATACTACTTGAAAATATCTCTTTTTCAACTAGTAATGGTTCGGTATTGGAAGCCCTTTTGGAATTAGACCAGGTGGACAGGGCGTGCTACAAGTTCGGAGCGGAAGTAAGGCGGGTGAGCAGGCCTTAAAAGATTTGCTCTTTTTATAAGAAAGTTTTCTCAATGGCACTGCCTGTAGCCTGCCACCAATCGGTATTTCTTGACAGCCAAAGAAGGGCATTGACAATCATAACTGCAGCTACAATGGTAAAAGCGCTGACTCTTTTTCTGCGCATCCCATCAGCAACTGCTATCAACAGGGGAACGGCCACCATAACCATTTTCGATATCGTTACACTATGGTCAAGAGTGAAGCCGAAATAGATTATAAGTATACGCGCCAGTGCCGGTCCAATGAGCAATATAGCTGTGCCACACATAAAAGGTATGTGAAGGTCGCTGCGTTTCCGGTAATAAATAGCCAGTGAATAGAGTAGCGCAAAGAAAATGATGTTGGGAAAGTTTAGCGATAAGTGAGCAAGTGCGGCATGTTGTCCCTGCCTTTCTAAAATATCACTAAATCGCTCCTGGGTGATCAGCCACAAAGAAATCAATACCAGCGGGGCTAACACATAACTGAGCCGGCCCACCCGGTGGTGCCATTTTATTTTCCCTGTCATTATAAGTATGGGTTGCACCAGCAGCATCAGCATCCACCCCATCATCATCATGCCATGAAAATGTTTTATCCAGCTAAAGTGAAACTTACGCCCGCCCGGGGCCAGGTAATCCTGGAAACCGGGAAAATGACTGGTGTAGGTCTTATAAAATCCTATTTGCACCAGCAGCAACAGGAGTATAAAGCCAATGATGATCCGGCCGTTTAGTGACAGGGAAAGTGTTTGTTTTTCGTTTCGTAGCATCGTTTCCTATTTTTTGATAAGGCAAAAATTTCAACACATTTCATTACCTGCAAACTCCATCTGTACCAGGTATTTCTCTATAATTATTTTATTCTAAAAAACAACGAAGGAACGGAT
>JBLNAY010000228.1:0-18252 GCA_050259715.1 Candidatus Dadabacteria bacterium
GTGGAAGGCACAAATAATAAAGGCATACAGGTAATGAGGAATTCGGCAAAAGACCTGGCAAAAGAAATGGAGTTAGCCCCCGGTGTGCAGTTAGATTAAGAATTTGTATATAGCAATCCATTGCTGGTATTGATAATGTAACCATCAAATGAAAATTAAACAACTTAACCCTATTTTACTCCTGCTGATAGTGTCTGTTGGTCTTTCGATCAATACATCTGCACAATCATTAAAAGACTACTTACAACCTGCGGTGAAACAAGGTGGGTTTAAGCGGGAAGGTTATATACTCTGGTGTCCTACTGTAATAAAGGTTGGAAGTACTTACCACATGTTTGCTTCCTCATGGCCGGAGCAATATGGGCTTGCAGGGTGGACTAAATATTCAGAAATCATCAGGGCAACTTCAGACAATCTTTTTGGCCCCTATACTTTCCGGGAGGTAGTGTTGCAAAAGAGGGATGGTTACTGGGATAATGATAGGGCACACAATCCAAAAATTGTTAAAGCCGGCAACAAATACGTGCTCTATTATATCTCTTCTGCTAATGAAACGGGATATGCTTATGCTGATGCCATCACAGGACCATGGACCAGGGTAGATAGTATCGCCATGCCTTTTTCCAATCCTGCCCCTTTAGTTCGTAATGACGGCACTGTCTATGTGTTCGGACGAAAAGCTGTTAATAACATTCGTATTGCACAGGCTTATTCAGCACCATCTTTTGATGCTACTTATTCTTTGTTGAAGGAAGGTACTAATGTGTTACCCGGTATGAACCAGTTGGAAGACCCAACCATCTGGTGGGCATCAGGCCAATATAATGTAATACTGAGCGACTTTGGAGGAGAAGCTACTGGAGTTAAGAAGAATGGAGCTGAGTATTACTCAAAAGATGGTATCAACTACCAATTAGTAACCAAGGAACCGGTATATACTAAAACAGTTAATTATGATGATGGAAGTTCCTTCACATTCAGAAGACGGGAACGGCCATTTGTTTATGTAAATGAAAAAGGAGTCGTTACTGCTTTCTTTACTTCCTGTTTGAAGCAGGATGAAAGTGGTAAAGAGCAATCGTGGATAGAAGTGCAACCGGTAAAAAATTATCTTCCACAAAAGCATTAAACATCAAGATGAATAACAGGATTATCGCATTGTGCATTTTAGCAGGTTATGTATTTTCCGGCTGCTCGGCTGGTAAAAAGCTTACTGCTGATTTAAAAGAATTTACTCCGGGCACCAGTCCGCAGGAAGTTGGTAAAAGATTGTCTTTGCATTACCTGGAGCAGCCGTTTGGCAACTTCGGCAGAGCCGTTCCACCTAAGCAGATCACATATCCAGAAACATGCACATGGTATGGTGCATTAAACTTTGCTGAAATCACTGGCGATAAAAGCTTACAGGAAAAGTTGGTTAGGCGTTTTGATCCTTTGTTCTCCACACGGGATACCCTGCTACCCAAACCTGACCATGTTGACTACACAGTGTTTGGATCCGTTCCTTTGGAAATTTATATGCAAACCAAAGATCCGCGTTACCTGCAATTAGGCCAACGGTATGCAGATAAACAATGGAGTGCTCCCGAAGGGCCACGAGCTAATGCGCAGTCGTGGGCCTTTCATAACAAGGGTTATACATGGCAAACCCGTATGTGGGTAGATGATATGTTTATGATTACCGCTGTGCAGTCACAGGCTTACAGGGCTACTGGAGACGAAAAATATATTGACAGGGCAGCTAAAGAAATGGTGCTTTATCTTGATTCATTACAAAAGCCCAATGGCTTGTTTTATCATGCTCCGGATGTCCCTTTCTTCTGGGGGAGAGGGAACGGATGGTTTGCTGTTGGTATGAGTGAACTTCTGTCATCACTTCCAAAAACAAGTATCTACCGCGACCGCATCATGCAGGGCTATAAAACAATGATGGCTTCGCTGCTCCGTTTCCAGGCCGAAGATGGCATGTGGCGTCAATTAATAGATGATCCTTCATCATGGAAGGAAACTTCGTGTACCGGCATGTTCACTTTCGCTTTTATTACAGGAGTGAAACAAGGATGGCTTGATGCCCGCACCTATGGACCAGCAGCACGTAAAGCATGGCTGTCACTAATTCAATATATCAACAAAAATGGTGACATTACCGATGTATGTGAAGGCACTAATAAAAAGAATGATCGCCAATACTATCTTGATCGTAAGAGAAATACAGGAGACTTCCATGGACAAGCGCCTGTGATCTGGTGCGCAACAGCCCTGTTGAGATAACTTTTTCCGGGAAAATCAAAAGATTGCCTTTAGTGGTATCCGATTCCAACCACTTTAAAGTAATTATTGTATTCAGTTAAATACAGAAACCACATAATTATTGTGAACTATTTCCTCGGGTACTAACGTAATAGAGTTAACTTATTTACCAGATATGCTTTAGTCTTCTCATAGCAAGAGATAACTATTAGATAACTATTGCACCACTATTAGATAACAATTACACAACTATTAATAGTTATCTAATTGTTATCTAATTGTTATGTGATTGTAATCGTATAGTGATTGACATTAATGGAACATCCAGGGGAGAACGCATGAAAAAAGACGCCAGTTAGCGCCTTCTCTTTTTTATTCGATTGTCATTAACCTTTTCAGTTACAAACTCTTTTTTGCACTTTGTCTTTCTTTCACTTGTGCCATGTACAAGGACGCGGGTTGCAGTCCTGCTTTATTTTGACCTTCCCATTCTCCATCAGGCCTGTCTTTAAAATGCCCGGGATATTTTGATCCTGTTAAGCCAATACAATAGTTTTTGCCGTTAGCCCATGGACTTTGCACAGCAACTCTTTTTGCCTTACAATTCCATAGAATTTGTGTAACTCCTACCCATCCATGGCCACTTCCCATATTGCCCCTGTCCTGTATATTGATTTCTCCATCAGTAACAATATTATCATACAATGTTCCACTTGACCAACGGTGATGCGGGCCTATATCAGCATGCGTTCTTTTCGCCGTACAATTATAAAACACGTTCGGCCCGCACGTTCTTGCCTGTGTCACGAAATCATGCCTGCCATCTGTTGCGTTACAATTCATAACCAAATTCTGTTGTCCTTCATTACAGAAAGAATATCGGCGGCCACCGGTGATTACTGACTTATGATCATAACAACCGCAATTCAAAACAGAAATGTTTTTTGCCCATGGGTTCAGATGTACGCAGGCGTAAGCAAAATACCTTGCATTTACATTTCTTACCCATCCATTCTCTATTTTGTCGAAGGATACTGCATCCCATGAATGGTTCTCCGCCGTATCAGAAAGGTATTCTGATTCGCAATACAGATCTTCAATACCAACATTGGAAAGGCGACCGGTAAATGTATACTTGAATACTTCACCGAGTCCATACCGGGGTTCCATAGCCATTACCACGGGATTGTCAATAAATATTTTGTTTCCTTCTATTTTGGTGATCACTCTTTCATACTGAAGATTATACTCAGTGGTTTTCCATTGTTTTGTGCCTGGCCTTTCCACAATTTGGTCCATCTTCAGATCATGTATCCATTCTTCTGTTGCAGGCCGGTACAGTATAATATTATCGCCGGCCTTTAAGGCTGCTGCTGATTCCACGTTGAATGACCTCGCTCCAACAGGAACGTAAGCATCGGTGATCTTTGTCCTTGTACCTTTTATTTGCTCTATTCTTCCCTTACCTGCAACGTCAATCAGGGGCCTGTTGACGATTCCTGCAGCAACAAGTTTGGTGTCGTTACCTTCTCCGCGAAGCACTATGCCACTAGTTCCTATGAACAATTTATCCTGTATGATATAGGTCCCTTTTTTCAGAAGGATGGCTCCCCGAAATCCATTTTGGTCTACGGGTTGAGTGGCTAATTCATTGATGGCCGATTGGATGTTCTTTTCCGCATCAATGGATGGAGAAATAGTTTTTACTACGCGAACAGCGGGGATTGGAATATTGCCTGCCCTGTAACCTACTAAACTAAAATCAGGAAGGATGGTTCCTTTTTCATCCGGTATGTATACAAGCTTACCATTAGGGAGCTGTTTTACAAACTTTGATTGCCACGAGGGAGCAGGAAAAAAGGCAGCAAGTGAAACCAGGAGTAATGATGTAATAGAAGCAATGATTATTTGTTTTCTCATAGTAACAGAATGTTATTACACAGTATAATATTCCTACAAAAAACGGGTAAAATGAAAGCTTTGCCAGAATTGCTGAATAGTATGCTAATGATATAAAACACCCACAATTGATTAATGATTCAATTGCATCTTGTCCATTGTTAACCTGTTATATGAAAGCAAAAGCAGCATCCTTGATATCTTTATTGCTGGTCTCATTTCTACACTTAAGTGCTTCCGGTGATATAAACATAAAAAGTCCGGATGGACATATTTCTTTTTTATTGTTTCAACAACAACAACAAATTTATTTTCATGTAAAATATGATAATAAAGAAATACTTACTCCTTCAGTCTTGAAATTGACTGTTAATGGAAAGTCATTAACTGAAAATGCATCTATTGAAACTTCACATAGATATTCCTTGAATGAGAGCTATCCCATGCAGGGAGTTCATTCAATAGCAGAAAACTATTGTAATGCAGCAAAAGTAAATATCAGGTCCACTAACCAAAATTCCATCATTGAGATACGGGTTTTTAATGATGGTATTGCCTTCCGGCACATAGTAGAACAAACAGCCAAAGTGACTCCGGGAGAAAGTACTGATTTTAATATACCGTCCAACAGTGATATATGGTACCATGATCTGTACATGCATTATGAAGGTGTGCATGAAAAGAAAAAAATCGACACTGTAAAAAAAGGTGAATGGGCCGCACCTCCGGTTACATTTAAAACCCCGGCAGGAATATATGCCAGTATAACCGAAGCGGCTTTACTGGATTACCCCGGGATGGCGCTGCAGACTAATGGCAAAAAGGGACTTGTACTTAAGTTAGCCCACGAGCAGCCTACCTCTTATCCTTATAAATTAAGGTACAGTGCAGAAGATACATTGAGACTAACGCAAGCTCCAACCCTGGCAGGCACTATAACTACTCCATGGAGAGTGATCGTTGTTGGCAAAAACCTGAATACCCTTGTCAATAGTGACATCATCAGCAATCTTAATAAATCACCGGATAAGATCTTATTTCCTGCCGGAATAAAAACCTCCTGGGTAAAGCCCGGCAGAGCAGTTTGGAAATATCTGGACGGAGGTGGTGAGGGCACATTGGACGTAATGAAACATTTCACTGATGCAGCCGCTGCTTTGGGGTTTGAACATAACATCCTGGAAGGATTCTGGACCCGGTGGACAAATGACCAGCTTACGGATTTAGTAAGTTATTCGAAATCAAAAGGAGTCGGCATCTGGCTATGGAAACACTCTAAAAGTCTTCGGTCACCGGCATCAAGAGATTCATTTTTTCGCAAGTGCAGTGAGTTGGGAGTAGCAGGTGCCAAAATTGATTTCTTTGATCATGAAGCAAAAGAAGTGATTGATCTTTATGAAGACATCTTGCAAACTTCGGCACAGTACCATGTATTATTGGATTTTCATGGTGCAAATAAACCTACTGGTCTCGGTCGTACCTATCCCAATTTACTGACAGTTGAAGCAGTAAAGGGAATGGAAGCAAGTAAGCTAACAGATAGGGCAACACATGAAACAACCATTCCTTTCACAAGATTTTTAGCAGGGCCGGCTGAATATACAGTGATGCATTTTGGAGAGAGACGAAAGAACACAACATGGGCACACCAGGTAGCCAGTGCGGCCATCCTTAGTGCCCCCTTACTTACCTATGCAGCTAATCCTGATTCTATTCTCAAAAATCCGGCGGTGAAAATAATTAAGGATATTCCTTCAACGTGGGACCAAACAATAGTTCTGCCTCCCTCTGAAATTGGTGAAATAGCAGTGTATGCAAGGCGAAAAGGGGACACTTGGTTTCTTGCCATTATGAATGGTGTGAAAAGAAAGAATTTATCAGTTCCATTGACTTTCCTGGACGGTCAATATTCCGTAACCATTGCTGAAGACAATCCAGCGAACAATGCAGGCATTAAGATGAGCCAACGCAGAATGCAATCAAAAGATTACATCCACTTGGATTTACCAGGTGGTGGAGGTTACATTGCAGAATTCAAAAAGATAAAGAAGAAATAATGAAATCAGTTTTATTTAGTTTACTACTGGTATTTACCGTATTGCAGTATTCACAAGCACAAAGTACTTTTTATAATGTTAAGACATTTGGTGCAAAAGGTGATGGTGTCAGCAGTGATACCAAAGTGGTCAACCAGGTGATTGAAGATGCAGCGGCCAAAGGGGGTGGCACTATATATTTTCCCGCCGGTAATTATTTACTTGGCTCAGTTCATTTGCGTAGTAACATTTCTTTATTTATTGAGCAGGGCGCCACCCTGGTAGCGTCGTCTGATTCAACTGAATTTGATAAACCGGAACCAAGCGTGAATGATACTTACCAGGATTACGGTCATAGTCATTGGCATAATAGCTTCATCTGGGGTGAAAAAATTCATGATGTAAGTATCATTGGTACTGGACTCATATGGGGCAAAGGCCTGGTGCGTAGTGGACGCAATGGTGATATGAAACCAAATAAGGCCATTGCTCTTTTGAATTGCCGTAATGTAATTATAAAAGATATCTCCATTTTGCATGGAGGTTGGTTTGCCATCCTGGCAACAGGCGTTGATAATTTTACCCTGGAAAATCTGAAGGTGGATACCAACCGTGATGGATTTGATATAGACTGTTGCAAGAATGTACGTGTATCCAATTGTACTGTCAACTCACCCTTTGATGATGCCATCTGCTTAAAGAGCTCCTTCGGCTTAGGTTATGCCAGGGCTACTGAAAATGTTACCATCACAAATTGCCAGGTGAGTGGCTATGATGAGGGAACTCTTTTGGATGGAACTTTCAAAAGAGAGTATAAACGCTATTCCGATAGTTCAGCAACAGGAAGAATAAAGTTTGGCACTGAATCGAATGGCGGATTTAAAAACATAACTATTTCCAATTGTGTTTTTGAATATTGTCGTGGGCTGGCACTGGAGACCGTAGATGGGGCCTTGTTGGAAGATGTGACGATATCAAACATCACTATGCGCGATATTCTCAATGCTCCTATATTCATCCGGCTTGGAGCAAGGATGCGTGGGCCGGACACCATACCTGTAGGACAATGCAGAAGAATCATCATACAGAACATAGTGGCATGGAATGTAAATGCACGCCAGGGAGCTCTTATAAGTGGCTTGCCCGGTCATGATATTGAAGATTTGCAATTAAGTAATATTAAAATTTACTATAAAGGAGGAGGACTGAAAGATTCCGTTAACCGTGTAGTGCCGGAGTATGAAAAAGCTTACCCCGAACCGGGTACATGGAGAATCCTGCCATCCTATGGATTTTATATCAGGCATGTAAAGAATCTGAAGATGCATGATATACAGACTTTCTTTGCATCTGCAGAAGCCAGGCCCCCCTTTATTCTGGATGATGTAAAGGGTGCTATCCTTTATGACATCCAGGCGCAGAAAGCTCCCGAATCTCCAGTGTTTATTATTAAGAACAGTAAGGATATTAATATTGAAAAAGTTCTTGGAACAAAAAATATACAACTGGCAACTACTGAAAATAAAAGAGTATAGAATGAGGCGGGTTTTCGTGATGACAGTTCTTTTTGTAACTTTTTCCACTTGTTTCAGCCAGAGTTTGCCCTTACAAAATGACCGTTGGACAGTTCAAAGTGACGGAAGCATTGAATGGAAAATAGATAAACGTCTTCCTCACCAGGATCACATTGAAATGAGTGGTCAGAAGGTGTCGTTATGGATGAGGTATGTTGTTGATTCAAATGCTCATGTAAAATTAAACCGCACAATAGTTTTCCCTACGTACAGGCTCCTACCGGTACGCACAACCGCCCATATGATGTATGATGTGAAGGATGAACAACTTCCGAGGATCATCATAAATGACAAGTTGTTTAAAAGTGGTGTTTACAATGCTTCTGTTCAGGAAGACTACCCGGAAAAGGTAGTTTCAATAAGGCAGCACGGAGTGATGGAGATCTTTAGTGAGTTGGGGAGAGATATAAAGCTTCATCGTTCCTACTTTCCTTCAATAGATAAACCCCTTGCACTGGAACGATTAGTGTTTACGAACACCGGCAAACAACAGCTGAAGATTGAAATGGAATATTTACATCAGCAGTCGCGGATTGCTGAAGAGAGGAGTAGTGGTGGTCAACATAGTTTTATTATCTCAACTATTAACGATGGATTTAAGACTATTAATCCCGGTGATTCTGTGGTATTCGGCATCTCTTACCAGGCGGTTAATAGTTCCTCAGAATTCATTGTAGCGAGCATAGGTAATGAATTATCTGCAAGGAAGAAAAGAGTGGCTGATATACAATCGTTACTTCAATTGGAAACGCCTGACACTATTTTGAATACGATGTTTGCTTTTGCGAAGATCAGGGCTACAGAGAGTATATACAATACCAAAGGTGGTTTAATGCATGGACCCGGAGGATTAAGATATTATGCCGCCATCTGGGCAAATGACCAGGCAGAATATGTAAATCCTTTCTTTGCTTTTCTTGGTGATTCGCTGGCTACTAAATCGGCAATGAACTCTTACCGGTTGTTTGCACGATACATGAATCCGGAATATAAGCCTATTCCTAGTTCCATCATTGCTGAGGGGGATGCAACATGGCATGGAGCAGGTGACCGCGGCGATATGGCAATGATAGCTTATGGTGCCAGCCGTTTCGCACTAGCATTCGGTAATGTGGACTCAGCCAAAGTATTATGGCCTTTGATCAGGTGGTGCCTTGAATACCTGGATAAGAAAGTGAATGAACACGGTGTGGTTTGGAGCAATAAAGATGAACTGGAAGGAAGATTCCCTGCCGGTAATGCTAACCTTAATACCAGTTCACTCTATTATGACGCCCTGAGATCAGCTTCCATGCTTGCTGAATTATTGAAAGAGTCACAGGACCTGGTAAAGAAGTATCAACAGCAGGCGAATATCCTCCGTATAAATATTGATAAGTACTTCGGTGCTACTGTTGAAGGTTTCAAAACATATAGATATTATGAAGGGAATGATACATTAAGAGCCTGGATCAGTACTCCATTAACAGTTGATATCTTCGACAGGAAAGAAGGAACCATTGCAGCTTTATTTTCAACCAGGTTATGGACTGAGGATGGATTAGCTTCTTTAGCCGGTAATAATACTTTCTGGGATCGGTCAACTTTATATGGCCTAAGAGGTGCATTCGCTGCGGGAGAAACAGCCAAAGCACTTGCCTTCTTAGAATATTATTCACACAGACGCTTATTGGGAGAGCATGTACCCTATGCTGTTGAAGCATATCCCGAAGGCAACCAAAGACACTTATCTGCGGAAAGTGGTTTGTATTGCCGCATTTTTACAGAAGGACTATTTGGGATCAGGCCTGTTGGATTTAATTCCTTCAAAATAACGCCACATCTGCCTTCAGGTTGGACCAAAATGTCACTTAAGAACATTCATTCTTTTCAGAAAGTCTTCAATATCGAAATATCAAGAGTCGCTGTCGGACAATTAGGGATTCTCATTTCTGAAAATGGACATAGGAAAAAATACACAATCACAGAAGGAGAAACAAAAAGGATTGTTTTATGAAATTAAATGGAATACTTAAGCCATTATTTTTTCTAATCCCTTTTGCCTGTGGATGTAGCAAAACAACTCACATTTCAAAAACAGAAGTGGACCCTCCTGCAAAAACAGGTGTCAGGCTCATTGCAGATGGACCAGGTTATACGTATGAGTTAATAGATTCTGTTCTTGGTGGTAGTGCAACGGAAGATCCGGACTGCGCTCATCCTCTGTTTGGAAGGCATGTGAGAGAAGAGTATGATAATGAGTTGAAGAGAAATGTGTTTGTTTTTACAATGCATGTTACTCCAGATAATGACCGCTGCAATGGAAGTACAGATCGCCAGAGAAATGAGATTAAGACCTATGGACCATCTGCGGATAATGTTAAAGGTCAAAAAACAGAAACAGTTACCTATCGTTGGAAATTTAAATTAGACGGCGGCTTTCAACCATCTCCGTCTTTTACACACATTCACCAGGTGAAAGCGGGTGATGGAACAAATGAAGGAGCTCCTTTGATCACCATAACGCCAAGAGCAGGAAGTCCTGAAAAATTAGAAATCATCCATACAGGAAATACAATATCAACTACGCTTGGTAAAGTTTTGGCAGTTGATCTTGCGCCATTCAAAGGAACATGGGTGGAAGTAATTGAAACACTGACTTACGAAACCACAGGTAAATACGCCATTAAGATATACCGCGTCAGTGATGGGGCTCTTTTACTATCCTACTCGAATACGAATATAGACCTTTGGAGAGAGGGTGCTACATTCTGTCGTCCAAAATGGGGCATTTACAGGAGTCTTAATAACGTGAGTTATTTAAGAGATGAAGAAGTGAAATTTGCTGACTTCTGCATTGCAGAATCCGGCACTGTATGCAACTAGTTACAGTTTCTTTTCACTTTAAAAATGATACATCAGTTCAACCATTGGATCAACCACTGGTGGTTTATTGTTCATTATCTTTTGCAGGTAAACTGAATCATGATATTTATTATTAGCCTGCAACAATAATGTATAATATTCATTATAGTTGTATTTACCTATCTGTTGATATTCCCATTTCTTATCGTTGCTGGTATAAGGTAACAGCCAATCAAGAGCTGTCTTTATACCTGCAGATTTACTTGTGGTGAAGTGCCAGAGGTCAACACCCACGTGTTCCGCAAGCCTGGCTACTGTGAACCAACCTTGTGTATTCATGGTGCTATAGCCAAGTCCATTGGTGCGTTCAAGTTCCAGCGGCCATTTTCCTTCTTTTGTCAGTTGGCTATCGAGGCGGTTTTTACTTTCGTTAATTAAATCAAGCGCCTTCTTTTCCTGCCCTGTAAAAAGAGCAAAGTCTATTGCCTGTGCATAATACCATGTTCCATGATTGTTCTTTGCAGCATGTTCTTCTTTCCCATTCTTACTTGTAAGCATCCAGTTTAAAAACTCTTTGTACCATTCTTTTAAATGATCATTGTCTGCATTAGTCCATGAGGAAGAAGAGGCGAGTAGTCCTGCTGCATCAGCAATGCCAATTAATGAACGTGTTTCTATAAGGCCTATGCCCCTGCCGCTGGTAATGCCAGGAATACCCTGAGCATACTGAAGGTTTGGATGCATCCTTGTATCCTGGTTTATAAACCAGTGATGAAAAAGAGCTCTTGCTTTCAACGCATATTTCTCTTCACCTGTAAAGTACCATGCTAATGAGAGCAGGCGCACAGAGTTGTCAAGAGTACTTAAATAATCATGATCCGTTATCTTCTTGATTTCCGGGTTATGTTCTCCATCTCGCCTTATGTATGGTAAGCCGTTACTCTTTGAACTGTCATACCAGAAATATGGCGCCTGGCTCATGTAATCGTGCTTATCTCCACTCACCGGTGTGAAAACTTTATCCATGACGGATAATGGTTTCATTGAAAGAGCAGTATTAGCTTTACCAACCACCTCATTCACCAGAGATCTTACCTGTTCATCACCTGTGTGGTATTTCTTTTTTATATCTACAAGCCTCTCACTATTCATTAAAAATACACGTGGCTGTTGTGCGTATAAACTAAAATGAAAAATGCAAAGCAATGCAATGATTTGAAATCTCATGAGGGTATTATTTCTGTTCAGTTAATTCAATGATGGAACTAATAAGTGGTGTAGAACGTGGACTAACATTTAATCCAACATTCAACAGGAATTCACCTGTAAACACTTTTTCGTTAAACGGGAGGTTAGATTTGGTGCCGGGAAAAAGATTCACTTCTTTAACCAGGTATTTTTTATTACTATCCAATCCCTGCAGCTTCACATTATTAAAGATGTCCTGTCTTCTTGTGTTTAAATGATAGTTATACAGAACTGCTTTCGACTTGCTGTCATCAACATACATTACAATAGCACGATTCGATTCATAGGGTGATTCAATTCTGTAAAGATCACCATACCAGATCACCGCGCTTAATTCCTTGTAAGTTTCCACCGCCTGTTTACTGAACTGCAGTTCGTCGGAAGTAAATTTTTCTACAGGGATATCATATCCAAGTTTATCCATCATTGCTACATCTGTTCTGTACTTCAGCGATTGCTTACCCATGTTCGTTACATGTGCTGAAATGGTGTTTGCAGGGAAAAAATAAGAATAGCCCCACTGGATGTAAATTCGTTCAAGTGGATCGGTATTATCACTAGGCCAGAATTCCGTAAAATACTTCAATGCTGCATAATCGGTGCGACCACCTCCACCTGAGCAAAGCATAATTGGAAACTGCGGATATTTGGATCTGATTCTGTCCATAACCTTGTAAAATCCTCTTGTATATTCAATAAATAAATGGGACTGCTTTTCTTTTAAATAAGGTGAATACTGGTTGGTCATACTGCGGTTGCAATCCCATTTAATAAATGCCAGGTTAGGGTATTTTGTAAGGAGGTTGTCAACAATAGAAAAAACGAAATTCTGTACTTCGGGATTTGCCAGGTCTAAAACCAACTGGTTGCGACCATAGTTTTCAGGTCTGTTGGGAAGCTTTAAAATCCACCCCGGGTGCTGTTCATACAGTTCACTTTTCGGATTTACCATTTCCGGTTCTATCCAGATGCCGAATTTTATTCCTTTCGCAGTGGCTTGTTTAATTAAATAACCTATTCCATGTGGAAGTTTAGTTGAATCTTCTTTCCAATCACCTAACCCGGCTTTATCATCATTTCTCGGGTATTTATTTCCAAACCATCCATCATCAAGTAAAAAGAGGTCAACGCCTATTTTTTTCGCCCCATCAAATAATTCTACCAGCCGGTTCTCATCGAACTTCATGCCTGTAGCTTCCCAGTTGTTGAGAAGAGTCATACGGGTACCATTGCCATTTAGTATCGCGTAATTACGCGCCCACTTGTGAAGATTCCTGCTTGCTGTTCCTTTTCCTTGTGATGAATAGGTGAAAATGAATTCAGGAGTGTTAAATACTTCACGAGGTTGGAGATGATAATCAGAAGCAAAGGAATTTATCCCGGATCGTATTCTCAATCCATTCCTTTGGTCTACTTCAAAAGTGTACTTATAATTTCCGGTCCAGGCTAGAGTGCCTGCCACAAGTTCTCCTTCTGTTTCTGTCGATTTTTTGTTGAGGGAAACGAAAAAAGCTTGTGTCTGGTAAAAATTTGTTCGGGTGCCCAATTTGCTCTCAATAGTTTTGATTCCATTGCTAAGCTTTTCTTCCACCATCTGAACTTCCCTTGCCCAATCACCATGGAATTGAGTCAGCCAATAATTATCTGCATTGAAATGCAGAAGGGATGAGGCATATTCTGTAAGTACCACAGGTTTGTCTTCCATGTTTTTTATTGTTGCCCATGATTTTATTACATCCTCATTTATATAAGCAATGTAGTGGAGATCAACTTCCAAAGGGTATACAGGATCTCTAAGTGAAATTTCCGTTGTCAATACATTGTCCTTCTTTGAGCTTGTATGTGAAATATACGTCAGGTCTAAAGAAGGATTACCATCCGGGTGAATTACCCTGATAGCGGGTTCAAACTGGTTCTCCATTCCTGCAGTCAGATAAGCTTCCCTACCACCAGTGAGCTGTTTATATTCTACCGGGGAAAGTTTCTTTCCTAAATAGGATTGTACAACCCTAATGTTCGATGAAACAGTAAAGACTAATGCTGTGGATTTAGTCTCAATTATTATTTGCTTACCAACCTGCCCAAAAGATGTGAGTAAGGAAAGAGTACATATAAGCAGCAGCAATTTCTTCATGATACATGACTGTTAATGCAACGCAATAAACAGCTAATCTCAACAAAACTGTAATTAAACATTAGCTATTCTTTCACCAATCTTATCTCCTTCTATGTTGCAGGCATAAACTCCTTCTGATAGGCTAAAGGACTTTTACCAGTTATCATTTTGAAGTATTTATGAAAACTGGTGAAGTTGTTGAATCCACTTTCGTAACAAAGACGTTTAATACAATGATTGTTTTCAATGAGCAACTTACAGGCATGTCCTACCCGTAATTCAATCAGGAATTGTGAATAAGTTTTGCGTGTGCGAGACTTAAAATAGCGGCAAAACGAATTGGGACTAATATTCGCCACTTCTGCAATTTCTTCCAGTTGTATTTTACGTTTGAAGTTCCTTATTGAATATTCATAAATAGCATTAATTCTATCACTTTCGGAATCTACATCAGGTTTGAAGCCAATAGAAGAGAGCTGTGTTATTTGCTTACTTGCAGATATAGCAGCAAGGGCTTCGATTAATAATATGATGCGTGATGTTCCCTCGGCAAATAATAATTCTTCCAATATATCTGCTATTGTTTGTCTTGCTTTCCCGGTAATCTGTAAACCTCTCTTTGCTTTGTCCAGGATAATTTTTAAGCCATTATTTTCCGGTAAATCCAAAAACTTTTCCCCCCAGAAATTTTCATTAAAGTGACAAACCCTTACATCTGCAACTGAAGTCGAATCTTCAACGAAAAAAGAATCATCAAATCTCCAGTAATGAGGAAGATTAGAACCGACCAATACGACATCTCCCGCTTTGAAGCGTTTGATACTATCACCTATGAACTGGGTTCCTTCTCCTTTTTTGAAGTGAATTAATTCCAGTTCTGTATGGTAGTGCCACTTGTTGTTTATATGAGCAACAAGATCGCGGCGTACGCTGAATGATGTGTCGGGGCCTTTGGAAACTTTTAATAATTGTGGTCTCATTAAGCAATATTGTCTTACAATCGTTATAAATGAACGAAACTATGCCAAATTAGCTTATTTAATGATTTCAAGAAACAAATTCTAAGAATTTTTTTTCAATGCCCTTTTTTGATCGGTGAAATGGGAAATTCAATACAGCAAAGAGTTTCAGAGCCCCGTATATTCTTGGCCACTTCTATAGCTAATGGCATTAGCTAACGCCGATGGATGCTAATAAAGTTGAATGGAAAGTGAATAATTGGTATTATAAATCACTTTATTCAGTTTTTATTTGTTGCCATCGTTTGAACCTGAAGATAGGAGCTGCTATATATTAATTATTTTTGCATATTATGGCTGCTGCTTATTTCGAATTTAAACGAACATGGTTGATTACAATCTTGCGTGGAAGAAAATTAGGTTCGAAAGATCAGAATAGAGGCACCAATTGATGAATAAAATATTTTAGTTAAAAGCAGTCTTAATGGAAACTATTGTAGCTGAAGAAAGGAAGCTGTGTTCAGTTTTAAAAATACATCCTGCTGATAATGTTCTTGTAGCCCTGGCAGATTTACAGCAAGGAACTCAGGTTTTATATGATCATGAAGTTTATACTTTAAAGAATTATGTTCCCGCGAAGCATAAATTTTTTGTTACTAACATAAAGGCAGGAGATCCTGTTATAATGTACGGCAATTTGGTAGGTCGTGTGCAATGTGATGTTTCTACAGGAGAATTGATGACAACTGGAAATACAAAGCATGCGGCCGGAGATTATAGGTACCAGGGATTCGCTTCAGATTGGCATAAACCAGATATTCAAAAGTTTCAAAATTTGACCTTTAAAGGATATAAACGAAAAGATGGACGTGTAGGTACTGCCAATTACTGGTTGTTTATTCCAATGGTATTTTGCGAAAACAGGAATCTTGATGTCATTAAAGAGGCTTTGAACAGAGCTTTAGGATATTCTGTAACAGACAGATACCATCAATTCACGAAACAATTATTGAGTGCTTATGAAGAAGGCCTGGATATAGAAACAGTAAACCTCTCACCTGCCTGGAAGACAAGTAATCAATATTTCAAAAATGTCGATGGCATAAAATTCCTCAATCATACTGGAGGCTGCGGCGGAACGAGGCAGGATGCTGCCAGCTTAAGTTCACTTTTAGCCTCTTATGCTGACCATCCAAATGTAGGAGGGGTGACCATTCTAAGCCTTGGCTGCCAGCACTTACAGGTAGAATATTTTTTAAATGACCTAAAGAAGCGAACTCCTGATTTTCAAAAGCCTTTATACATATTCGAACAGCAGAAGAGTGAAAGCGAAGAACATTTAATATACAATTCCATCAGGAAAACTTTTAAAGGTCTAACAGAAATAAATAAACAAACCCGGGTCGCTGTTCCATTAAGTGAGCTTACAATAGGAGTTAAATGTGGAGGTAGTGATGGTTTTAGCGGCATTTCTGCAAATCCTGCCGTGGGATATGCTTCTGACCTTTTAGTGGCCTTAGGAGGAAAAATATTGTTAGCTGAATTTCCTGAATTATGTGGTGCAGAGCAAGACCTGGTAAACCGGTGTATTAATGCTGACGTTGCCGATAAATTTATCACGTTAATGGAATCATATAATGACCTGGCAAAAAAACTCGGATCAGGATTTCATATGAATCCTTCACCTGGAAATATCAGGGATGGACTTATAACTGATGCAATGAAATCAACAGGGGCAGCAAGAAAAGGAGGAACCTCTCCGGTGGTGGATGTACTTGATTATACAGAAAC
The DNA here is from genome assembly GCA_050259715.1 of Candidatus Dadabacteria bacterium. Classification (GTDB taxonomy): domain Bacteria; phylum Bacteroidota; class Bacteroidia; order Chitinophagales; family Chitinophagaceae; genus Flavisolibacter. Next base: position 16,718 of record JBLNAY010000228.1, read on the forward strand.
AGCAGTGAAGCCTGGATTGAATTTGGTTTGTACACCGGGAAATGACGTAGAAGCAACTACAGGGCAAGCGGCATCAGGAGCGAATTTGATATTGTTTACTACCGGATTAGGCACACCAACCGGAAATCCAATAGCACCTACCATTAAGATTTCTACAAACACTAAGCTGTCAAAAAATATGAGCGATATTATCGACATTGATACAGGCAGTATTATTAAAGGTGAAAAAACGATTGAGCAAATGGGCATCGAAATTCTGGAATATTGTATTAAAGTAGCCAGCGGAGAATCAATTCCCAAAGCAGTTACCTTAGGCCAGGATGATTTCATTCCCTGGAAAAGGGGAGTATCCTTGTAAACAGAAATGCTTTTGGCAATTCTATGTTAGCACAAGTTTAGCAAAATCGGCAACTCTGATTACAAAATACTAGCTCTTGCCGGATGAAAGAGCTAGCATTAATCATTATGGTAAAGCATTACAAATTAAGCTAAGAAAGAAGCACTCGTTTCTTATTACACAAATTCCAGTATCCTGTTTACAGCCTGTTTTAATTCTGAGTAGGAACTGGGTTTTTGAATAAAAGTCACGTCGTTGGAGAGAGCAAAATCCCTGTCGAAGTGGCTGGAGGATGTGGTAAAAAATACAACCGGGGTATGGCAGAGTGATGGCTGTTTTCTTATGCTTCGCAGCAGTGATTTTCCATCAATCCGGGGCATATTAATGTCTAATACAAAGAGTGAAGGTTTTACCTTAAGCTCCGGTTGTTCTATGAAGTTTAAAGCCACATCAGCTTCCGCGAAAGCCTTAATGGAAATATCCGGATCTAAGAGTTCAACGGTTTCTTTAAATAATTCGACGTCTTCATTATCATCATCAACGTGGATAATGTAGGTGAGGGAGTGATTCACATTAGAGTTTAATGATTAAGATAAAAAACTCCTTTTTCTTATGAACTGATATTTATCAATGTAGATAAATTGTTATTTACCGAGAAAGCATCAAAAATGGTAAGGAAGTGGTTTAAGGTGTTTGAAGATTTGAAAAATACCAAAATGGGAAGAAAGAATTTGAAATTTAGCTTCTTCCCAGCTTTTGTTTGTATGCTTTCCTGCACGCAGTTAGTATGGGGTTTGTAAGGAGTTAGCATGGAATTAGCATGGAGTTTGTCCATGCTAATTCCATGCAAAAGCTTACCATACTCCATACAAACATTTAGATGACGGCACCTCAACAGCGTTTTCTTCTGAAGGTTGTTAATTCCTGGATGCGGAGGCAGGTCGCTTTGTTTTATCAAATCTTCAAAAGGAGTAAGTTGAGGATATGAGGACGAAGATTTGAAAAGATATTAAGCTTTCCTCATGTTCTTCTCCTTATCTCTTTTAGGGTGAATTAGTTTTTCTTGCATCTCATGGAAATGCTTTTATATTTTTCGTTGAGCATTGAATTGTAAACTAAAGGGTTGTTCATAAAAACGCTTACCCATTGCCTTGTATAATGCATTGGCTACTGATGCAAACACGGGAGGAAAAGGAGG
>JBLNAY010000229.1:0-13299 GCA_050259715.1 Candidatus Dadabacteria bacterium
TTGAAGAGATATCTTGCTCTTGAAGAAAGTAATCAGCCGCAGGAGTGGAATGGCATGTACAGCAACATTGAGAATAATTTTGCTCCATGGAAATTCAGTCCCGATGAGCGGGATGCATGGGCTGTTGAAAATTAAGGTAATAGCCGTTAATTAATAGTAGCATTACCTATTCGCAATGATGTAAGAAGAATAACCAGGTTTTTACAAGGTCGTTTTAAGGAATTACATCTTGTCAAGGGTTTATTAAAGCTTGCTTTATAATAAATGAAGTTGGAAAGTAAATTGCTTCTATTTACTAAATTCGGTGATGCAGGTTAATGATAAACCATCGAAGAAGAAGCCCTTTTATCCTATCAATAACCAGTTGCGTTCTTACCTCGTGAAGCACGGACGTGAGATTTCATTGCCTGTAAACTACAAGGATTTATTAAAAATCACCTATTCAGTTCCCCTCCTTGACAAGAATGGAAAAGACACTTTGTGGGAAAAAGCCATCTATGACATGCGTGATTGGGAGCACATCAAAGAAGGTTTGATCAATTTATACGCTACCTTAAGAACGGAAGGAGATTACTCCTTTACAAAACACCTGGATGTAGCCCGTATCGATTATTGCTCCTTTGGAAACTCTAATCCTTTTAGAATAAGGATCGTCAACAGGTATAATGATAATTATGATCACTATTACATTAAAAAGGAAGATGCTTCAAGAGTTTATGGCCTCGAATTAGAACACCTTCTTTCACCAAATCGAATAACTTTCTTCACCGGCGAAGGCACCCTCGTGGAAGATCATATACCCGGGTTACCGGGAGATATTTTCGTGCGAGACTACATGAACCGGCCGGATACAAATAAGATTCGACTGGCAAAAGAGTTCGTGAAGTTTAATGAAAGGTGTTTTATTAGATTGCTTGGAGATATGCGTAGCTACAATTTTGTAATCAATATAATGCCAGATGTGGAGGATTTCCAATACCGGGTAAGGGCAATTGACTTCGACCAACAATCATATGAAGGCAGGAAAAATCTATACCTCCCACAGTATTTCAAAGAAAACAAAGCCATTGTAGATCTTACGTTAAAACATCTTAATAAAGACTCTATTGAACAGTACCAGGCAGAGGAACGCACTTTAATTGCATATCGGCTTGCAGTTGCCCGGTACCAGATAATGGACCTGCTGAACATCATGGCAAAAGATACCATTTCTACCCCAGAGAAAACGAACCAGCTAAAGGGTGAACTTGCAGAATATCTCAACTCTAAACTGATACTTCGTTGTAAGACAATGGGAGATCTGGTAAAACAAACTCTTCGATGTATGCTAAAACCCTATGTATCCCGTATTCAGAGAAACCTGGGAAAAATGACCAGTAATCAGTAATTAATTGTTGTTATTCTGCCACGTGTAACAATTCACTCTGTTTACGAAAGTGTTAATTCAAAATGCACTTAATGGTCAGCCTTAAGCAGGTAACTTCATATTATATTTGCGAACCCAAAATCATACAATATGGCAAGTTCAACTACTGAGCTTTTAGGAAGTAAAGCAGAGGAATTATTATCACATAAATGCACCACCATACCTAAGGAGGACCTTCACCTACCTTCACCAAATCATGTAGATGATATTTGGATCAATAGCAACCGAAATAACCAGGTATTACGAAGCTTCCAGGCATTATTAAACCATGGCCGGCTGGCAGGTACAGGTTATTGCAGCATATTTCCAGTTGACCAGGGGATAGAACATAGTGCCGGTGCGTCTTTTGCTCCCAATCCTATCTATTTCGATCCGGAGAATATTATTAAGCTAGCGCTTGAAGGGGGTTGCAATGCGGTGGCTTCCACCTTCGGAGTTCTCGCCATAATGAGCCGCAAGTATGCTCATAAAATTCCCTTTGTAGTAAAGATTAACCATAATGAATTCCTCAGTTATCCGAATCGGTATGACCAAACCCTATTTGGTTCTGTAAAGGCAGCATGGGATATGGGAGCTATTTCTATTGGTGCTACTATTTACTGGGGCAGTGCAGAAAGTACCCGTCAGTTAAAAGAAATTGCTGAAGCTTTTGAATATGCCCACCAATTGGGTATGACTACGATCTTGTGGTGCTATACACGTAATAATGCCTTTAAAGTAGAGGGTGTGGATTATCATACTTCTGCAGATCTTACTGCCCAGGCAAACCACCTTGGCGTAACACTGCAGGCTGATATCATAAAACAAAAGCTACCTACCAATAATGGAGGTTATCTTGCAACCAAGCACGGTAAAACACATAAACTTGTATACGAAAAGCTAACATCCGATAACCTGATTGACCTTTGTCGCTACCAGGTATTAAACTGTTATAGCGGGCGGGTTGGATTAATTAACAGTGGCGGTGAAAGCAAGGGAGAAAGTGATTTAGTGGACGCCGTTACTACAGCTGTTATAAATAAGCGAGCTGGGGGTATGGGTCTTATTTTAGGTAGAAAAGCATTTCAACGGCCGTTTATCGACGGAGTAGAAATGTTGAATGCCATCCAAGACGTATATCTCGACAACTCAATTACAATTGCATAAAAACAATTCATTCGCCTTTATGGCTATTCACCACTTAAGAGAATGCAAGTAGGTGTGAAGTCAAATGTTTATGAAACAAAAAATCCCTGCTATAAATAACAGGGATTGATTGTCATCAGAAGGTTTAGGTAAATGTTCTCAGACAATTTGTCCTCTAAGATACAAATTAGATACAGAATTCCTACCAGGGTGCAGGAAATGAGGATAACTACCTTTTTATTAATTATTTTGTTGCTCTTATGAGGGCTATAATATTTTTCCTTTTAGCGTTTACCGTATCCTGTAAAAGCACTAAACAGGTTCAAGGTCTTAACAATAGCATAGATCCTTATCATTTTTCTTCCAGCAAAAAAACAATTAGTAAAAATGGAGCAGTTGTTTCTGCTCATCCGCTCGCAAGTAAAGTGGGACTAGACATAATGAAGCAAGGTGGAAACGCTTTTGATGCTGCAATTGCTACACAGTTGGCATTAGCTGTTGTTTACCCCGGCGCCGGGAACATTGGTGGAGGTGGATTTATGATTGCGCACACGTTTAAAGATGAAGATCTTGCTTTGGATTACAGGGAAACCGCACCGGCAGGTGCTTCCCGTGATATGTATCTTGATGGGAATGGAGAAGTACAAGCAGGCAAAAGCCTGGATGGCCATTTATCTTCCGGTGTACCCGGAACTATTGCAGGATTGTTCGAGACATTAAAATATGCAAAGCTTCCATTCAATAAATTGATTCAACCCGCAATTGAACTGGCTGCACATGGATTTGTTATTACACAGCGAGAAGCATCTACCTTAAATAATATCCAGGCAGACTTGTACAAATACAACACAGAGTCTAATGCATTTATGAAGTCAAATGGCTGGAAAAACGGCGATACTCTTGTGCAAAAACAACTTGCCGCAACTCTTATACAAATCAGGGATAAAGGTGCTGAAGGATTTTATAAAGGAATCACGGCAAGACGATTAGTAGAAGAAATGAAAAAAGGAGGTGGATTAATCACTGAACAGGATTTAAAAGATTATAAGGCGAAATGGCGTACACCATTATCATTCAAATACAAAGGATATGATATCGTAGGTATGCCTATGCCAAGCAGTGGGGGTACTTTGGTTTTACAAATGCTGAAAATGGTAGAGAATCGCCCACTTTCCTCCTATGGATTCTTATCTCCTGCCGCCGTTCAATTGATGGTAGAAGTAGAAAGACGTGCTTTCGCTGACCGTGCAGAATTTATGGGTGATGCTGACTATTTTAAGGTGCCAGTTGAAACCCTGACGAGTGATGCATACCTAAAAGAAAGAATGAAAGATTACCATGAGGGTCTTGCCGGAAGTAGTAAACTGGTGAAACCGGGAAACATCCCTGCAAAAGAAAGTGAAGAAACTACTCATCTGAGCATCATTGATAAGTTTGGAAATGCCGTTTCCGTAACTACAACATTGAACAACTCATTTGGAAGTAAAACAGTAGTTGGTGGTGCAGGGTTCTTGCTGAATGATGAAATGGATGATTTTAGTGCTAAGCCGGGTGTTCCCAATTTATATGGTGCTGTAGGCGGGGAAGCAAATGCTATTTCACCAGGCAAAAGAATGCTCAGCTCTATGACACCAACGATTGTTTTAAAAGAGGGTAAGCCTTACCTGGTTGTCGGTACCCCCGGTGGAACAACAATTCCTACATCTGTGTTTCAAACCTTAGTTGATATTATAGATTTTGGGACGAGTACAGAAGATGCAGTTAATAAACCTAAGTTTCATCACCAATGGCTGCCTGATGTAATTGATGTAGAGAAAAACTTCCCTACAAAAACCAGGATGGCATTGGAGAAAATGGGCTATAAGGTAGTAGAAAGATCTTCAATAGGAAGAACAGAAGTTATCAGGGTACTTGCTGATGGCAGCTTTGAAGCAGTAGCTGATAGTCGTGGAGATGATGATGCAGAAGGGTATTAAACAAATTCATCCTGAAATATAACCACACAATGCTCCTAAACTCCTTTAGCAATAAGTATATTCTTAAATGCCTGGTTTGTTTAATTCTATCAGACTAAATCAATGCTAAAGTGAGAGTTGTCAAATAACCTTACACTTTTCAGTTTCCCATGCAGCTTTACCATAGCCGGGGATTACATGTCGTTCACTATGATAGGAAGAACGAACCAAAGGACCACTCTCCACATAATCAAGTCCTAATGAGTAACCTATCTCGCGGTACTCTGCAAATTCATCCGGGTGCACGAAGCGAGCCACAGGTAAATGTTTCTTTGTAGGCTGAAGATACTGTCCAATTGTAACTACATCACATCCTGCATTAGCAAGGTCGTGCATACTTTGGATGACCTCTTCTTTGGTTTCTCCCAATCCCAACATAATACCGCTCTTGGTACGCATGCCACTGTCCTTAAGAAAACGGATAACCTCCATGCTTCTCCAGTACTTCGCTTGTATACGCACTTGCCTTGTAAGCCTTTCAACTGTTTCAATGTTGTGGGAAACAACCTCCGGCGCGGCATCAATAATGCGCTGAATATTTTCCTTTTCGCCTTTAAAGTCAGGGATTAAAGTTTCTAAGGTGCAGGTTGGATTTACAGCTTTTACTGCTTTAATAGTATTATACCATATGGTGGATCCGCCATCGGTGAGTTCATCCCGGTCAACAGATGTAATAACAGCATGTTTAACCTTCATTAGGAAGATAGCTTCAGCAACACGTTGCGGCTCATCCCAGTCCAGTTCTGTTGGCTTTCCGGTCGCCACTGCACAAAAACCGCAGGACCGGGTGCAGATGTTACCAAGGATCATGAAAGTAGCAGTGCCTTCACCCCAGCATTCTCCCATATTCGGACAGTTTCCGCTTTCACATATAGTATGCAGCTTATGTTTGTCGACTAATCCTCTTACATTCTTATAGCTCTCGCCAAGGGGAAGTTTCACCCGAAGCCAATCAGGCTTAGTGCGCTTTACCGGTTCATCTATAGGACGTTCAATCATGTAATTTCAAAATTAAGTCTTACACCTCTGTAAATAAAGGCGCGAAGTTCCTAATTATCCATTAAAATTGAACGCATTATTTACGACGGCCAAAAACGAAGGCTATATGACCCTGGAAGAACAATCGTTTCGGATCATTATAGACTAAAAGTGGGATCTTATCAGCATAAGCATCCACGCTCATACCTATTTCCAAAGCCTGTACAGATTCATTATATCGTCCAAAATCGAAGCGTAAAGCAGTTTTGGCGTATAGACCGGGCTTAATTTTGACTTCGCTCCAGCCTGTAAATAGGCCGGATCCACCGGTAATGGAATACCTGTCAAGGAAAAGTGCACTATCCTTGGAGTTATATTTTATTGACCGGGTCTGACCTACAGCATCAAGAACATCAACATAATAAGGTTTTAATAAACCAACAGACAAACCTCCCTGCAGGAGAGCCAATACAGCCACACCGTTTTTATTTCCTTTCTGACCAAGAACTAACTGCTGACCAAATCCAAGCTTCGCCTGGTAGAAGTTGTTCATTTTGCCAAACACGAATGAATTAGCAAAGAAGTTATTAGTCCCAAGTTTATCTTCTTTGCGGTCCTTTATCTCTGTTAATTCTAAACCATAGATTGTAGCTGCTTTGGGAGTTCTCATCCTACCCAGCTCGTAGAAGACTCCATAACCATTGGTACGAAGTTGTAAACCAAATACACTTTGTTTACGGTAAACCAACACTCCTTCCTCTTCCTGCTTGATCATGGAACTGATTCTCTGCCGCTTCTCACTTTTCTTATCATTATTCTTAGCCTGCACACTTCTATCCGCTTGTGCAAACGATCCCACAACGCTAATGCTTAATATAAAGAGGAATATAAAATATCTCACGTGAATTGACATAATATTGTACAAACGTAAATTTAGCGAAAAAATTATGACATCATTTGTGGTTTATGAGGGGGAATTAAGAACAACGTGCACTCATTTAAGATCCAACTCCAGTTTTGAAACCGATGCTCCAGTTGATAATAATGGTAAAGGGGAAAGATTCTCTCCTACTGACCTTATGGCAACTTCATTAGCAACTTGTATGGTTACTGTTATGGGTATTAAAGCCCGAAGTATGGGCTTTGATCTTGAAGGGGTTAAATTGGATGTAGAGAAGATTATGAAAGCAAATCCACGTAGAGTTGGCGGCATCAATATCTCTTTTGATATTCCCGAGAAACTAAAGGAAATAGATGAAAAGACTAAACAGATACTAAAAACAACAGGAATTAACTGCCCCGTGTGGAAAAGTATTCACCCTGATATTGAAGTAAATATTGATTGGGGTAGGTGGAATTAGTGAATCTCATACGCAGTTGACACGCAATTGACACGCAGTTGAGACGCAGTTGAGACGCAGTTAATTCCGTATCAACTGCGTCTCAACAGCGTATCAATAGTGTATCAACTGCATATACGGTTAATAGCTCCTGTTAAGAATTCCTGTCCAGGGATAACTTCAAAATACCATTACCCACAGAACATTCGAGGCATCTTTTCTGGTTACAGTATTCGTTTTTTAGTTCAATGAGGGATTGACTGTCGTATGCCGAAGAAATCTTTACATCCAATTGTTTAAAACCACTGACAAGATTATTCTTCTCGCCCGGTGTGTTTTCCAGCCATAGTAATGCTTTATCCTTACACGCCTGATCGTTGTGGTAAATTCCATAAGCAAATACCATTGGCACCAGCGTGTTGATTATAATGTTGTTCACCATTTCTGTCCCAAGCTTTTTTACACGATATGAGGAAGCCTGGTCAGGCAGGTAATGGTAGTGCCAGTAATCATTAGCTGTACAATCAAACAATTGCTGCACTTCGGTTATACTTTCCATTTCGAGAACTTTTGAAAAGAGGTGTGCTGATTCCTGGATAAGAGTAGCCAATTGTGCTAACCTGATCGTAGGAAAATTGCCGGGTCGCATTCTCAGGAAAACTAAGGAAATGGCAGCCGGATTTAACCCATACTTCTTCTTCAAAAAACGATATTCCCGTTTTAGCAACTTTGGATATTCATCAATAAACTCCTGTTCCAGTAAATTCAGCTGCCCAAATAATAAAGCTTCCAGTTGGTGAATGCTGTTCTTGTGTTTTGCAAGAACCTTCAATGGTACAGAACGTGCCATTGCTTCAAAAGCTTCGGAATTAACCTTAGCACCAAAATTTCTTGCCAGTAACCACCAGAACGCCTCTTCCCAGTGGAATTTAGTTTGCTCCAGCAACTTAAGGACATAAGTGGATTTCCGGGTGAGCCGCTCTATAAGTAACCGTTCTTTCCATGCTGACAAAACAATTGGTTTTACTTCAGAGATGGATGATGAGCATGAAATAAAATTACCAGAATTCATAAATGTATTATAGCGGCTTAGTAAGAAAGAAGAAATACGTGGTTGTAATTCCAGCACCGGAATATTGTTATCATTTTCACAGTCATTTACAAATACAACATGCAGGATGACATTACGGTACTTTCTGTCATACTGATGCCCATGTTTATCCCAGTCGGTTGCTTTAATATGTATTTCTATGGTACCCGCAAGAGTAGTGTTTCCTATCTTAATCTTACCATCGGTAAAGTCTGGTCCCTGGTCTTTGTTTAATTTTCCTGGTTGAATAATGTGAAGTGAATCACCGCCAGTGGTCAGCAAATCTGATTTATTGAAATATTGAAATTGCCAGATAAACTGTAATAGTTTCTCGTTAATTGCTTCTTTTGTTATGCCTGCTGAGAGGACGGCTGCAGGTAGAGAAGGAGCAGTTTGGTCCGGTTGCATATGCTAAGAGTTTACAAGGCGATGAACTTAGTAAAACTTTTCTTAATGAACAATGACCCTAATAAAAGCAATTAAAACTTCTGTAATTCCTGAACAACCCTGCTAACCGGTAGCCCCATAACATTGTAAAAATCACCTTTCACGGTTTTAATGCCCACCACCCCTATCCATTCCTGTATGGCATACGCCCCTGCTTTATCATAGGGTTTGTATTTATCAACATAGAATTCAATTTGCTCCTGCGTCAACGGGTGGAATTCTACATCGGTTACATCAGCAAAAGCAACCTCTTTTTCGATGCTACTGATCACAACACCTGTTATCACTTTGTGATGTGCACCACTCAGCTTCTTAAGCATTCCTATTGCATCCTCTCTGTCCTGTGGCTTATTAATGATTTCGTCATTAAGTACAACAATTGTATCTGCAGCAATAATGGTCTTCTCCGTACGATGCCGTACTGCTTTAACCTTCTGTTCGGCAATGTAAATGGCAACATCTTTTGGATGCAGATGGGGTAACCATGTTTCATCGGTTGGTTCAACAATGATCTCAAAATCTATCTCTGCCCACTCAAGCAATTGTTTTCTCCTCGGCGACTGTGAGGCAAGTATATATTTAGCCATTCCTCAAAAATAAAAATGAAAGAAGGTCATCGACAAAATACCTGTGAACATAAGAAGTTTACACAGGTTGCTTCCTGCATGAAAGTCCCCGGAGTCTGACGCCTTACGGACATTATTCAGTAGGTAAAGCAAGGGTACAATTACAAAAAGAACACCATACACCGTTGCGTGCCACCAACCAAATTGTAGAATATACATCTGTAGTATGATGAGCGTGGCAGATAATACAACGATCCAGATTACAACATACAATTTCGTAGATCGGATGCCTACAACTATAGGCAAGGTTTTACAACCATAGCGGGCATCACCTTCCATGTCTTCCATGTCCTTAATGGCTTCCCGTATCAATGAAATGATAAAGGCAAACCCGGCATATAAAAAGGCTAGACGAAAGAACTTAATTGAGACCGGGTCATTGGTTTGAAAAGCATTATCAGGAGTGGCAAAAGCAAAGAAAAGAAGCAATACTGTCCATGAAGTCAGAAGTGAAATAACAATATTTCCTATTAATAACTGTCTTTTAAATGATGTTGAATAAAACCACAACAGGATCACACAACCCAAATTGGCTAACACCAGGTACCATTGGGATAATCCGACAGCTAAAGCTGTCAAAACAATGCCTGATAAACTTAACAAGAGGTGCCAGATAATAGCCCATCGCCTGTGAATAGCTTTGTCAATAACATTCTTACGTGGTTTATTTATCTGGTCAATATTGAGGTCGAAGTAATCATTGATGATGTAACCGGCCGCTGAAATGAATATGGAAGCAATTATAAGTAAAGATAATTTTCTAAAATCTTGTTTATTATAGAGTGGTTCATAGATGCACAGGTAAAAAAGCAATTGAGTGATGGCAATAAACACGAGGTTAGGCCATCTTACGAGTCTGAAAAAAGCTTTGGTTAAATTCATTAAACTTCAATTAGCGGGAGGCAATTTCAGGAATGTACTTCCAATGTCCATTTAATTTCAACACCTTTTCAATTACATCTCTTACACAGCCATAGCCTCCTGCAATGTTAGATATATACTTGCTTATTTGTTTTACTTCAGTAGCAGCATCAGACGGGCAGCAAGGTGTACCTGCCTTCTCTAACACGGGTAAATCCGGCAGATCGTCACCCATATATAATACTTCTTTCCAGCTTAACTGATGTTCTTCAAGAATTGCTTCTACAAACTTCAGCTTATCCTTTAAGCCAAGATGAATTTCCTCTATCCCCAGGTAATTTAACCGGTTGATCACAGGTTCTGAACTACCCCCGGAGATAATAAACACTTTGTACCCATTTTTAATAGCCATCTGCAGTGCCAATCCATCCTTTACGTTCATCTTTCGTGCCTGCAGTCCATTTTCCAACAGCAACACAGAACCATCTGTTAACACTCCATCAATGTCAAAAATGAAAATAGTTACCTGTTGAAAATACTCAAGAACATTCATACTACTATTTTTCTGTCGATAGTACAGGTAATTATCTTGTGTAAGAATACCCTGTAAATGCGGTGCAAAAGTACTCAACAAAGTCCACCTTCGGAACTTAGCTTCTGAACATCCTTTGGTAAGGCAGTATATAAAAAAGGGTCCCTTAGAAAAAGGACCCGACACACACGAGAAATATATAAACGTTTATTGACTTTTGTTTTTAATTACCCCCGAGTTTCACACGACTCTGCTCATCTTCGGCACTTCCTGTTTTCCTTTTTGGAGTTGCTCCCTTGATTGGATTTCCAAAACGATAGCTGAAACTAAGAGTCGCTTGACGACTATCTCTTTTACTTTCAAAATGTGCTTCAGTAGATTTAAAACTCATTTGCCCTGAACCTCTGCTCGTTAAGAAAATATCTCTGATATTCAAACGTACAGCTCCCCTGTTTTTAAGAACTTGTTTGCTAATACCTGCTGACGCCTGTCCCATAGGCCTAGCTATAATTTGACCTTCAATGCCTTTGGTTCTATAAAAGCCACTCAATTCAGCACTCCATGCAGTATTTATTTTAAATTGATTATTCACGTTGAACATAACATTACTTGCGTCAAGATTTAAGTTCTCGCCATTCAGGTCACCTGAGAATTTGTTATAAGTATAATTGGTGAACATCATAGATCTCCACCATTTGGTGACAGGCACATTAGCACTTATTGAAAGTCCTGCCTGGTCAACTTTACCGATATTGCCTCTTCTCACAATAGTTGCATACCCGTTGGATGTACTGCTTACTTTCTCCTGGTCGAATACTTCCATCATATAATCCTTTGTATGACTATAACTGATTGTTGTTGTAAGGAAGTTTTTGTAAGTATGGCCTAACTCAAAGTTGTTCCTGAACTGCGGTTTCATGAAAGGATTACCAGACTGGTATGTATATTCATCAATGAAGAATAAGAAAGGATTCAAATCCTGGTAAGCCGGCCTGTTAACACGTCTGCCGAAGTTGAGGTTAAACTGGTTAACCTTACTGGCATTATAAGACAGGTAAAGTGTAGGAAATAAATTACCATAGGAACGGGTGAAAGAAGAATCAGTATGGGTAGGATTACCAAACTGTTTTCCGGAATAGTTGGTGTTTTCATAACGTAAACCCGCCTGGATACCTATTTTCTTGTATTGTTTACTGAAATTCAGGTAGCCAGCATTTATGTTCTCCTTGTATGAAAACTGGTTGGTTTTCCCATAATCTGGTAATTCGTTACCAGAAACCAGGTTATAATAAAATGCTCCATTATCAGTATTCACATAGCTGCTTTTCCAACCCGCTTCTATTTTTGCACCCTTCTTCATTGGGTGGGTGAAGTCAGCTTTAGCTGAATAAATATTTATACTGGAAGGAAGATTGCTCGTAATGGTCTTTGTATTTAGCAATTGCCAGCTTTGATTAAAAGTTTCATTATTAAACACCTGGTCACCTTTGGAAGAATAAGTAACGTAATCGACATCAGAAGTCAACTCTGTACCAGCTGAATCAAATTCGTGCCTGTAATTCAGATTAAAATTTGCATTTTTCCAACGTTGATTGTTTGTGCTGGTGGCATAAACGATGGAATCGATCTTACTGGTTGCATCCTGTAAATAACTGGTGTTTGAAGTAAGAGCCCTGCCAGGGTTAATAAAACCACCTGCAACAACTCCAATAGTTGTATTTTTACTTAAGAAAAAGTCTGCACCGGCCTTTAATTGCGGATAGTCATTAAAACCATTCATATTAGATACCTGGTCGAATATGGCTATTACTTGCCTGTTGTTGAGATCTTTTAATTTCCTGTTTATAGTTAATTGATTATAAGAGTGGCTTTTATTATAGAAGCCATTAGCAAACAGGTTAACTTTCTTAGTCCTGTAATTCACATTAAAGCTCTCACTCAGCCTGTAATAGATCCCTTGGGTGTAAGAGGAAGTGACATTTCCATTTAAACCTGCTACCCGGTTTTTCTTTGTCTTAATATTTATAATACCGGAATTACCGGATGCGTCATATTTTGCCGGCGGATTGGTCATTAATTCAATTTGGTCAACAGTCGATGAAGGCAATCCTTTAAGGTAGTTGGCTAATTCGGCGGCTCCCAAATAAGTAGGCCGCCCGTCTATCATCACTAATACCCCTTGTTTACCTTTTAAACTTATATTTCCATCCTTATCCACACTTACACCTGGTGACTTTTCAAGAACCTCCAGCACATTAGCGCCTGCATTCGTGACAGAAGCTTCCACATTAATGACAGTTCTATCAATTTTCTGTTCGATAAATGGCCGTTTAGCAGTAACGGTAACAACCGACATATCCTTAGCCTGTTGGGTAAGAATAATGGGTTTTAACTGTATTGTTTGATCAGCAGTTAATCTGATTAATTCGGAATACCCTTTTTGATGACCCACAACACTTACGGATACGAGGTAATTACCCTTAGCAATATTCTCAAATGTGAATTGACCGTTCCTTGTTGCAACAGAATATTTCACAGGCAATGAGTCTTGTGCTCTTAATAATGTAATCGTGGCCGATTCTATAGTTTTTTGACTACCATCAACAACGGTACCTATTATTCTACTACCAGACTGCTGGTAACTTGTTTGAGCCTTTGTTGTGAATAAACTGATCACAAAGACTGTTAAGGTGAAGAATTGTTTCATTAATAGCTGGTTTTAGTACTTATTAATCTGTATTACATTTCAAAAGTAGGTACTATGTTATATAAGGTACATTGTTTTGTGATAAATGAACAAAATCCATGATAACTGGTAATTATCTCTTTTGACGTAAGCCTGTTCTCAGGGTTACAGAA
>JBLNAY010000230.1:0-2998 GCA_050259715.1 Candidatus Dadabacteria bacterium
AAGATGCAGCGACCTTCCCGCATTATTGTAGCCGCTCCTATGATATCCAAATTTGCTGTTGAGAAACTTAGCAAAGCCGTTGATGAAATAATTGCGGTACTGGTTCCGGAAAACTATTACAGGGTTAGTGGGTTTTATCTTGACTTCAAGGAGGTTTCTGATGATGATGTTGTTGAGTGCCTTGATAAACTCTATGTACCCGATCAGATGATATAATTACCTGGATTCCCTTATTTCACTTTTTATGGCATAGTACCCGGCTGATTTATTTTATTTAATAAATTCCAATTATCTTTTCAGGCAATCTCATAGCTATGAAAAGAATATCTTACCTGTTATCCTGTCTTTTAATTGTAGTTAGTTCAATTGCACAACCATTTGACGAAATCTCCCGACAAGAAAAGTTGGAGCTTTCTATTCCCGGTGCAGCCATTAACATTTTTCAACTTCACTGGCTGCCATCCTCACATTCATTCTGGGTTCTAGAAGGAAATAGTATCTACCTGTATAATGCAGATGATCTGAACAACAGGAAACAGGTATTGGACAGCACTCAATTACAGGCAGCCGGATTAAGGACCAGGGTTGAGAATATTGTGTGGAGTAAGGATCAAAAGAAATTACTCGTGTACACTAATTCTTCGAGAGTATGGAGGGCTAATACCAAAGGTGATTACTGGTACTTTGATCTTGAAACCGGTAAAGGGAAAAAGTTAGGAAAAAAATTCCCCGCCTCTTCCCTGATGTTTGCGAAGATTTCACCAGATAATAAAAATGTGGCGTATGTCAGCGGCCATAATATTTATGTTGAGAATACAAATACCAATATTATCAAGGCATTGACAACCGATGGTACTGACCGGATGATCAATGGCACTTTTGACTGGGTTTATGAGGAAGAATTAGGATGTCGTGATGGTTTCAGGTGGAGTCCTTCAGGACAAAGCCTTGCTTTCTGGAAAGTTGATGCCAGGAGCATTCCCAATCACCTGATGATAGATAATACCGATTCACTTTATCCATTCACAATACCCGTGGAATATCCAAAGGCCGGTATCAGTCCATCCTCAGTTAAGACAGCCGTGATCAACATCAACACAAACAGGCTGACGTGGTTAAAGGTTCCCGGTGATCCAAAGAATAATTACATACCACGGATGGAATGGAAAAATGAAGACACCATTACGGTCTTGCAATTGAATCGTAAACAGAATGAAGCCATTTTATATAACTGCAATAGCAAGACTGGAACAACCAGGGCTTTTTTCACTGATAAGGATAATGCATGGGTAGAACCAATCCAACCATTTGTATATGATACTCCACCATGGACATGGATTGATCGGGGCCACTCCTTCCTCTGGAGCACCGAAAAGGATGGATGGGAACACATTTATAAGGTATCCCCTGGTGCCCGTGAACAATTGTTAACCAAAGGCGCATTTGATGCAAAGTATGCAGCCTTTGATCCTGCATCAGGAAGGGTGTATTTTATAGCAAGCCCTTATGATGCCACGGACCGCTATTTATATTACGTGAGTCTTAACAGGACCGATACCACAAGAGTGACACCGGCTATATTCGAGGGAACTAATGCTTACCGGTTCTCTCCCGATGCACAGTATGCCCTGCATACAAATGCGAATATTAACCGCAGTTCCAATGCACGCCTTGTAAATCTTCCCTCCCATTCCAAGGCGTACCCCTCACAGGACGATGCTTTTAAAAAGCCTGAAAACAACTATAGTTTAGAAAAGTTCTCGGTCACTACAGCTGATCACATTTCTATGGATGGTATAATGGCTAAACCAAAAGATTTTGATCCGAGTAAGAAGTACCCTGTTCTTTTTTATGTTTATGGAGAACCGGCATCCACTGTCGCTAATGATGTGCCTTCGTTTGACCGGTATTTAGGATCGCTTGTTCCTGAAGGGTACATTGGTATTGCTATGGACAACCGGGGCACACCTGCTTTAAAAGGCAGGGAATGGCGTAAAAGTATTTACCGAAAAATTGGGGTGCTGAATTCTCATGACCAGGCAGAGGCAGCGAGTGAAATTATGAAATGGAAATTCATTGATAGTAGCAGGGTGGCTGTCTTTGGATGGAGTGGCGGCGCTGCGATGGTTCTCAATCTCCTGTTCCGGCACCCTGAGATTTACAAGACAGGAGTAGCTGTTGCTGCGGTTGTAGACCAGCATTATTATGACAACATTTACACAGAAAGGTATATGGGACTGCCACAGGAGAATGAGGAGGATTACCAATTGGCATCTCCTATCAACTTTGCCAAAAACCTTAGGGGTAATTTACTTTACATCCATGGCACAGGGGATGATAATGTTCATTATAAAAACGCAGAACAACTGGTGAATGAATTAGTGAAAAATCAGAAGCAATTCAGTTTAATGGTCTATCCTAATCGTTCACATGGCATATTCGAAGGCGCAGGCACTTCAAGACACCTGGCAACAACAATCACAGAGTATATAAGGCAACATACACCCGCGGGAGGAAGATGAGAAAGGTTTAAAGGTTTACGGGCACGTTTGTATTACAATGCTTGAAAACTGCCAACCGTCAGAACATAACTTTTAAAGCGAGGTCTTGATATATATTGTACTGAGCCGGTTAATTAGGTTTGCATGATGGTAGAAAATACTGAAGTAGCAGTTGCTTCATTGAACCTTACAAAGGCATTGTTTGTCTTTGCCCTGGATGTTGAAATAGCAGGGGAGTTTGATCGTGTAAATAAACTAATCACCGGGTGCGGTAAGGTGAATGCAGCATATGAATTAACAAAAGCTATCCACCGGCACAAACCTTCCTTAATCATCAACCTTGGTTCTGCAGGCAGCAATCAGTTTAAGAGAGGGGAAGTGATCTGTTGCACAAAGTTCATACAGAGAGACATGGATGCTACAGGATTAGGATTTAAGAAGTATGAAACTCCTTTTTCTGGTATGGCACCTGAACTGAATTACGGAATCAGTTTGCA
>JBLNAY010000231.1:0-22946 GCA_050259715.1 Candidatus Dadabacteria bacterium
GTTCCTTTACTACAAACATTAACAGGGAGTAGTTTATGCCAGGGAGCAGCAGGAGCCGGAACACTTACAATGACTTCATCTGAAGTCGGTGTTAATTATACATTGGTTAATGCTGCCGGAAATGTTACGGTTACAACTCAGGCAGGTACGGGATCAGCTCTTGTTTGGACAGGCCTGGCTTCCGGAAGCTATTATGTTGTCGCAGTGAATGCAACAACTCAATGTACAACAACAACGGCACCTGTGTCAGTCACAGTTTTATCAAATCCAACATGCAGTATTACAGGCACCAATGTTATATGCTCCGGAACGAATACAGTGTTTACTGCAACAGCTGGAATGGCCAGTTATTCATGGACCGGACCTGGTTCATTTACTGCTTCTACTCAAACGACCGGAAATATTAGTACAGCAGGAACTTACACGGTAACTATCACGAATAGCAGCGGCTGTTCAAGCACTTGTGCCAGAACACTGACAGTAAATGCATTACCAACATGTAGCATCACAGGTACTAATGTGATCTGTTCAGGTACTACAACATCCTTCTCTGCTACAGCAGGTATGACCTCTTATGCATGGACAGGACCTGGTTCATTTACCGCTTCCACTCAAAGCACCGGTAACATCAGCACAGCAGGTACTTATACTGTCACTATCACTGATGCCAATGGTTGCCAAAGCACATGTTCAAGAACCCTTACAGTGAATACACTTCCGACTTGTAGTATTACAGGTACTAATGTAATCTGCCAGGGAACAACCACTGTATTCACTGCAACAGCTGGAATGAGTAGTTATGCATGGACAGGACCGGGTTCCTTTACTGCTTCTACTCAAACCACAGGCAATATCGGCACAGCCGGTACTTATACTGTTACTATCACTGATGCCAATGGTTGCCAAAGCACTTGTTCAAGAACACTTACCGTAAACCCATTACCAACTTGTAGTATCACAGGTACAAACGTTATCTGTTCTGGTACAACTACATCATTCTCTGGCCCTGCTGGTATGACTACTTATGCATGGACAGGACCTGGTTCATTTACCGCTTCAACGCAATCCACTGGTAATATATCTGTTGCTGGTACGTATACTCTTACCATCACAAATTCCAATGGTTGCCAAAGCACTTGTACAAGAGTCCTTACAGTTAATGCATTACCAACATGTAGCATTACGGGTACAAACGTCATCTGTTCAGGTACTACAACGTCCTTCTCTGCTACAGCAGGTATGACCTCTTATGCATGGACAGGACCTGGTTCATTTACCGCTTCTACTCAAAGCACCGGTAACATCAGCACAGCAGGTACTTATACTGTCACTATCACTGATGCCAATGGATGCCAAAGCACTTGTTCAAGAACTCTAACTGTGAACCCATTGCCAAGTTGTAGTATTACAGGAACAAACGTTATCTGCTCCGGAACTACCACAAGCTTCTCCGGACCTGCAGGTATGACTACCTACGCATGGACAGGACCTGGTTCATTCACAGCTTCTACGCAATCCACTGGTAACATATCTGTGGCTGGTACGTATACTCTTACCATCACAAATTCCAATGGTTGCCAAAGCACTTGTACAAGAGTCCTTACAGTTAATCCATTACCAACTTGTAGCATTACAGGTACAAATGTTATCTGTTCTGGTACTACAACGTCCTTCTCTGCTACAGCAGGTATGACAAGCTATGCATGGACAGGACCAAGTGGATTTACTGCTTCTACTCAAAGCACCGGCAACATCAGCACAGCGGGTACTTATACAGTAACTATTACTGATGCCAATGGTTGCCAAAGCACTTGTACAAGAGTCCTTACAGTTAATCCATTACCAACTTGTAGCATTACAGGTACAAATGTTATCTGTTCTGGTACAACAACGTCCTTCTCTGCTACTGCAGGTATGACCTCTTATGCATGGACAGGACCTGGTTCATTTACCGCTTCTACTCAAAGCACCGGTAACATCAGCACAGCAGGTACTTATACAGTAACTATTACTGATGCCAATGGATGCCAAAGCACTTGCTCAAGAACTCTCACTGTGAACCCATTGCCAAGTTGTAGTATTACAGGAACAAACGTTATCTGCTCCGGAACGACCACAAGCTTCTCCGGACCTGCAGGTATGACTACCTACGCATGGACAGGACCTGGTTCATTCACAGCTTCTACGCAATCCACTGGTAATATATCTGTTGCTGGCACGTATACTCTTACCATCACAAATTCCAATGGTTGCCAAAGCACTTGCACAAGAGTTCTTACAGTGAATTCACTACCAACTTGTGATATCACAGGAACTAATGTCATATGTACGGGTACTTCCACTGTGTTTACAGCAACTGCTGGTATGACTACTTATGCATGGACAGGACCTGGTTCATTTACCGCTTCTACGCAATCCACTGGTAATATCAGTACAGCAGGCACCTATACTGTTACAATTACTAATTCTAATGGTTGCCAAAGCACCTGTTCAAGAACATTGACAGTGAATGCAAATCCAACTTGTAGCATTACAGGAACGAACATTATATGTTCCGGAACTACGACCAGCTTCTCTGGCCCTGCAGGTATGACTACTTATGCATGGACAGGACCTGGTTCATTTACTGCTTCTACACAATCAACAGGTAATATATCTGTCGCTGGAACTTATACATTGACAGTTACAAGTTCTACGGGTTGTACAAGTGTATGTAGCAGAACACTTACTGTAAATGCACTGCCAACTTGTAATATTACAGGTACAAATATTATCTGTAGCGGCACAACAACATCCTTCTCTGCAACAGCAGGTATGGCTAGTTATGCATGGACAGGACCTGGCTCATTTACTGCTTCTACTCAAAGCACCGGTAACATCAGCACAGCAGGTACATATACAGTTACTATAACGGATGCTAATGGTTGCCAAAGCACTTGTTCAAGGACCCTTACAGTGAACCCATTGCCAAGTTGTAGCATAACAGGTACTAATGTTATCTGTAGTGGTACTCCTACAAGCTTCTCCGGCCCTGCAGGTATGACTACCTACGCATGGACAGGACCTGGTTCATTTACTGCTTCCACGCAATCAACAGGAAATATTTCAGTGGCAGGTACCTATACACTTACCATCACAAATTCCAATGGTTGCCAAAGCACTTGTACAAGAACATTGACCGTTAATGCTAATCCTACTGTAGCAGTTAATTCACCGGCAGTATGCCCGGTTAATTTACCAGCTACAATTACAGCAACACCGACTCCTGCAGGTACTTATACTTATACATGGCAGGTTCCGGCTACTGCTACTAACCCTGGTAATGTCAAC
Organism: Candidatus Dadabacteria bacterium; assembly: GCA_050259715.1. GTDB lineage: Bacteria > Bacteroidota > Bacteroidia > Chitinophagales > Chitinophagaceae > Flavisolibacter. Next base: position 3,331 of record JBLNAY010000231.1, read on the forward strand.
ACATTTAACACCAGTGTTGCAGGTACTTACACTGTTACTATTACAAATAGTAATGGTTGTACAGGAACTGGTGCAGGCACATTGACAGTTTATCCGGCAGTTACAGTGTCAGCTACAGCTACACCAGCAACTATTAACTTGTTATCACCAAGTCATAGTTCTACGTTGGCAGCTACGGCAACACCAAGCGCTGGTACGACATACACCTGGGCTCCTTATCCACAATTAGGATTCACAACAGCACCTAATAGTTCATTGAGTTCATTGACAGGCGCTTCTGTTGTATTCACAGCACCTACAAATGCAGTTACCAATTACAAGTTCCTGGTAACAGCAACATCCGCAAATGGATGCACTGCAACTGCAACAGTTGCAGTAGCTACAGCCGGATCATTCAGCTGTCCTCCAATTACACCTCCGGCAGAATTGTGTGTAGGTACAGCAGGCACATTCACAGCAACTGGTCCGATAGCTCAATACACACATTGGGATTGGTCAGCACAGGGCGCAACAATAAGTGGGACTGCTCATGATGTAACTTCAGTAAGTGTTGTTCCTACACAGGCCGGTACTTACACCGTTACCTTGACAGTCAGCTTTGAGTCTTCTGTCTTTAGTCCTGTTACCTGTACTCAGGCAGGTACTGCAACCATGTGTGTTGTTTATGGTTGTACTTTAGGATTCTGGAAGAACCATACAGCAATTTGGGATTCTTATACTGATCCACTGGTTATGAATATGCCAGCAGGTACAGGTCCGGGACAAAGGTTCACTACTTCAACCTTGTTCATGACTTACTTCCCTGGTATAGATCCAATCAATGGGATTACCAGTACGTCCACTATGCTTGACGTTCTGAAGTTAGGTGGTGGAGGTTGTGTTGCACTTGCAAGAAATGCTATTGCAGCCCTGTTAAGTGAGGCCGCCTTCGGTAATACTTATGCATTCCCGGGCACCTTCACACAGACCTACAACACCATTCTTGCTACACTTGGTGGTGCCGGAACTACATCTTATACATGTAGTACATTGAACAGTGCTCTTGATATGGCAAATAACAATGAGTATAACAATGCGTGCAGTAACCTTGGTGATCCTGGTGCTACAAGAGGCATACGGATCATGAACGAGGTAACTAATGTTCAGCATCTGAATGTCATTGCAGCTCCGAATCCATTTACAAGTAAAGTAAGGTTCATTATTACTTCCCCACAATCAGGACATGCTCAACTCGATGTATTGAATATACTGGGCCAGAGGATCGCAACTGTTTTTGATGGTAACATCCAGGCAAATAACAGTTACGAAGTACAATACAATGTACCATCTTCCGCTCCACAGAATATGATGTACATCCTCAGAATGGGTAATCAACAAGTTACCGGTAAACTCCTCAGGGTTAACCAGTAACAGGCTTTGATATCTCGTTTGGAGAGTTGGATGTGAGGGCAAATTGAAGGCGTCTGAAAAGACGCCTTCTTTATTTTTGTACATACTACTCAGTATTAACTAAAAGGTATCTGAAAGGATACCTTTCGTTATATCTTCACTGCTGCAAAGTGGATAAATATTTTAAAGAAAAAGAGACATAGAAGTGCTTTGTATTAAAAGAATGTTTTAATTTAGAGTAACATTACCGACGTCCCTTTTAGACTCCTTTTTTCCCTATCATCCTTGAATAGCCTTCATCAATACTCTTATTTAAGCTTCTTTTCAATATCCTTTTAATAACATGGATTTTGTGTGAATCCTTTGTAAACCACAAGCGACCACCTCTAAAACAATTCTCCATTTAAGGGGGTTTCCGCCCTCTGAACTTTTCACCTAAGCATACTGTTTAGGTAATCTTCCCCTTTTGAAAACCAACGATTAGTATTATTATTTCTGTTGTTCCGCCGGCCACCTGCAGCGAATTAATTTTTCTGCAACAGTTCAACTTTGTGCACACCGAGGTGGCAGTATAAGTTATATAGCAATAAACTATAACTATATGCTATTTAAGATTCTTTACATAATGGTAGCCGATACTTCTCCTCCTCAACATTAAGCCCTTCTATGTTGAACTCCATGTGAAGATGTCCTTGTCAAGCCCTTAACCAAATTTTAAATCTTCAAACATTAAAATATGTATACTTCTACAACAAAAGGGTTGTCTTACCCTTTAAAGTATATCGTACAACTAATGATGCTGGTTACTCTCTTTTGCTTCTTTTGGATGCGGTCTGTTGGTCAAACCACCCAATTTGACCAGGCGCAGAATGATGCAGCTACTCCATTCAGCATATCCTGGACAAATGGAATCCTTAATAATACACAAACCACCTACTATGAAGGTGTCGGTACTCCCCAACGACTTTTTATTTCGGGTATCGCCGGTGGTACGCATAGTATTACTATCAAACACCTGGCTGAATCCGGTGGCACCCACGCTTATGATTTTATTATGTCATGGGCTCAGGCGAAGCAAACGGCTATAAACATTGGTGGTAATGGGGCAAACGAACTTCAAAATCTTGATGCGGCTATGTGGCTCGATGCGCCATTTGATTTATCCGCTAACCTATCCAGTGCCACCAAGCATAAGACAGCTAGTGTTGATGTTACAAACTTCGGTTCACCTTCGAGTATAACGACAGGTCGTACAGTAGACCAGGTCTTAACTTGCTGGACTGGCATTTATGGAGCACCTTACATCGATATTGTAGGTAACCAGGACATTTCTTCCGTTACTATTTCTGCGGTGCCCGGGTATGATGCTGATTACAAATCCTATATAATAACCTGGACATCCAATTCCACTCAGCTACTGGTATACTTTGCAGGTCATCCTGCTATGGGGCTGGCAATTCCGTCGAGTTGTGGGTATGGCCAGAACCTGGGAGCAGGGGCTATCAGTGGAGGTAACTATCACATTAAACTAACATCATTTGACGATGCATCTATTGGTGACAGGGATAATCAAATTATGTCAAGTGCCTTCGAAATTCCTCCACCGCCATGTACCATCACACCTTCCACTGCATCGTACTGCCAGGGCGGTACAGCTACCTTTAATGGCCCAGCCGGAATGGATAATTATGCTTGGTCTATAAGTCCAAACACCGGGGCCACACTCACTGCCAGCGGTGCTACTGCAACAGTGACTTCCAATACTCCGGGTACCTATACCATTACCCTGGTTACAACAATAAGCAGTGTTCAATCTACTGATAATTGCCAGGCAACATTGACGGTATATGGTAAACCTAATTGCAGTATTACCGGAAATAATATTATATGTTCAGGCTCTACAACCAGTTTCTCCGGTCCGGCAGGAATGTCCAGTTATGCTTGGACAGGTCCTGGCGGTTTTTCAGTTAGCACTCAAAGTACAGGTAACATCAGCACTGCGGGAACTTATACTTTGACAATAACAAATAGTAATGGCTGTTCAAGCACTTGCACCAGGGTCTTAACTGTTAATCAAAGTCCAACCGTTGCAGTAAATTCTCCGTCAGTATGCCCAGCTAATTTACCGGCTACTATAACAGCTACTCCAACACCGTCTACTCCTGCAGCAGGTGTATATACCTATACCTGGCAAGTTCCTGGAGGGGCCACTAACCCCGGGAATGTAGCCTCCTTCCCTGCTTCAATAGCCGGCACCTACACGGTAACCGTTATAGATGGTAATGGTTGTACTGGATCCGGTGCAGGCACGTTGACAGTCTATGGTGCTGCAACATTATCGGCGACGGCAACACCGGCCACAATTAACATGTTGTCTGCCGATCATAATTCAGTACTAAATGCCTACGGCTCTGTTAATGGTGTGCAGAACAACGCTCTATTCAGCTCCTTTACATGGTCCGCCATTACGGTTCCACCTTTCTCTAATGGGACTTCAGGTCTAAGTTCTACATCCGGCGCTACCGTCACTTTTACTGCCAATGCTTTCAATGACCAGTATAAGTTTTTAGTAACGGGAACTACTTTAATTGGAAGTTGCACGGCGACGGCGACTGTAATTATAACAACGGGAGGTTCCTTTATTTGTCCGGGTATTACCGGACCAGGTATGCTCTGTGCAGGTAGCTCAGGAACATTCACTGCAACGGGTTCGTTACCGCAATACACACATTATAACTGGAGTGCGCAGGGTGCAAGCATCAGTGGTTCTACACATGATGTCACCTCGGTAATAGTTACACCTTCAGCCGGAACGTATACCGTTTCAATCGCGGTAAGCTTTGATAATATCAGCCTGGGCACTGTAACCTGCACAACAACAGCAACTGCAGTCGATTGCAGTCTCTCTGGTTGTACCATTGGCTATTGGAAAAATCACCCTGCTGTATGGGATGCATACACTGATCCTGTTGTAGCCGGGTTGGTATCAGGAACTACAACTATCTATCCGGGTATGCCTGCAGGTACTGGTCCTGGGCAGCAATTTACCACTGCTACTTTATTTAAGACCTACTTTGCTATTACTCAAACAATTACGGGTATTTCCGGAAATCCAACCATGCTGCAGGTACTTGGATTACAGGGAGGCAATTGTGTAGCACTTGCAAGAAATGGTATTGCAGCCTTGTTAAGCAAAGCCGCATTTGGTGACAGTTATCCGTTCAGCGGTTCATTTATAGATCTCTATAACACCATTAGGACTGTTTTGAACGGTGGAACCAGCACATGGACCTGTAGCTCTCTTAATGATGCGTTGAATATTGCGAATAATAATGAGTTTAATGGTAATTGCAGTGCCTTAGGTTCACCGGGTGCCACACCAAAACTGTTGAAGATTGCTAGTTCAGACAAAGATCTATTAGTAAACAAACTGAATGTCATTGCAGCTCCAAATCCATTCAACAGTAGAGTGAAGTTCTTTATCAGTTCACCGGAGTCCGGTCATGTTCACTTGGATGTACTGAATATGTTAGGACAGCGGATTGCTACTGTTTACGATGGTAATGTGCAAGCCAATAACATACAGGAAGTCGAGTTTAATGCACCTGCTTCTGCCCCGCAGAATATGATGTATTTGCTGCGCATGGGCAACAAGCAGGTAACCGGTAAACTGCTCAGAGTGAATTATTAATACTAGTGATAAAACCGTTTGGAGATTAGATGTGTGTCAAAAAAAGAAAGGCGTCCAAATGGACGCCTTTTGTTGTAATATATCAAACCAGAATATATTTACCTTAATTGATTGCAAATGCCCATGCATCGCCGGCATTAGGAAGGAAGTTGTAGTCAATCCAGCCAAAGCCGCTTTCACACCAGGTAGTACCCCACGAGTTCATCACTCTCCAGGCGTTCTTTGAATCATCATATCCAACAATGATCATCGCGTGACCAGCACTTGGTGTACTGCTATAAGATCTCCAGATAAAACCAGGCTGCGCGTTAATAAATGCATTATCGAGTTGCACACCAAAGATTACAGGGTGATGATTTGACAACTCATACTTTATACCGGCAACATCTGACTTATATAACACTGAATAACCTGAAATCTTGTAATTCGCTGCGTCTGACCACTGGTAAGATGTGGGAACGGTTGCACAACCATCTGTATAGCTATATGGCATATTTGCCCATGTGCAGATACCATTAGCTTGCACAAAATCCAGCGCCTGCATGATGTTAGAACCAGAACCACAATCAGCAGCTACCTTAGTTTGATCATACAGGAACTCGGGACTGAACACATTAGAACTATAGCTGAAAGAGGAACCGCCCGTTCTATAGTATTGCTCTATAGACCTGGCACCGTAACCAACAGCAAAGGAAACACAGGAACCTTCACCTCCCTGGTAACCTACCGGAGGTGTAGCCAGCTGGAAAAAGTTCGATGTTGTTGGTGTTGGAGTTGGTGTTGGTGTTGGATCAACTACAGTGGTGTTCTTGGTAACCATAATTGAAGTAGAAGATTGGTTACCTGCTGCATCCCTTGCCCAGGCTGCAATAGTTATAGTTCCATCAGCTACCGTACCACTATTCCAGGCAACGGTATAAGGAGCAACAGTAGCAGAACCTACAGCATTGCCATTTACTGTGTAGGAAACTTGTGTGACTCCTACATTATCAGATGCACTAGCTGTCAGGTTAAGAGTACCAGAAACATTAGCCCCTGCTGCTGGTGAAGTGATGGTAACTGTAGGAGGAGTTGCATCTCCTGTTGGTGTGGGAGAAATGATATTCTTTCTCCTCGCTAATAAAATGTTTTGTTGCTTTAAATAAGTTGATGAAATAATTTTTGGAACCATCGCCAGTTTCGCGGGATCTTCAGGAAGATAACCTCCAATCCTCGCGGCGTTTACAGTGTTTTCATTTACCGGGATATCCTGTTTTTTACAGGCGTTTAATAAAACAAGCACGGTAAGGAGTGATACTAACCCTAAAAGGGAAGTTTGTGGTTTGAACATAGGTTTTTTCTTAGTTTATTGTTATCAAATAATGAACACTGGTTTACATAATTCTCACGGGCAGTACCAGCTTTGATAGGGGGTAAGACTTATACAGCACTTCATTCAGCTCAACACTGAATAAGACCTGTTACAGTATCCATTAAGTAGTGAAGGAAAAAGAAAGAGGATGGTGTTTTCTAAGTTTTCGTTCGGTACTCTAATCTGATTCCAGTCTCAAAGGATATGAAATTAAAAGTATAAAAAGGTGCAGAGAAATACCATGAGATTCGATAAAACAGTTGAATTTTTTAAATATTTTGATAACAATCAAACTGAAGTAATCATAAAACATTGATAATCAATCCCATTCAAACAAATACATTCTTTTACTACTTCGACGAAATTCGCATTTACTGCGGTGAACGAAGCTTTTCTAACGGTATACAAATGATGATTAAACATCAATTGAAATGGAGAACTGGTCGTTAAAAGTAAAAAGGTACCCTGCTCCAGGATACCTTAGTTATTAATCGATATATATTTTTTAAATAATTACAAAAGCCCACTCACCACCGGTATTTGGGAAGAAATCATAGTCAATCCAGCCAAAACCACCTTCACACCAGCCTGTACCCCACGAATTCATTATTTTCCATGCGTGCTTAGCATCATCAAAACCACAGATCACCATACCATGACCGATTCCCGGAGCAGCTGTATAGGACCTCCAGATGAACCCGGGTTGAGCGTTAATGAAGGTATTATCCAGGTTACAACCAAACATCACAGGATGATGGTTTAACAATTGTGCTTTAATGCCTGCTACATCTGATTTATAAAGCGCCGAATAATCAGAGATTTTGTAATTAAGAGCATTCGCTTGCTGGAATGAATTGGGAACCGTTGAGCAGCCATCAGTATAGCTATATGGCATGTCGGACCAGGTGCAAATGCCATTTGCCTTTATGTAATCCAGGGCAATCATAATATTGCTGCCTGCACTACAATCACCATTAGCCTTGGTCAAATCATAGAGGAACTCAGGGCTGAAGATATTTGAATAATAAGTATAGGCACTACCACCTGTTTTATAGAACCACTCAGTTGACCTTGCAGCATAACCTACGGCAAACGCTACACAGGATCCTTCACTTCCCTGGTATCCCACTGGTGGCATGGTGAGGGAAAATGACGTTCCGGTTGATGGAGCTGGTGGAGGATTAATTACAATGGTATTTTTAGTAAGTGAAATAGAGCTGGAGCTACTGTAATTACCTGCAGCATCATAAGCCCAGGCAATGAGGCTGTGAACACCATCAGCAAGAGAGGAAGAACTCCAGGAGATTCCAAATGGTGAGGTGCTGCTACTCCCGATAGAAATACCATCAATAGTATAGCTTACCGTTTTTACTCCCACATTATCTGATGCGTTTACAGCAATGCTTAATGTTCCTGTTATGGAAGAACCATCGGTTGGTGAAGTAATAGTTACTGATGGAGGTGTGAGATCGCCGGTGGAAGGAGTTCCGGGATTAATACCTTTTGAATTGCCGCCTTTTCGCATCAGCATTGTTTTCTGAGCCAGGTAAGAAGAGGAAATTATTAATGGAACCTTTGATAACCTTATTGGATCATCGGGAACCAACCCTCCCATCCTGATTGATTGTGGATCGGTGATCTGTGGTTCAGTAATTACATCAGTTTTTTTACAGGAAACGATGAGTAATGTACTGCATAGCAGTACAGCGCAGGCTTTGGCTGTTTTGAGGATCATGGCTTTTCAGATTAGATTGTTTAAATAGGTACTTGATTTACATCACAGTAACACATATTTCTATCGAGAGAAACAATCTATTTTAATAACAGATAAACGGTAAATAGAGGGGAGATGTCCTTGGTAAGACTTCAGTTTTCATAGGATATCTCAGATCTATAAATCCGTTCTGGATTACTGGATTTTTATCGACGCTAAATTAACAGCAGATTTTTTGAATAGCAATAGTAAAAACACTTAGTAAGTCAACTTAGTTTCATTCACTAATTACGAACCTTACCAGGATCATCGAAGGGAATTTCGAACACCAGGTAACTAAAGAACTCCTGTCTTGTGGGTTTGTATTTGTGCAACCACCTGAAATTATGCTTTCCATCCAGGTTTAAGTAGTCATTCATATTCACTATAAACTTACCCGGGTGAGGCTTTCCGGGAGCTGGTTGAATATCAGGATGTTCTTTTAAAAAACGGTTGTACCAGAATATCGTATGCTGGTATTCAATATTGGAATCAGATAAATAGCGGTAGGCATTGCGCTTCGGAAGTAGAAATTCATTCGTGTAGGATAGCAGGTTAGGAAAATAATAATAGAAAGTAGCGACAGAATATACCAACAGAATTGCCCATATATAATTAGGCCATTTCAATCTGCCGGTGAGGCTTCCTAACAGCACATACAATAAGGGGAAGATCATTATTATGTGACGAATACCGACTTGTGAATTGTAGAAAAAACTGAAATACACCAGAAAATAGCCAATGATGAAAAGCGGTATAAATTCTCTTTTCACCAGGTCTTCTCTCCTTTTTCTCAAATAATAAACAAACAGGAAAGTACATATCAAAACCGGTATTGGTGTTTTGAAAAACAACACCACAAAGTAATAATACCAGAACCCCCTGCCCTGCCGGTATTGCCCGAGGACATATACTTTACCTGAACTCTCCGGGTGACCAGGACCCATTTCATCAATGTTCTTTGTAAGGTCTAAACCATCTATATACGCCTTAGGTAATGGAAGTGGTAATTCGTTCAGAACTGCCAGTCGTGTTGAAGTTTGTTTAAAAAAAGAACTCCTGAAATTGTAATCTGTTAACCGCCACCCTACCTGTTTAAACTGGAAGCCTGCACTGATGACAACCAGGATTATTGAAAACACAATCAGCGGCTTCAGAATTTCTCTTCTCCAACTGGATCTTTTGTAGTCCATTGTCTTTACAATGATATATAGCACCAGGTACACTATCAGCAGGTGGGTTAATGATTGCTTTGCGAGTTGCGCCATGGCCAATGCTAAAGCAAATAGGATTGTATTCAGATAGCCGGGTTTTTCTACACTTTTCCAAAACAAGTAAGCACTTGCCAATGTAAATAAAGCACTGTAAGAATCAGTAGTCACTAAACAACTGTGCGCAAAAAGGTTTGGACAAAAAGTGAAAAAGAAAAGGGACAGTAGCCCACCGCTCCGGCCGTACCATTCAAAGCTCCAACGCCAGGTTAAAACTCCAATCAGTAAAGAGATAATCAAAGTAATGTATCGGCCTGCAATGATGTCACTGGCACCTCCATCAGCTTTCTTTAAGGTAGGATGTACTAATTGCTGAACAGCCCTGGGAATGGTATTCAGAACAGAGACAGGCATTGTACTTGCGTCGTCAAAAGGCTTTACCTTTTCGGGGTGTCCTTTCACAAAACGGGTAGCATAGTTGAAGTGGTCCCGTTCATCGGAATTGGGGGAAAGTTGAGGAATGGTGATCAGGCCATTTACCAGGTAAACCAGTAATAATAATCCACCCGCTAGCAGGTGGTATTTTCTTAGGAATACAATCACTTAGGGTAGTGTAAAGGAAACAGTTATTCTAATAATGTCTACGATTCAAATGTACTGCCGGAGATCTATATCTAAAGTATATAAATAGGCTGTTTGTTCTATAATGAGGAATGTTGAAAATTTATCGTGCCAAAGTGTATAAATGGGCAAAAAAAAGGTAAAAAATAATGCAAGCGCTTTCACCAATAAATGAAATACTTTATTTAAATTTAAATTAGAATTCCGTTTCCTTCCAGACAACCCCGATCCGCTAAGGGTCTACTATCCAGGAGAATCTCTTTAATCTTACTTCTTTAGAAAAATAGTCTATACTCTATGTAAATAATCTTCACCCTTTCAAACATATTTTTTGTTCCTGTGTCATTGAAAAGCTTTTGCCTGGAGGTATTCGGTTACATCCATATCTCTCTGCAAGTATATCTTACCGTTAGATCCATCATTCTACAATAACCACAACATTTTTTCCGTCATCTGCTTTACTCATTATAAAACATTGTGCAATGAAACGGTATTACTTCCCCCCTTAGCAGGTTTACGGCATATTCTACCTATCCTTTAATTACAATAAATAATAAACACCTAAACGCCAACGAATGAAAAAGTTTACACTCCAAACATCACTACTAAGCATAGTATCTGCTTTTGTGTTTACCATTGGTTATAGTCAATCTGCCAACCTTGACCAGATAAGAAATGGTCCACTTGGAACCTATAGTCCTACTCCCAGCGCCGATTGGGTGAATGGTAATGCAGGTCCCAGTAATGCCCACTTTGCTGAAGGATATTCTATTCCTTATCGCGTAAGAATAGATGGATTAACCGGTGGCACCTCACAGCACCACCACCTTATTATAGAGTGGGATACCAAACAAAGTAATGGTCATGCTATCGACTATATTACTCACTTTCAAAACCTTGATAATCCTACAGGTTCACACCATGCTACTTTTGGGCATGATCCGGAAACAATAGATCCCACACTTGGAACAACATTTACAAGTACTACACCTGTTTATTTTCATATTCCCGCACCTTCCAGTGCAGGTTCAGAAGTTTCAGGACAACCAACTACCAGTTTTAATAATATTGGCTCAACTACTAATAATGGGCATATTCATGATATGACCATCTGGGGTGGAGCCATTGTTACCTTAACTTATGTTTTCGAGGAAGCACCCGATGCAACAACCGGGAGTACACAAACCCGGTTGGATATTGAATTTACTTCAACAGATGGAAGCACTGCTCTCATTGCCTGGGCAGGTCATATAGCTGCAGAATACGACTGGGGAGCAACCAGGGGCGCAACCGGCGTTAGTGGTTCTCCTTATCATACACGTATTATAGAAATTGACGGGAAACCGGGTAACCAGGATAGATCGCTAAAGGCAACAGCTGTAATCATTCCGCCTCCTGTATGCGGTATCAGTGCAGCGCAGACTGTGTGTGCATCCACCACATCACTTACCTATACAGCACAAGGAGCTTCCACCGGCTCTAATATCAGTTACCAGTGGAGTATACAAAATCCGAATACTGCCAATGCAGTTATCTTCGGAAGTTCAACAGGGTATAGTGTGGATATTCATCCTTCAGGAGCCACATTTACGGAAGGAGGTACCTTTAGTTTGAGTTTAGTTGTCACGAAAGTTGGAGCAACACAAACTGCATCGTGTACACAAGCCCCGGCAGGTAGTATAGAGAAAGTGGTTGTTGCAGCAACTGCATCACCAACAGCATTTGACCTGGCTGTAAGAAACACCTCCAACCTTACTTCCAGCGTCGCCGGGTCTACTGTTACAGATGTAACCAAATATTCCTTCCTATGGGTACAAGATCCTGCGTCAGGAGGTACATTAAGTACAACTACCGTTCAGAATCCAACATTTACAGCTACTGCTGCTGGTACTTATACATTTACTGTTACAGCAACAGAAACTGTAGCACCATACTGTTCAAAATCAAATAAAGTTGTAGTTACTGTAGCTTCCTCCAGCCCAAATTGTGGGATCTCAGGCCCAACACCTGTTTGTCCAAGTTCTACCAATGTCTACAAATATGATCCTAACAATGATGGTACTGCTGATCCTATACCAACCAACTTCACTGCAGCATGGACATTGATCAACAACACCAACGGGGCACAATTTGTTTCAGGTTCAACAACTACCGGAACCAGTGTCAGCGTTGTAGCAGCAGCTACTTGCAGCACTACCTATACTGTTAAAATCACCCTTACTTCAACAAGTGGTTTAATTACACAGGCATGTACAAAGACTGTCACAGTAGACGACAAAACACCACCTACAATAACGAGTTGCCCGCCGGATGTCATAATTGAATGTGGTACATCCACAGCTACCTCCAACACGGGTGGTACGGCATCTGCCACAGATAATTGTAGTGCAATTGTCACCTATAATGATGTTGTCCAAACAGGTTGTATGACTATTATTACCCGGACATGGACAGCCACAGATCCTTGTGGTAATACAGCTACCTGCGTACAACACATAACCATACGGGATCGTACTGCTCCGATTATTACCTGTCCGAGCGGAAGTACCGGAAGTGCAACAGCAACGGATAATTGTACTCCATCCGGCCAGATTACTATTTTCTACAGGGATAATGGTACTACACGTACATGGACAGCTGTAGATGCAGCAGGTAACACCAGTACTTGCACGCAAACTATTACTCTAAGTGTAGTAAATAAGAATCCAACCCCTGACCAGGTGGAAGAGCCCATTACGAAGACACCTATAACGAAAGGACCAATTACAAAAGGACCAATAATTGCTCCATCCGGCCTCGTAGTCAACGCATTTCCAAATCCCTACTCCAATAATATCATCTTCAATTTTGCATCACCCGTTTCAGGTCATGCATTACTGGAAGCTTATGACCTTATTGGCAGAAAAGTAGCGGTCATCTTTGAGGGAAATGTAGACGCAGGCGTTGAAAAAACCGTGAACTATAAGATCCCCGCTTTAAAGCGCATCCCTATTGTTTACCGGCTAAATGTAGGCGATAAGAGTGCAATGGGAAAACTCCTTCCTGTTCAGTATTGATCTTCTCTAAACAAACAAAAAGGCATTCAAATGAATGCCTTTTTGTTTTATATCCAGGCAATAAACTATAACGATAAAATATACATGTAGTAAGAAGCTACCGTTGGAAAAAAGTCATAATCAATCCAGATAAATCCTCCATCCCCCCAACCTGTGCCCCAGGAGTTCATGGCTTTATAGGCGTGTAACGCATCGTCATACCCACAAATAACAAGAGTGTGAGACCCCGAATTATTGGAATACGACTTCCATATAAAACCGGGGTAAGCATCATAAAACTGCTGATCAATATTACAGGAAAAGATTACCGGGTGCTTATTGGTGATCATAGTCTTCACCGCAACCTGGTCGGAGCATATAACAGCAGAATACGATGCTATTTTGTAATTGGCTGCTTCAGTGCTCTGTACACTGTTAGGTAGTGTGGAACAACTATAATCGGTATAGGGCATTGTTTGCCAGGTGCACACTCCCTGGTTTCTTAACACATCCAGCGTCGGGACTAAAGCCGATGAACTGCAGGCACCATCCAGGTTCACCTGGTTAAATACATACTCCGGGCTAAACAGGTTCACAGCGTCGGAATAGCCCGAGGCATTAGTCTTATAGTATTGTTCTGCTGACCTGGCAGCATATACGGCAGCAAAGGAAACACAAGACCCTTCCAGCCCCTGGTTGCGGGGAGTAGGCATTGTGAGCTGGTAAGAGGCCGGCAATGTTACCGGGGCTAATACAGTGGTGCTTTTAGAAACGGAGATGGAAGACGCATTGGAATTACCTGCCGCATCGTAAGCCCTCGCTGTTAGTGTGTGCGTACCATCCGCTACTGAAGTTGTATTCCACACAATGCTAAAAGGAGAAGAGGAAGAAGTAGTGATCACTGTTCCATCAACAAGATAAGTTACAGAGGTGACGCCGACATTATCAGAAGCACTAACTGTTACATTCACAGAACCGGCAATGGCAGAACCATTTGCCGGAGCTGTAATACTTATAGCGGGGGCTGTATTATCTGTTGTTATAGGTGCGGGTACCGTATCGGGACAACCATCCGTATCCTGGTAACCATTATAAGTTTCCGGCTGTGTTGGACAGGCATCATTAACATCAGGAATACCATCACCATCTGTATCCTTCTGGCTGGGACCACCTTTCCTGGAAAGCTGATCCTGCAACACCATAAAATTTTTAGATACGATTAAAGGAACCTTCGCCACTGCCCGCGGGTCGTCGGGTGCGACTCCCGACATACGGAAAGTAGACAGATCAGCAGCCTTTTTTACTGAAGTTGTATTCTGGTCATTTTTCTGACAGGAGGTGGCAACGAGGATAACAAGGATGATGGCTAACCACCCCTTAGGTGAAATGGGATTTTTCATTTATTAAGAATATTGGGTTCACGTTTTTCATATTACAGATCATACACCAGGGTATAATCGCAATCTTCAAAAGCACGGAGCAGGCTTCCAGGGGGAAAGGAAATATTTAATGTACCTCTTCCCTGTACCCGGGAATGATACCTTGGCTGAACTTAAGTCTTATGATTGGGGAGAAGAATGATTGAACGGATCTTACATCTTCGTTTAAGTATGGATCTCTACCCCTTTCATATAGTACGACATCATCTTTCAAACTTCGCTTTCGAAACTAATGCTGTTGTTATGAAAAAACAATGACCTGCATTATTTCTTGAGCCTGATTAATAAGAAATCCTTCACCAGTAATTTTCACCGATATATTAAACCTGTTTACCGATACGGGTTTTCAGCAGGATTAGAATCGATCTCACAGAAAAAGTGCATCGCATATATAAGAAAGCCCCGCTTTCCAACAGGGCTTACCAAAGAACAATCTCTTTATTATTTCACCTGTGCAATCAATCCCTTGAAAGACTCAGGGTTATTCATTGCCAGGTCGGCCAGCACCTTACGGTCAAGGGTGATGCCTTTTTTATTCAATCCATTGATGAATTGAGAATAAGTCAGTCCTTCCTCGCGAACAGCCGCATTGATACGGGCTATCCACAGGCGGCGGTATTCTCTTTTCTTATTCTTACGGCCTACATAGGCGTAGGTCATACCTTTTTCAACGATGTTTTTGGCAACGGTATATACATTCTTACGCTTGCCATAGAAGCCTTTGGCTTGCTTGAGTATTCTTTTTCTGCGTGCTCTTGAAGCAACGGCATTTACTGAACGGGGCATGTCTTAATGAGTTTTAAAGTTTAAAGTTTAAAGTTTAAGGTTGCTGCTTACACCGGGCTCGCAGCTCATAGCTCACAGCTATTTTAACCTTAACAGGCGTTTTACGAAATCAAGATGTGATTTGGCAACTTCGCCGTCCATTCTAAGATTGCGCTTCCGTTTTTTAGATTTTTTGGTAAGAATGTGCCTTTTGAAGGACTTCTGGTGAGTAATCTTTCCCGTGCCGGTCACTTTAAAGCGCTTTTTGGCACTGGAATTTGTTTTTACCTTAGGCATTTTTAAATGCTATTAAAATTACACCCTTGAGGCGGCGCTCACCGGAGCACACTTAGGGAGCCTCTTCAGGCAATGTCCCCTATTCTATCCTTAACAGGTAGATTACGGGGGTGCAAAAGTAGGAAATTTTCCGCTGTAAACGGCAGGGGCGGCAGTGTTTATTTGTTAATGCCTCGTTTAAGATCAAAAATAAGGAGGAGGATACGGATCACATGGTTAAATGTTTCCCTTCCTCCTTGTGTTTTATAGGTAGTCCGTTTATAAATGAAACAGCAGTACGCGGATCAATTTTTCTGTAACTGTTTATCTGCGAAAACTAAAAGTTTCTTGTAGTTAATACCACCATATCGCCGGGGTATTCTATTTTCCCGTCGTTTTCAGCTGTAATAAAAACCTTTGTGGGTTTGGTAACAGATACAGTAGAAAAAGAACCCTTTAACTTATTGGAAAGAAATTTACTTGATGAATTAATCTGCCCAATATTTTTTATATCATTCCGGTTACTTTCCATCCAGACCACGTAAGTAGATTTAGAGGGCTGAAGTCTTGAAGGATCAGCGAGATTTATCACGTCAACGTTGATGCTGTAATTCTTATTGTTATCCTTCTTTAGTGTAACCTTTCCTTCTGCGGCAGGAACTACAGAAGATACCATGAAAGGAACCTTTGTAGCACAGGAACTAATCATGAACAGGAGTATGGAAAAACCCAATATCGTATATAGGTTAAGAGAATTTCTTTTCATATTTATAATTTTTACGTTTGTCAGAGTTTAAGTTGGGACACTACAGGTAAGCTATACAAAGGTCAGTCTATAAATGCCGTTACAATTACAGCATTAACTGATTTTCTTGCATGATTTACAGATTCACAGGAAGAGCAACAGATTATTATTGGAGCGGCATCTACACACCTCCCCTGCGTTATACTTGAGTATTGGCCAGGTCATCGGCGAGATTTTTAAATACACTCACCTGGCTGCGGAAGCCTTCATATGAAAACGGTTTTTTAAAACAATTGTAAGCACCCAGCTGAATGAGAGTTTCCTTAAATAGATCCGGGACAGAAGTGGAAAAGATTACTACCGGGATGCCGGAAGTGGCCGGATTTGATTTAATTGACTTCATGGTTTGCACTCCATTCTGGCAGGGCATATTATAATCCAAAATGATCATCGTGGGAAGTTCTGTTGTGTTCTCCAGGTGCGCGAGAGCTTTATCCCCGGAGTTAAAGGTGTTTATTTTCATTCCTTCCGCGGTTAAAGCAGAAGAGAGCATTTCGCTATCATCACTGTCATCATCTATAATAAAAATGTTTGGTAAGGTGGGTGGCATTACAAAATTTAGGTGTTCCAGCTTGTAAAGATCCACCCCTCTGCCCGCTTAATTATTACAGCATTCATCTTATCTCTTACATAATTTACTGTTTTGATCCTTCATCTAATAAGATAGGTAGCAATTATGACTTAATTGCCGGGAAAGAACTAACTTAAACAACCCTGTCCCGTTTTATACAAATGGATCTTTCTAATCCTATATTCCGTCCTTTCATTGTTATTTTATTAACACTGCTTCCTTACTGCGTATTTGCACAAATAAGAGACACTGCAAAAATCAGCCTGCCGGCAAAAGGGAATGGGATTATTAAGTCCCTCATAAAAAATGTAACAAGAACCCGTATAGATTCTTCCATGCAGGCGGATGTTTTAAACAGCCGTAACGAAGAACCTTTTCTGCCCTACCAGGGTAAAGGCATCCGCACTATTATTATACGGCAATTGCGATTTGAAAAAATATTTACCGACACCTTAAAGGAGGCAAGGTACCCGGGAAAAAATTTAATCAGGCACCTGCACAGTGATACCAAAGCATGGGTTATTCGCAATAACCTTTTTATCAAAGAAAAGACGGCCCTTAATGCAGCTACAGTGGCCGATAATGAACGCTACCTGCGTTCGCTGGAATACATATATGATGCACGGATACTGGTAGACACCATTCCCGGCATCCCGGATTCGGTTGACCTGATTGTAATGACAAAAGATTTCATGAGCCTCACTTTCGCACTGCATGAGGCCAGGCAAGGTCTGTTTAATACAACTATCGGCGATGCTAACTTCCTCGGAAGAGCACAAAAACTGCAGTTCACCGCGTTGTTCGATAATAAACGTAATCCCGCCTTTGGTTATGAAGTATTATTTAAGAACAACAGTATAGCCAATACCTTCATCAATGCAACCATTGACTACTCGAAAATAAAAGCCGACCTTAATGACGGCACACAAGACGAACAAGCCTGGTATGCCAAACTCGAACGGCCGCTGGTATCCCAATACCTGCACCTGGCAGGTGGTTTAATGGTGGGAAAAAACCAGGTTTTCAATAGTTATAGCAGGCCCGATACAGGCTTTTATAAATATCATTATAATCTTTTTGATACCTGGGTGGGATATAATCTCGGTATCCGCAAATTCCTTTTTCTTCAAAGTGAAAAAAACAGGCAATTCATCAGCCTCCGTTACTTCAGGCAAAACTTTATAGAAGTACCTTCCCAGGTAGGTGAGCGGATGAATTTCAGGTTCAACGATAAGCAGGCAGTGTTGGGGCAGTTCACCTTTTTCAGCCAGCGTTTTTATAAAACCAACTACGTCTACGGTTTTGGAATAACAGAAGACATTCCCTACGGCTACAATATTGCCCTTACTACCGGCCTTTATCAACAGCTGCTCCTGAAAAGAGCTTATATTGGTATTGATGCCAACCGTTATGTTGTAACCACCAGGGGTAAACTGATGCAGTACTTTTTACGAACGGGCACTTTTCTTCACCAGGGCAGGCTCCAGGATGCAGCTATACTGATAGGCAGCCGTGCTTACAGTCGAATCCTGTTTTACAAGAGCCTTAAAATGCGCCAATTTTTCGGTCTCACTTATACAAAGCAAATCAACCGCGTTGGTCTTGATCTGCTGGATATCAATAATGCATACGGACTTCGTTACTTCAGTTTAGATTCCGCCAGGGGCGACCAGCGATTAAGCTTCCAGGCAGAAACTTTCCTTTTTCTTAAATCCAAATTGCTCGGCTTTCGATTTGCTCCTTTTGCATTTGGTGATGTAGCTATTTTGACTCCTGAACACAAGGACATTACAAAGTCAGGCTTCTATTATGGATTGGGAGGTGGAATGCGCATCCGCAATGAAAACATAGTATTTGGTACCATTGAACTACGTTTCATCTACTTCCCGAACGTATCTCAATATAACAGTTCTTTTAAGTTTACACTTAGCACAAACATCCGTTTCCGCTATAACAGTACCTATGTAAAGGCGCCTGACATCATCGAGCTAAACAGCGAAGAAAATAGCACTATTAACGGGATCAGGGACAGGTAGTTGAAGAAGAACACAGATCATATCTCCATGAGATGTACTTTATCCGCATAGTTTGTTTTTGCCGGCATCCCTAATTCTTTCAGGCGGTGAACGTGTGAATGGAGTGCCTCCCGGAAAGAGGATTTTACATTATACCGGAAATTAAATTCTTTTGCCGTGTTTTCAACTATGGGAGCAATGTCCCTGTAATGAATGTGACTGATGTTGGGAAACAGGTGGTGCTCAATCTGGAAATTCAATCCGCCGACATAATACTCAAGGAATATATTTTTTCTTGCAAAGTCAGAGGTGCCGCGCAATTCGTGAAATGCCCATTCCCTATCAATGACACCATTGGCATCCGGCAATAATTGCTCTGTACCTTCCACCACATGGGCCATCTGGAAAATAGTACTCATAATGAAACCGGCCACCCAGTGCATTATAAAGAAGCCAATTAAAACCTGCCACCAGGCAAAAGGAGTAAACAATATTGGCAGACCAATAAAAACAAACAGGTAGCTTGCCTTCACGATTATCATCTTAATGTATTCAGATACCGGGTTGACATGATATTGGCGCGTGATGCCTGCCTTGTCGAATTGATGCAGCTGTGTAAAATCATTGAATAGTTTAGAAAGAGTGAGCAATCCATAGAAAAAGAAAGCATGGATGTATTGATAGCGGTGAAATT
>JBLNAY010000232.1:0-28186 GCA_050259715.1 Candidatus Dadabacteria bacterium
CATCACGATTATACACTTTTCACGGTAATAGTAGTTGTCATCCTGGAGTGAGAAGGAATTTCCTGCCCTGCGGCTTTGATCTTTTCTTCTGAATTGGTAACAAAGGTTTTTTGCTTCAGTATGCCGGTTGCCTTATCAAGAACAATTTTTCCATAGCTTTTGCTGTTAACATCAATGCTTGCTTCCTGGCCCATCATCTCCTGTTTGGTAGAAAGAGTGCCTTCTTCTTTGAAGTCAATCAATATTTCTTTATCAGTAATTTCAGTAAGAGTATAGTTGGCCTTCCTGGTACCATTTTCATCCTTAGATTCTTCATTCCATGTTTCCCCTTTTTTGATCGCCTGGTCAGGCAATATTTTAAAGATGGTAGCATCACCTGTTTTAGGCGGATTAATGCTTCCGACCTTGCCGAGTACCATACCCATCATTCCGGCCGCCTGCTCTTCCCGCCTGGATCTTTGTTTGGAGCTATCCTGTTTCACCATCACTACCTTACCCGTAGGATCAATTTGCATAGTGTATTTCTCATTCAAAGTGTTGCTGATCATTTTACCTATATCATCTTTCATATCATCTTTATTGTCCGAGTCAAAGCTCTGATTCTGGCCCATCATGTTCATTTCAAATTTGATTCTCTTTACCCCGGCATTGATGTTTGCTCCATTAGTTGAAGCATCAGCAATAGTATAGATGTTGGTAAAACTCGAACTCACACTGGACTCCATCGACTGGCCCATAAACTCCTGGGTTGAGTTACGATTCACTTGAGTAGTCACTTCCAGTACCTGCCCTTTGTGAAAGTTTAACTTGTTAGATGTACTTTGTCCAAAGGTGATGACAGAAATGAAAAGAAACGTTAATAACAATAGATTTTTCATTTGTAAAAGTTGGGATACAAAGGTGTACAATTCTTATGTTAAGCTAAATTGATTTCGGTGGACAGTATTTAAATAATTGTTAGAATATATATGAGGTATGTTTCAGTAGATTGCAGCAAATCTTTATAGATGCGATTTTTAATGTTGTTATTGATATTAGTGAGTGTTGAAACCTTTGCAGCAGATTCAACGAAGTTGTATAATCCAACCGCTAACGTTGAAATGGATGTTAAGGCTGCCTTAATGAAAGCAAAAAGAGAAAACAAGAATGTATTGATCCAGGTAGGTGGTAACTGGTGTATATGGTGTTATAGGTTTAATGCTTTTGTTGAGAAGGATTCGTTATTAAGAAAGACATTGGAAGACAACTATGTTGTTTATCATCTTAATTATAGTAAAGAGAATAAAAACCTTTCTTACCTGGAAAAATTAGGTTATCCGCAACGATTTGGTTTTCCTGTAATGGTGGTGCTTGATGCTAATGGCAACCGTTTGCATACACAGGATTCGGGATTATTAGAAAAAGAAAAGAGCTATGATCCTGATAAAGTGAAGAACTTTTTTCTGAACTGGTCGCCGTCAGCTTTGAATGGTTCACTCTATAAAGAGTAAATTTATTCTATGGCAAAGATGTTATTAAAGGAAGCAGGTAAATCACCTGCTTCTTTTTTTTCCTTAATAAAGAACCCATTGAAGTTCCGTCTGTATTTATTGAAGAGCCTACCAGCAGCTTATTTTGCCGGGTTAAAGTTGAAGCAATTAGATGAAGATCATTCGATTGTTGTTGTGCCTTATAAATGGTTTACAAAAAATCCATTCCGTTCTACTTATTTTGCCTGCCTGGCTATGGCGGGAGAGCTTTCTACCGGGATATTAGCAATGGGTCACATCCATAAGACACAAGTGCGTGTTTCAATGCTCATCTTATCAATTGAAGGCAAGTTCATGAAAAAAGCTACTGGGGATACAATGTTTATATGCAATCAAGGCAATGAAATAAAGCAAAATATAAGTATGGCAATCAGTACAGGAGAGCCAAAGACTTTCAAAGCTTGCTCTTCAGGATACAATTCAAATGGGGAACTGATTGCGGAATTTAATTGTGAATGGTCCTTCATGGTAAAGAAAACACCATAGTTTTTGCTATTACATAACCTTCAGAAATTTATTTGACATTGATCGGATAAACTAACTTCAATGAATAAACAGTCGTTATGAAGATAGCATTTCATGGTGCAGCAAGAACCGTTACCGGTTCAAAGCATTTACTGACTCTTAAAAATGGACAGCAGTTACTATTGGATTGTGGTATGTTCCAGGGTATGGGAAAGGATACTGATGTACTAAACAGGACTTTTGGATTTAATCCTGGAATGGTAACAGCTATGATACTTTCTCATGCACACGTTGATCACTGCGGACTGATACCGCGTTTAATCAAGGAAGGATATACCGGTAAAATCTTCTGTACAGATGCAACAAAAGAATTAACGGATTTACTGTTACAGGATTCCGCCGAAATCCAGGAGAGTGATACAAAGGCTCATAACAAAGGAAGTAAGGCACAGGGAGCTCCTTTGCTTCAACCATTATATACAGTAGAAGATGCAAAGAATTCTATGGGGCAGTTCGTTACTCAGCCCTACAACCAATGGTATAAAGTACTAGAAGGAGTAGAGGCGATGTTTACAGATGCAGGTCATATCCTGGGGAGTACTTGCGTACATGTGAGGATTACCGAAGATGGAGTAACAGAACAACTGACCTTCAGCGGTGATGTTGGCCGTTATCGTGATGTAATATTAAAGTCGCCCGATACTTTCCCGCAGGCGGATTACATCATCATGGAATCTACCTACGGCAATTCTCTTCATGAAACGGTTAGTACATCTGTAGACTTGTTATTGTCGTGGATTGAAAGAACCTGTTTCGGAAAAAAAGGGAAATTGGTTATTCCGGCATTCAGCCTCGGTAGAACCCAGGAGATCCTGTATGCTTTAAATCAGCTGGAGTTGGAGAACCGTTTGCCTAAGCTGGATTATTTTCTTGATAGCCCACTAAGTATGTCAATTACTGATGTAATAAAAAAATACGGAGAGTACTTCAACAAAAAGATCCAGAAAGTTATGCAGGCGGATAGTGATCCCTTTATGTTTACTGGTTTGCATTATATCAAAACAGTGGATGAGTCAAAAATGCTTAACTACCGTAATGAACCGTGTGTGATTATTTCGGCAAGTGGAATGGCGGAAGCAGGACGTGTGAAACACCATATTAGCAACACAATTGAGAACTCACGTAACAGTATTTTGATGACCGGCTATTGCGAGCCACACTCTTTAGGTGGCAGACTTTTAGCAGGTGCAAAGGAAGTCGGCATCTTTGGTGTAGAGCACCAGGTTAATGCTGAGATAGGTTCTATCAAAAGCATGAGTGCACATGGGGATTATGAAGATCTGAGTCAATGGTTGGCTTGCCAGGATCCTCAACATGTGAAGAAACTTTTCCTGGTACATGGTGAATATGATGTGCAGTTAGCCTTTAAAGAACGCTTAATAAAGAAAGGTTTTACTGATGTTGAAGTACCCGAAAGACATTATGAAGTAGGTCTAACGTAGCATTAACAATTTTAATGGTTGAGGCATTTAGAATTTTTTGGTTGCAGTAGTGGTGGCTCCTATCTTTGCAGCCCTTAAACAAAGAGTTTTAGCCGCGTTCGTCTAAGGGCTAGGACACCACCCTTTCACGGTGGTGATACGGGTTCGAATCCCGTACGCGGTACGACGGAAATAGCGTTCATAATCAGAACGGTATTTTATTTTCTCAATATATTTAAAAAGCCTTCATTAACTGAAGGCTTTTTGCAGAATATTGAAAGATGATTTTCTTCTATAGGATAATGAACTAATTGAGGTGCACGTTTAATAATTCACCCGATGCAACTGTTCCGGAGAATGTAGCTGTGAGTATTCCATTTTGGCAGGAGATCACATTTAATGTAATGTTATTAGATATCATGTGTTTACCCCAATAGCTTAATCCTGCATCATAAGTTCCGGGAGTTAAATTATTAGTAACAATGCTTAACAGGAGTTTTTCTGAGGGATCATTTGTTCCTGTGATAGAATACAATGTTTTACCGCAGAAAGGTTCTGCACTAACAATGGGTTTGGAATAAAAGTAGGATTTACCTTCTGCCTGGAAGCGTAATCCCTCTGTTTCTCTTAAAGGTATTTCCTTGCTACAGGATACCAGTAAGAGAACTACTATTAAGTATCTCATTTACGGTTACGGTTACGTATTTTATCAGGGGATATTGAATGATTTAGAATGTGTTCTATAGGATGTGGAGATTTCTCAATGGACTTGGGGAAACTACTAGGTAGTAGTACTTATCAACGGGCGCAAATATCTTGGAGGCGGAATAGTAGATTTATGACTTTTGTCAACTTAGTTTATAGGTTATCTACTATTTATCCACATTCAGGTCTTCTTTACTAACCTGCTAACATGAACTCTTTGGAAGTATATAAAGGTTTACATTTCCAGCATTCGCATACCTGATTGTACGTCCTCATTGCAGACTAATATGCAGTTGATATACACTTGATATGCGGTTGATATGCAGTTGACACACTGTCAACTGCATATCAACCGCATATCAACCGTGTGTCAATTCCGTATTAATGGCATATTAGACCTGTGCGAGACACTTGAATTCCCTATAGACATGCAGATTGCTTTCTTCAGATTAACACTTCATGGCAATATGAAAATGCATGGAGAATCTATCTCAATTGGTTGCCTTTACCAGGTTATTCAAGAAGGATTTTCCCATAGTGGTATGACGAATAAAAAATTCAAACAGGAAAATGCCGATAATGGCACAGAAGATACCTGCCACAATATCAAGTAAGTAATGATGACTACTATATACGGCAGCGAACCATATACCTAACATTATTACTGCAAATAGCAGATTGTACCAACGCATGTCTGCTTTCATTCCATAATACAATACGATCAATAAATAACTCGCATGTAAAGAGGGCATTGCTGCAAACACATTGGAACTTTTTGAATATAAACCATGAAATATACCTACACCTAAAAGTTGGTCAAAGCGGCCAAGACCTGCTGTATTTCCGGGTGTATTTGGAATGAAGTTAAAACCATGCAGTTGCACATACCAGGGAGGGGCAGCAGGGTAGATGTAATAACCACAGAAGCCAATAAGATTAACCAGGAAGAAGCAGAGAGCAAATTGAAAATACAATAGACGATTTCTAAAGAACAGGATGGTGGCAAATATCAATGGTACAGGAACCCAGCATAGGTAGAAGATACCACTTAACACATCCAGTAACTTATTTTGGTGAACGCGAAAGTATTCGTTCACGGTTATTACCGAATTCCCTGTCGCAATGCCAAACACTTGCTTCTCCAGGTTGTATAATGAACCTATATGAATGTGATTATAATGATAATTTGGGAAAGCCTTCATATAGTCAAACACAATCCAATAAATAATAAATATGGAAAAACCGGTAATAAATCTCCTGGTGTTCTGATGGAGAAAAAACAGGGAATTAAAAATAATAACCAACATCAGCTGGTCCATCTTAAAGCCTACCAAAAGAAAAGAAATAATTAAGTAAAGGATAGAAACACCAAGAGCAAAACGAATGCTTTTGATTGAATATAAAGAACCGGAAGAATACGATTTAGAAACTTCCTGTTGCCGTACATTCTGTTCTTCGTTTAATTCCAGCATCCGACGTTTGATCAAAATATTTTGCTATTACATAGTTTCCTTTTCAGTGGCCTTATCATGCGTAATAAAAGTAGTCTTTCCATTCGCTTCAAAGTAGGTGCTTTCTTTTGTTTTCTCTTTTATTTCAAGTAAAGTCCTGGCTTCCAGTAAACGCTGATATGCTGTCACATTTGTAAGGATAGCCAGTAACACTAAAGGGATCGTTAGAATTGACATGGTTTCGAGGATATGAAACCTCAAACCGGGCACATACCATTTGGCATCTCCACCAATAAAATAAGATACCAGTCCACAAAGCAAAGCTGAGCCTCCAATAAGCACGATTCTTTCAGGTCTTTGCATCAACCCACCTTTACATTCGATACCCAGTCCTTCAGCCCTGGCTCTCGTATAGCTAACCATCATTGAACCTATCAAGCCAATAAATGCAAAAATGGAGGTCAGGAAATAATGGTGTGCAACCAGGTAATAGCAGATCCCTAAAAACATGAACATTTCACTATAGCGGTCAAGCACAGAATCGAATAAAGCTCCGAATGTAGATCCCATTTTCCCTATTCTTGCCAGTTGTCCGTCCATCATATCAAATAGGCCGGCAAATAATATTAATGCTCCTGCCCATCCTACATAGCGCAAATCACCCCTGTTGCCTTCTTCTGCACCGATCACGAAAATAACTGCTACTCCCAGGTTTAGCAGGAAACCTATAAAGGTGACTGTATTAGGAGTAAAACCTAATCTTATCAGTAGCTTCACAACAGGGTCTATGATCTTGTAAATACCTGATTGTAGTTCATCACGAAGTGGTTTGTTTTTCATACACTGAGTTTTATTTGTGATCCATGCCTCGAATAAGCTAATGTACACTCACAGGTTCCCGATTCTCAAAATCTATTATAATAAACTAATGCTTTTTAAATACGAACTTCTTCTGCAACGGATAGTTATATATAACTGCCAATACTAAAGTTACCATTAGCTTAGATATAATATAGTTGATTTTCAAAAAATGAGTTATTGCATAGAGGCTGGACGTCGTCAATACCAGGTAACCAAGCCATACAACAATATAACGAACAGCCTGCACCGGTACACCTTGTTGCTTTGACTGGAATACCCATGATCTTCCAATGGAAAAGTTGGTTATGGCACCGATGACTGTTCCTATGATACTTGAAAGGACGTACCATAAGCCAAAAAGTTCCACTCCCACTATAGTAAGGGAGTAATCAACAATTGATGCAGTTAGTGACGCCACCTGGGCTTTGAAAAAGGTGAACATGAATTCAGGTTGTCCAAACTATTAATTGAACGAGAACATTACTTATAATTCCTGCCAACAGATCATCCATCATTACTCCCCATCCTGATGGTAGGCGTTCCGCTTTTCTTATGTACAGCGGCTTCACAATATCAAAGAACCGGAAGAATACAAAAGCTAGAATTATATATTGCCATTCAATTGGAACGAGGAATAAACTTACACTCATGCCAAGCAATTCGTCGATAACCACTTTATGCGCATCTTTCCCCCAGTCTGATTCCACTATACCTGATGACCATACACCAACAAAGAACAAAATTATGATACCACTTAAGGTAACCGGTAAGCTCACTTGTTTTGGTAAGAACAGGTACCAGAACACACAGCAAAGTAAAGCTACAACGGTGCCAGCTCCTTTTTGAATATAGCCTATACCGAGTACACTTGCCAGTAACTTTGCACCGAATTTCATATGTGGTATGAAGATTACATTAAACGTACTAATTATCAGTTGCCTTTCCAAAATATTGAGAATAGCAATTACTGCTATTATGTTTCTATTTTGAACACGGTCTCCTGTTAAATACTCTTTCTCTGAACTTATGGTACCTTAGATGAGGCACCCACTTATGCAATATTATTTAGGGATAGACATCGGTACAACTGCAACAAAAACAGTAGCATTCTCTCCAGCCGGAGAAACCCTGGCAATTGAATCAATTTCTTATCCTTTGAATCATCCGCAGCCTGGTTGGAGTGAACAAGACCCAACAGAAATACTGCAGGCTGTTGTTAATGGAATAAACAAAGTAATTAGTGCTCTTTCACCGGCAGAACCTTCCCTGGTGTCATTCAGCTCGGTTATGCATAGCCTGCTGGCTGTTGATAAAGATGGGAAACCCCTTACAGGATCTATAACATGGGCCGATAATCGTGCGGAGCAAATAGCTAAAGACCTCAAAGCTAATGAAGAAGGAAAGAAATTTTACCAGTTAACAGGAGTACCTGTTCATGCAATGTCTCCATTCTGTAAGCTCCTTTGGCTTAGGAATCATAGAAAGGAAATCTATTTGCAGGCCCATAAATTCATAGGGATAAAGGAATTTGTTTTTTATAGCCTCTTTGGTGAGTACATAATCGATACTTCCATAGCTTCTGCTACAGGGTTATTAAACCTCAGTAGCCTTCAATGGGATGCAGACATTTTAAATTATCTTGAAATTGATGCAGGTAGATTGTCATCCATTGTAAGTGCGAAGCATATTTTTTATTACAAGAGTATTGATAATCGTTTACTGCTCTCCCCACAAATGCCTGTTATTGTGGGTGCCAGTGACGGGGCCTGTGCCAACCTGGGAAGCGGTGCTATTGACAGCAACATCCTGGCAATAAGTATTGGCACCAGCAGTGCTGCCAGGTTAATTGTAAGAAGACCATTATTTGATGATTTAATGAGAATCTTTTGCTATCATGTGAAAGACGATCAATATATTGCCGGAGGCGGAAGTAACAGTGGTGGCATTGTGTTTCAGTGGTTGAAAGATAATATCCTGGACTCAGGTGAAGAATACGATGAATTGGTTGAACAAGCGGATAATGTAAATGCCGGTAGTGACGGTTTAATTTTCCTCCCCTATATACTTGGCGAACGAGCTCCATTGTGGAATGGTTCTGCTAAAGGAGTGTTCTATGGATTAACTATTCAACATACCAAAGCTCACCTGGTCCGGTCAGTTTTAGAAGGTCTGATTTTTAACCTCTATACTATATCACAAGTTCTTACCGAATCAAATAAGGTTGACCTGATTTCAGCTTCAGGAGGACTCACCAGCAATGACCTGGTTTTACAAATAATAGCGGATGTTTTTAACAGCAAAGTTGTTATTAAGAGCACACCTGAAACCTCTGCTCTCGGAGCTGTAATAATTGGTATGGACGCTATTGGATTGAAAGAGAAACTACCTGTACATACTATTAAGGAGGTTCTTCCTTCGAATGAGAAACATTTAATTTATAGCCGTTCTTACCAAAAATTTGCTCGTTTATATAACATCCTGAAAGACGAAATGAATGACTGATGAATTACTTATACCAAGCATTATCAAAATATGCTGAAATATAGACTCATCAATAATTTCAAGAGATTTATTTCTTCCGTTTTTCACTAATTACAATCACCTAATCCTTTGATAGCGGTCAGTGGTTTCCCTTGACATGGTCGATAAATTTGGTCTTACTAATCAAATCAAACTTGTTGTATGAATAGCAGCATTAAACTAATCATTGCTATCGCTGCTGGTGCCACCATCGGCGGTCTTCTTGGAGTTCTCTTCGCTCCCGAAAAAGGAAGTATCACGCGTAAAAAGATTGTAGAGCAAGGGAAAGAATTGACAGATGATTTTAAAGAACTACTTAAACAGGAGAATCTTCCTTTTATCGGTAAAAAAGAAGTAGTTCCTGGAATGAACCAACCTGTTGACCAGGTAGTTGAAGCCTTTTAACTTGTAACCGGACGTTTTTAATCCGGATCGTTATGGAAATGAAATTGATACTGGTACGGGAACCGGTATTAAAAGATATTTCCCTTTAACCATTAAACACCATAAGTATGCCCACAAAAGAATTAGTAAAGCCAATGTCAATGCCTTCCATTTTTGAAGATTTCTTTAAACCCTGGAATGAATTCTTTGATATTCCGGGCGGACGTTTATTCAACCGGGTCATGAATGTACCCAACGTGAATATCATGGAGTACAAAGATGATTATAAGATCGAAATTGCAGCTCCAGGCATGAAAAAGGAAGATTTCAAGATTGATGTAGAGGGCAACCTTCTTACCATCAGCGCAGAAAAGGAAGTTCAATTCGAAGACAAATTTGAAAAGTTCACAAGACAGGAGTTTAACTACGCAAACTTTTCTCGCACTTTTACTTTGCCCGAATACGTACTAGATGAAAAAATAGAGGCAAAGTATGAGGATGGTGTTCTCAGAATCGTACTTCCTAAGAAGGACGAATTCAAAAAACAGGCAGCATTGAAACACATTGCTGTCAAGTAAGCCGGGGATGGCTAATTCCCTATGATCTTAAGCCCCTGCATTTGCAGGGGCTTATTTATTCAAAAGCCTGATAAATGCTATCCTCTGGCCTGATGAGTGTCAGTAAATCCAAGGATAGCTGAATGGCAAACTTTCCTAACTTCGCCCCGCAAATTTAAAAAACTAGAAAATGAGTACTGTAAAAGTTGCCATTAATGGATTTGGACGTATTGGACGCCTTGTCTACCGCCAGATCTATAACATGGAAGGAATAGACGTAGTAGCCATCAACGATCTTACAAGCCCTAAGGTGTTAGCCCATTTACTTAAATATGACACTGCACAAGGTCGCTTCGACCAGGATGTAAAGGCTACCGAAAACGCTATCGTAGTCAATGGTGAAGAAATTAAGATATATGCACAGAAGAATCCTGCTGACATTCCCTGGAAAGACCACGATGTAGATGTGGTCTTAGAATGTACTGGCTTCTTTACCGATAAAGCAAAATCTGAAGCTCACTTGCAGGCTGGTGCCAAAAAGGTGGTGATCTCTGCTCCTGCTACAGGGGACTTGAAAACAATTGTCTTCAATGTTAACCACGAAATACTTGATGGTTCTGAAACAGTCATCAGCTGTGCTTCATGTACTACTAACTGCCTGGCGCCAATGGCAAAAGTGCTTGAAGATCAATATGGTATCCTGGCTGGTTTAATGACTACCGTACATGCCTATACCAATGACCAAAACACCCAGGATGCTCCTCATCCTAAGGGTGATTTAAGGCGTGCAAGAGCTGCTGCTCAGAATATTGTTCCAAATAGTACCGGTGCAGCTAAAGCTATTGGGCTCGTATTACCAAGCCTTAAAGGCAAACTGGACGGAACAGCTCAAAGGGTTCCTACCCTTACGGGGTCACTGACAGAATTGACTACTATTCTTGGCAAGAGTGTAACGAAAGAAGAAGTTAATGCTGCTATGAAAGCTGCAGCAAATGAAAGCTATGGTTACACCGAAGATGAAATAGTAAGCAGTGACATCATCGGTATGCGTTTCGGTTCATTATTCGACGCTACTCAGACCAAAGTTTTGGTAGTTGGCGACAAACAACTGGTAAAAACAGTTAGCTGGTACGATAATGAAATGAGTTATGTGTCCCAACTGGTGCGCACAGTTCACTACTTCGCGAAACTTATTAAAAAATAAGTAATGTCCCGCCAGGTGCGGGACATTTTTGTTTCTTTCAAAGACCAGGATATTCTTATTCCCATTAACCACATATACCAGTTACATGAGCCAATTCGATTCTTACAACTTCAAAGGCAAGAGAGCCTTAATTCGTGTTGATTTCAATGTGCCCCTCGATAAGGAGTTCAAAATAACCGATGATACCCGCATGAGGGCGGCTGTTCCGACTATTAAAAAGATTCTTTCCGATGGTGGCAGTGTAATCCTGATGTCTCACCTTGGTAGGCCAAAAGAAGGTCCTACTGACAAATATTCTCTTAAACACCTGGTTAATCATTTATCAGAGCTCTTGGGAACAAAGGTTCAATTTGCAAATGATTGTATCGGTGAAGAGGCTGAACAGAAAGCAAAAGATCTGAAGCCCGGGGAAGTACTTCTATTAGAGAACCTGAGGTTCTATAAACAGGAAGAGAAGGGAGATAAAGAATTTGCAGAGAAACTAGCCAAATTAGGTGATGTCTATGTAAATGACGCCTTTGGCACAGCCCACAGAGCTCACGCTTCAACAGCTGTCATTGCCCAGTTCTTCCCTGCCGGTGAAAAAATGTTCGGCCTTTTGATGAATAGTGAGGTTGCCAGTGCTGAAAAGGTACTTCATAGTTCAGAAAAACCTTTTACTGCTATCATTGGTGGTGCCAAGGTTTCCGACAAGATTCTTATAATTGAGAATCTGCTGGAAAGGGCTACTGATATCATTATTGGTGGTGGAATGGCTTATACGTTCTTTAAAGCAATGGGAGGGGAGATTGGTGATTCCCTTGTAGAAACCGACCGTATTGATACTGCCAAAGACCTCCTTAAGAAAGCTGCCGATAAGGGAGTATGTATCCATCTGCCGGGTGATTCCATCATTGCAGACAAGTTTGATAATGATGCGGAAATCTCTTCTGCCCTCAGTAATAATATACCTGAAGGTTGGTTAGGCCTTGACATTGGGGCTATGGCATGTGATACCTTCATAAAGGTGATCCATGATTCAAAAACTATTCTTTGGAATGGCCCTATGGGTGTATTCGAGATGCCTAATTTCCAGCATGGGACTAAGTGTATAGCAGAAGCAGTGGCAAAAGCGACTGAAAACGGTGCCTTCTCACTCGTTGGTGGTGGTGACAGTGTTTCAGCCGTAAACCAGTTTGGATTTGCCGATAAAGTAAGCTATGTGTCCACCGGGGGCGGAGCAATGTTGGAATATTTTGAAGGAAAAGAACTCCCTGGGATAGCAGCTATCAAGCAATAAAAGTTCTCCTTATATTTTCAGCAGGTTTGTATAAGTGATACCATAAAAGGTCACGAATACAAATCTGCTTTTTATTTATTATGGATGGGATGAAAACAGCCTACTTGATTGAATTCTAAACTATCTAAACTCCCTAATCCATCTAAACCCATGTTTAGAGACCTACAGAAAGAGCAGTTTTCTACAGGTTTTGCAAAGGGTTTGCATGGAGTTAGCATGGAGTTACAACGGCTTTACACCATGCAAAGTCCATGCAAAAGCTATGCATAAGCCATGCAAAACCTCTATATGAAGCTTGCAAAGATCGTTTATAAGTTAGGGTTGGAGGAGTCTTTTTGTTAATATGGCAATCGGGAAACTTTCCCGGGAACTCCTATACACAAAATAATAATGTTCCTGTTCTAGTTCTATAATCTTTAAACATTAAACTTTGAAACCTTCTCTTCCTTCCGGGCATCTAATGTAAAGCCTATGGTTGTTCCCACAGCCTCCTTAGATCGCACATGAATGCTATGACCGTGAGCTTCAATAATATGTTTACATATCGATAATCCGAGGCCGGTACCTGATTTATCCCTGCCGCGGCCCTCATTAGTGCGGTAAAAGCGTTCAAAAACCCTGTTTAATTGTTTGTCCGGAATACCCATGCCATCATCTGTTATCTCAAGCAGGATATTCGACGCATCTGTCTTGTAAACACTGGCCACTACTATGCCTCCATACCTGCCATATTTAATGGCATTATCAACCAGGTTGCTTAACACCTGCCGGATCTTTTCTTTATCAGCATACACAGTAATCGGCTGTTCACTTAATTTATTGATACTGAACTGTATGTTCTTTTGGTCCGCCTTCCATGACAGGCTATCATACACTTCTTTCGCAAGCTCCTGTAGAATAAAATATTGTTTATTTAGCTTCAGTTCACCTCTTTCCAGTTTTGAAATCTCATCCAGGTCACTAATAAGGTTTGCCAGGCGTTGGGTGTTGCTTGCCGCTTTCTCTAGAAATCTACGGTTTACCTCTGGGTTTTCCAGGGCTCCCTGTAATAATGTATCTATATAACCCTGGATGGCAAATACCGGGGTTTTAAATTCATGAGAAAGATTTTGAAGGAACTCTTTGCGGAACACCTCATTTTTCTGCAACTGGTCCATCTCTGTTTTATATTGTTCAGCCCAGGTTTCCACATCATTACTTACATCATCTAGTGTTTTTTTGGGTAAAAGGAACTTCTTATAGATCTCCTCCTTCCGGGTGGCCTTAGTTTGATGGATAAATTTATAAATAACATTGATCTTCTTGTTGATATAACTTTCCAGGATCGACAACTGGAGCACGTAAATACATCCGAGTAGGATTATGAAAGCAATTAACCCGTACCAAAAGTTGTGAAGGGTCAGCCCGAAAACGACTGCGACAGGCAGCGCAATAGCCAAGGCATTTAAGAAAGACAGTGTTTTTGTAGATAGATTCCTGTCGTTTAACATAATAGGAATTTCGTCTCTTAACTTAATTCAAATTTATAACCTACACCCTTCACGGTGGTTATGCAATCAACACCCAGTTTCTGCCTGATCTTTCGAATATGCACATCAATGGTTCGGTCACCCACGATAACCTCATTACCCCAAACCTGGCTAAGGATCTCATGTCTCAGGAATACCTTCCCGGGTTTACAGGCCAAAAGATAAAGTAATTCGAACTCCTTTTTTGCGAGGATAACTTCCTTACCCTCCGCTTCGACAATGAATTTTTCAGGGTCGATCTTTAGCGGACCTCTAGTGATGGAGCCTGTCGTAGCTTTTTTAACTCTCCTGAACAGCGCGTTAACCTTACTCACAAAGACCGTAGTGCTCACCGGCTTTGTTATATAATCATCCGCCCCTGTGTCAAATCCTTTCAGCTGGGTTGTTTCATCGCTTAAGGCAGTGAGAAACATGATTAATGTTTCCGTGAAAGACTCTTGCGCACGCAGAAGTTCCAACACCTGCATACCGTTCTTTTTAGGCATCATCATATCAAGTACAATCAGGTCTGGCTTAGATTGAGTTGCCATAAATAATGCCTCATCTCCGTCTTTGGCCGATGTTACCTCGTATCCTTCCTTTTCGAGGTTATATTTTAACAACTCTACAATATCCGGTTCATCATCAGCAATAAGTACTCTTCCTATGTGATTTTCCATCAGTAACAATTAAGCAAACCTACCATGAAAACAGAAGAAGAGAAAAAAATGCCCCGTTTGGCTGGAGAACTTAATGAAAAATTAATATCATAAACAAACGGGACCATTTTTTGCAACGGAATAGATTGATTTTATGTCTTTTAAGTTATGAAGACATTAACCACCCTTACGAAACCAAAGTATAAATTTGTACAATGAGGCACCAGCCATCCTTAAAGCCACTCTTTTTTTGTTGCCTGATCCTATTGAGTAACAACCTTCTAAAAGCTCAAAATTCAACTAATTCAGGCTGTAAACCGCCCCTAAGCAGGGAATTATGGCATACTTACATAGATCGGGAACAAAAGAATGCGATTCGTGCCAGCGGCGGTACAACCTCTTTTCAGAATGAAAATGAACAGGTTAGCTATTATGTTACCAGTGCTTTAGTGCAAAGGGTAGATGCCCTGCAGTGTAAGATTGAACAGGATTCCACCCTTACCGATCAAAAGAAAGTGCTATACCTCCGTGGGGTTGAAAAATTATTAAGAACTTTCACTGCACAATATAAAACTCACCAGTTCAATGCTTCCCATCTGCCGGATGCGATTAGTGCTTATGAAAACGTTATGGCCCGGGATATCCAAGGCGAGCCGATGAACTTTTATATAGCCCAGCTACCCTACGATATTGGGAAGCTGATCGTCGACTGTGGAGCCTTTGAACGCAACAAGGGCTTTGCCAGTGCTAAAACGGAATTACTTTCTAAATACCTTATCAACCACCCGGAAAAGATCTTTATCACTTTAAAGGACAATCCTGAACTCCCAATAAGGGATAGTTTGATAGTTATTGCAGGCAAGAAGAACCCACGCCAGTTGTATGATTATGCTGCTGCTGATAATAAACTGGGCCGTGCAATACGTAAAATAGATGATCCTTTTATCAAAACAGTAGTTCAAATGGCTACCAGCAAGAGCGGTAGCGGGCAACTTTACTTCCCATTCCTCGACAACATTTTGAAAGGAAAGCAGACCATTGATGAAATAGATGCGGTGAAGTCGGACCCGGTGAAATACTATAAGTTATTGGTTAAAACTAAACTGGATTATATAGATCGTCAACTGGAAGGTGAATCCATCCTGGAAATGAAGTCCCTTGAGCAGATGCTGGCTAAAAAGGGTGTCGAAACCTTTATTAAACCTATCAATGAGCTTCACGAATCACCTGATGCTGTTCGCTTCAGGGTATTGCAGGTGTTGAATGCCCAGGAATTGTATTACCTGGTCATTGCTGGTGAAACAGACCTTTATACTTCTTCTTATGTAAAGGGTGTTTATCCCCTCATGATGCAAAAGATCAGCAACAGGGGCGACTCACTATTATTAAGCGTCGGCTTTAATCATTTTAAAAAATTCATCAAAATAGCGGCAGGTTATAATACCCTGAGCAACTTTTTGGCTTCATTCCCCGATAAGGATGCAGCCAATACCCTGATGACTGCTTTCGTGAATGGATTAGAAAAGACCAATACCCTGGAGGATGGCGTGGACGTTGCGGATTCTTATGCATCCATAATGGAGACGTTGAAGCCGGTGGCAGATGACATGCTGGCCAATGTAAAGCAGAACTATGAAGACAATGCAAAACGTAACAACAAAAGGGGAATGGTGATTTACGAGTTGCTTTATAAACTTTTCCAGTCTTCCACCGATAGTACCATCAACCTGTCGTCAGAATTTCATATTCCTCCTGTTTACAATGTAAATTATACTGCACTCGCAGCAGACTCCGGTAAGGTAGTAATGCAGATATTCTTTTATGGCGATAAGGATGGCAGAACTAATTTCCAGAACTTCTTACCTACCTTCCCTGCAAGTACATGGAAGAAAACAGAAAATAAATACTGGGTGAGTTTTACCTCAACAAAAGGTAAACCTGTAATGGTGTTTGCCAATAAACCATTACCGGAAGAAACCGGCGAAGTGGATAAAGCCCAGGAAGCTCTCGATAAATACCTGGAAGAACATAACCTTTCGCCAACTATAGTTGTTCACCGTGGTCATAGTTATTATGCTCCTTACACTATTGAACAAATTCCTGCAAGTGCCAAAATAGTATTTCTCGGATCCTGCGGTGGATATCACCTTATCAATGATGTGCTGGAACATGCTTCTGATGCTCACATCATTGCTTCCAAACAAACAGGGCGCATGGTTATCAACCAGCCTTTCTTCGACTTACTGGAAGATAAAATGAGGTCCGGTAGTAATATTGACTGGATACCGTTCTGGAAAGAGTTTGAAAAGAAGTCCGGAAAAGAAGAAGGCTTTGGTGATTACATTCCTCCTCATAAAAACCTTGGGGCAATCTTCATTAAGGCTTATAAAAACGCCATGGGTGAAAATAGCTCAGATCAGGCTGCGACCCTTTAAATTTGCTCTCTAAAGTAAGGCGATTGAGTAAAGAGGAAAAGAAACGATATTTTGATATTAGCCTTTTGAGGCGGGTGCTGCAATTTACAAGACCTTACAAAAGCCGGTTCTATTGGTCTATCGTAATGGCTATAGTGCTGGCAGCATTTACACCTATACGACCTTACCTCATTCAGCTTACTGTTGATAAATACATTGCGGGCAGGAATTACAACTGGCTGATATATATAACCATTATCCAGATCGCATTTATTTTGGTGGAAACCGGTATTCGTTTCTTCTTCTCCTTTAGTACCACCTGGCTTGGGCAGGCAGTTGTGAAGGACATGCGGGTTAAAGTGTTCAACAAGGTGGTGAATCTTAACCTCCGGCAGTTTGATAAAACACCTATCGGTACACTCACTACACGCACCATTGATGATATAGAAAGAGTAAACGATATTTTTTCTGATGGGCTGATCCCCATCATTGCCGACCTGCTTTCCATTATATGTGTACTCGGAATTATGTTGTGGACCGATTGGCGGTTGACTCTCATTTGCCTCATTCCCTTTCCTATAATCCTGGTTGCTACCTATTATTTTAAGGAAAGCGTGAATAAGTCTTTTCACCGCGTTAGAAATGCAGTGGCAAACCTGAATGCGTTCGTACAGGAGCACATCACCGGCATGTATATCGTGCAGGCGTTTGCTGCTGAAGACAGAGAGTTCAATAAGTTTAAGAACATAAATAAAGAGCATAAAGATGCCAATATCAAAGCCATTTTTGCTTATTCTGTTTTCTTCCCGATTGTCGAAATAGTGTTGGCTCTTTCTATGGGCCTCATCGTTTGGTGGACAGCCAAAGAAGCCCTTTCACTCCAGGTGAGCTACAATGGTAAAATCACTGCTTTTATTCTTTACCTGAACCTCATTTTCCGCCCTTTGCGCATGATAGCAGATAAATTTAATGTACTGCAAATGGGAATGATTGCCAGTGAACGGGTATTCAAAGTTCTTGATAATAATGACATCTTACCGCCTTCGGCTCCGGATGCATTTGCACCAGAAGTGGTGAATGGAAAGATTGCTTTCGATAATGTAACTTTTGGATACAGCGAAGAACATCCTGTTTTAAAAAATATTTCCTTCACTGTTATTCCCGGGCAAACAGTCGCTATTGTGGGGCACACAGGCAGCGGTAAGACAACTATCATCAGTTTACTGAACCGTCTTTACGAGATCAATCACGGTACTATTAAGATTGATGATGTTCCTATACAGGATTACGAGATCGGTACCTTGCGGAGGAATATAGGGGTAGTACTGCAGGATGTATTTCTTTTCCCTGGTTCTATTCTTGATAATATCACCTTACTCAATCCAAACATATCGAAGGAGAGTGTTGAGGAAGCAGCAAAGTTGATCGGCATGCATGATTTTATTTTACAGCTCCCAGGCGGATATGATTACAATGTAATGGAACGGGGTGCCACTTTATCTGTTGGCCAACGACAACTGCTCTCATTTATTCGTGCCTTATTATATAATCCGTCTATTCTGGTTTTGGATGAAGCCACTTCTTCAGTTGATACTGAAAGCGAGCGTATGATAGAACATGCGATCAACACTTTGATCTCAGGTCGTACTTCCATTGTAATTGCTCACCGTTTATCTACCATCCAGCGTGCCGACAAGATCATTGTTTTAGACAAAGGAGAAGTAAAGGAAATGGGCTCTCACGCCGAACTACTCGTTAAAGGTGGGTTCTACAGCAAGTTGTATCACATGCAATTTGAGAAAAAACCCGAGGTGAGAGTTGAGGCATAATAGCCTTTGAATAATATTCATCTCAGGATCATAAGTATTCTTTTCAATTCTTAACCGATTCTACTGTTCCAATAATTTTTCGCAGGATAAAATACTTCAGAGCATTTGACCTCGCATTCCGGGTGTGTGGCTTTCGGGCAGTTGTGAGACGCAGTTGAGATGCTGTTGA
Source organism: Candidatus Dadabacteria bacterium (assembly GCA_050259715.1). Classification (GTDB taxonomy): domain Bacteria; phylum Bacteroidota; class Bacteroidia; order Chitinophagales; family Chitinophagaceae; genus Flavisolibacter. Next base: position 19,016 of record JBLNAY010000232.1, read on the forward strand.
GACGCTGTTTACACGCAGTTGACACGCAGTTAACGGTGTGTCAACTGCGTCTCAACTGCGTCTCAACTGCGTCTCAATTGTGTGTTAACTCCGTGTCAATTGCATATCAATTCCAAACAAAAGGAACAGTAGAAAGGTCGAAAAATAATTTTTAAGGTTTTGGGCTGTCTGTAAATAGGTTGCAAAGTGAAAGTATTACTTGCATCCTCATAAATGAGATAAGATGAGTAATAGAAGAAGAAAAACAGGAGTGTCGTCACAGACATTTAAAAGAAGTCCATCATTTGCTCCTCAAAGAAAAGCAAGTGATGAATTTACATCAGTGGTTGCCGCAATCAAACTGTTGACAGGATCACTTAATCCTTTGCTGCAAAGCATCAGGCGTAAGGATACACAGGGATGGTTAGTAAAGAATATGTTTCGGGTCCTCAAATCGGATGTTGTGAATGCAAAGGGAGAACGGCGGGTATATTCGGGAGACTTGCATTTACTACAATCATTTGCCTTTAATAAGCAATGCAGTTTTACCAACATATTCAGTGCTCCTTATTTAGTAACAATTAACAGGCAGGAAGGGATAATGCATTTTAATGTAGAGAGTTTTGTGCCACAGCAATCACTGGCATTTCCCCAGGGTAGCACACACTTTAAAGTAGTTATTGCAGCAGTGGAAGCTGATTTCCGGGCAGGATCCTCTGTACATGAAATAGTTGCATCCGGTTTTTTGCCTGTGAATAATGAATGGGTAAATAGTTGCGAATTAACAGCTGCAGTTACACCTCGCAGTTATTTGCCACTGCTATTTGTTGGCGGAATAGAATTCTATCAAAAGGTAAACAGTATGTTTCTGCCATTGAATGCGAAGTCTCACCATCCTTTGAACATTCTGAAAGTGGATGTAATGAGTTGAGGCGAATAATTCAGTGTGGAAGAATAGAGTAGTCGCTTACGTGAGACGACTTAAGAACATCTGTGCATAACTATACTATGCGGTAGTTGCATTTGATGCGATTAGATAATACTTTTGCGCAGTGATTAAAAAAATGGAACTGGTATCCCTTTGTTCCATGAAGTCCTCAGCCGTAAAACCTATTATCTATTATAAAAGAAGGAGCACTGTAATGGTGCTCCTTCGGTGTTTACCTTATTATAGTTCTTTGTGCAGTAAAGTAATAAAAAGATAAAAAAAGATCTTATCCATCCTGGCAGGATGAACAAGACCTTTAATTATGATGAGTAAAGTACTTATTCTTTAATAACCGTTTTCCTTTCTACAACCCGATCGCTACCACCACGGCCACTACTTGCCAGCACAATTATCAATATTAATACCACAACACCGATTATAACCCACAACCATGGGAAAGAAGTTGTTGTAGTGGTTCCTGTTGATTTTGTTACATCAACGTTTACGTCAGCACCGCCACTGTTTTGTGCAAACGAAATAGCAGTAAATAAAGTGGCTAATAGTGCGAAATAAATTCTTTTCATTTTATGTTTTCTCTAGTTTGTTAAAAGACCGTGCCAAAACAGTAAACGCATGAGAATCTGAAGAGATAAATTCGGATGAGCTTAGTTGTGATCTTTAAATCCGTTGCACTACCAGCATTGATATTTATTTCATACTGCATTGAAATTGTATCGATTGGCTATGTACATGCCCTGTATGCTTGATTATTATACCTTATCTTAGAGACAATATGAATCCATTCCTTTCTATCATATTATCATTGAGGAACAATAAAACAGAAAGGGAAATAAACCGTTCAGCTTACAGGTTAGCCAAAGAGGTACGTGAATTAAAAAGAAGTGCGTTACAGATGGCCAGGGATTCAGTGTTAATTCTTCTCGGTATCTTTTCTGCTGCTTTTGGACTGGAAGGTTTCCTGTTACCTTCCAACTTTATAGATGGAGGTGCCACCGGCATATCATTGCTCATTACTGAGGTAACTTCATTACCTCTGCCGATCATCTTAATTCTGGTAAATATCCCTTTTTTAGTATTGGGCTTCCAGGTTGTCAATCGTCAATTTGCAATTAAGGCAGCATTATCTATTACAAGTCTTGCAATAGTAATAGCGTTGATAAAGTTTCCACAGGTGACCGATGATAAATTGCTTGTAGCTGTATTCGGAGGTTTTTTTTTAGGCGCCGGTATAGGATTATCCATCAGGGGAGGTTCTGTCCTGGATGGTACAGAAGTGCTCGCGATCTTCTTCAGTCGCAATTTTAAAACAACCATTGGTGATATTATCATCATCATCAACATACTTGTATTTCTTTCTGCGGCTTACCTGCTTTCTGTGGAAGTAGCGCTCTATTCTATGCTCACCTATTTATCCGCATCTAAGACACTCGACTTTGTAATCGAGGGTATAGAAGAATATACAGGTGTGACGATCATTTCACCAAAGAATGAACGTATCAGGAGAATGATTATAGAGGAGCTAGGCAGGGGTGTAACTATCTATAGTGGTAAGAGTGGTTTTGGTACATCAGGAGAAACAAGGAATGTAGATATCGTTTATACTGTTGTTACACGTCTTGAGGTAAGTAAACTTTCATCGGAAGTAGAGAAAATAGATTCCGGTGCTTTTGTGATCATGAGCAGCATTAAGGATACAAAAGGAGGAATGATTAAAAAGAGGAGATTGAAACATTAATTAGATTTAGTTCAAAATGCCTGGAGCGCCATCATAAAAAAGAACCTCCTTTATAAAAAGGAGGTTCCAAACAACACTCATGATCGAGCCGGTCAGAACTTTGACTGCTTTTGATAAACAGTCCAATCATCACCGGCGGCAGCTTTCAATACTACTACATCATCAGCGTTTTGTATTGTCATGTAATAAGATGTTCCAGCTTCATTATTTAATTCGAACAGGTCACTGATCCAGTATCCGTTATAATGCTTTTTAGTTGAAGTTTGTAAACGCATTGGTAATTGTACAGGAGATATATTCCTTGTTAATGCTATCATAGTTCCTGTACCATCATAAAATGCTGACACATATAAGCCATCATAACAGAAGTCAGCCTTAAAATATTCAGTAGTTGCTGTCCATTTTACTTCAGTTGCTTTTTCAAAAGAACTATTAAAAGATTGCAATACGGCAGCAGAGACTTTACCATCAGCAGCATTGGAAGCAGAGGCAAAGAAGGATAATACAGTGGCGAAAATTATAACTAAGAATTTCATGATTTGGTTTGTTTTAAGTTGTTTCATTGATCGTGTTTCAAAGTATATGACGCAACCCTTTCAAACCGGTTACAAGATTCCAGGAAAAATATTTGGCGGATTTAACGGATGAAAAGATTCACTGTTGCTTGTTAATGTTATACATCATGACAAAGCAGGGGGTTACCAGCAATGATAGTGGCACGTAATAATCTATATAAGCTGAGACTTACTCCTGGGGTTTAAAGTGCTACCTTTTCGAAGATACCGAGCCTTTGCAGCTCCCAAAAGCATTTGGCTGTTACACTTATATCAACAGCCGCATTGTGCGCTTCATCAAAGTTGGAATGAAACAATTTGTAGTGCAGTTCAGAGAGCCTGGGCCATTTATTGCCATATCTGCCCGGAATGCAACAGAAGTCGGTTGTGCTCATCATGGTACAGATCTTTTTCTTCCGTGGTATAGGATTTAATCTTTGTAGCCTAAGGTATTCTGCACCAACTATCTTTTCATCAAAACTCATGTTATGTGCCACCAGGTAGGTTGCTTCTTTAACCAGCTGATCGAAGTCATTCAACACTTTTTCTATTGCAAGGCCTCTTGAATTGGCTATTTCGTTGGTAATACCATGGATCCGGGAGGCATCTGCCGGAATGGAAAACCCGTCCGGCCGGACGACCACGTCTTTTGAGGCGACGAGGTTTCCTTTATAATCATAATATAACCAGGCCAACTGCACGAGCCGGGGCCAGTTATTGAGGTCTGTAAGAGGAGCATTCCAATTGCGGGGAAGACCGGTTGTTTCCGTATCAAAAAAAAGGTACATAAGTTAGTTTTGGTCGCCTGTTATTCCTGGAGCCTTGTATACAGCTACCTGTGACGACGTTAAAGTACACATCTTTATATGTGAGCTTACCGTAAGTTGTTCACAGGTGTTGATAGGCGAAAAAGGGACGGGTAAGTAGGCATTTTTCCTTAAGGCATGTTAAAAACAGATATTGCGGTCTCATATAGTTTAGGTGCCTTAAGTTGGAAGTGGTAATTACGATCACATCCTTATCTTTGCGCAAAATTTCAGGATAGGTATGCTAATCGGACGTGTTAAATGCTTGTTGGTATTGCTTTTTACGACTTTTTCCCTCACCCTTTTTTCACAGGAACGCGAGCCAGGACATGGCAGCATAGAAAATGAGAGCGCGGAAAATGTGCAGCAGGAAGGCAAGAAGAAATTTGATGCCAATGAAGTGATTTTTGGTCACGTTCTGGATGCTCACCAATTCCATTTCCTATCCTATAAAGGTGATGATAACAAAGAACACCCCGTTGGGATTTACCTGCCTGTAATATTGTATTCTCCACAAAAGGGTTTCTCTGCATTTAGTTCTGCGCGATTTAATCATGGAGATGATCCATATGAAGGATATGCCCTTGTAACACAAGAGTATAAAGAATGGCTAAAAACCAAAGGTTATTCAGATGAAAAGCTTAAAGGCGTGATCAACGAAAGTATTGTGCCCCTGGCAGCCGATGGTACTCCTGATGAAACGGTGAAGGTTTATGATTTTTCACTAACGAGGAATGTGGTTCAGATGCTGCTAGCGCTTTCTTTGTTGGTATGGCTTGCTGTTGCTGCAGCAAACCGGTATAAAAAGGGTACAGGTATAACCACAGCTCCCAAAGGCATGCAAAATCTTCTGGAAGTGCTGATCACGTTTGTAAGGGACGAAATAGCTATTCCTAATCTGAGTCATCGTTATAAGAAGTATATGCCGTATATACTTACGGTATTCTTCTTTATATTAATAAATAACCTTGTGGCATTGGTGCCGGGGACGGCCAACGTAACAGGTAATATTGCTTTCACCCTAGTTTTAGGAGTGATATCCTTCATCGTTATCTTAATAAGTAGTAATGGTCACTATTGGGGGCACATTTTCTGGCCACCGGTTCCGTTGGGTGTAAAATTTATTATGATCCCGGTGGAGATTCTTGGAATATTCACAAAGCCTTTTGCCTTGATCATACGTCTTTTCGCGAATATGATCGCGGGCCATATTATTATTATCTGTTTGATATCACTGATCTTCATCTTCGGTAACCTGAGCACAGGTGTGGGTTGGGGCTTCTCACCAGTATCCATTGCTTTTACTGTATTTATCTATTTCATTGAAATACTGGTCGCCTTCATCCAGGCTTACATATTCGCAAACCTTACTGCTGTCTTTGTGGGACAGGCATTTGAAACATCTCACCACCCAGGTGATCATGCTCCGAATGCTATTCCTGAAGAAGGAGTTTTGATATAGTCTTTTTTTAATCAATATAAAAGAACCATTTATGAGTTTATTATTCGTGTTGTTGAGTACAGTTCCCTGGGCAAATGCAGGTGGAGCTATCGGGGCAGGTTTAGCTGCTATCGGTGCTGGTATCGGTATTGGCCAGATCGGACGTGGCGCAGTAGAGTCTATTGCCCGTCAACCGGAAGCTATGAACGACATACGCGCTAACATGATCCTGACCGCTGCATTGATTGAAGGGGTAGCCCTTTTCGCAGTTATCGCAGGTATCCTGGCGATGTTCGTATAAGCTCAACCAAAAGAATACTGCACCTGGAGCACAGGGCCGAGGGTGCAGTTTATTTAAACATTAAACCAGCAAATTACAAATAGACACATGGAACTTCTTACTCCCTCGTTTGGATTGATCTTCTGGACCTTACTGGCATTTATAATTGTATTCCTGATTTTGAAGAAATATGCATGGGGACCCATATTGAATTCATTAAACCAACGTGAGAAAACTATTGCTGATTCATTAGCAACTGCTGAAAGAATGAAAGCAGAAATGGCACAGATGAAAAGCGAGAATGAGCAATTGATGGCTAAGGCTCGTGAGGAAAGGACACAGATGTTAAAGGAAGCTCGGGAAACAAGGGATAAACTGGTTACTGATGCTAAAGAACAAGCTAAGACAGAAGCCGCTAAGATCGTAGCAGAGGCACAACAACAAATCAACGCACAGAAGATGGCCGCTCTAACTGAAGTAAAGAACCAGGTAGGAAAACTGGTTATTGAGGTGACTGAGAAGGTTTTGAGAAAAGAGCTTTCTAATAAACAGGCACAGGAGAATCATATCCAGGACTTAGTAAAGGAAGTAAACCTTAGTTAAATAGCTTCAAAGCTCAAAAGAATGTTGAATCCAAGAGTAGCATCGAGATACGCGAAATCAATACTTGACCTGGCTGTGGAAAGAGGACAGCTGGAACAGGTTTATAATGATATGCTTTACCTACAGCAGCTTACAAAACAAAGCCGTGAATTTTTAATGTTGCTTCGGAGTCCGGTGGTCAAAAACGATCTGAAGGTGAAAGCTATTAATGCTGTTACAAAGGGAAAAATAAGTGACCTTACCCGTGCGTTTGTAGACTTGTTAACTGCAAAGAACCGTGAGATGATCTTGCCTGAGGTTATTACCTCTTTTATTACACAATACAAGAAAGAAAAGGATATAAATACAGTAAAGCTTACCACTGCTACACCGGTAAGTGATGCTGTGAAAAAGCAAATCATTGACCAGGTAAAGAAGACATCTAACCTGCAGAATATAGAGTTGGAAGAACATGTGGATCCAAATATTATAGGTGGATTTGTATTACAGGCTGGGGATAAGCTGGTGGATGCCAGTGTTGCTTATGATCTGAAGAATATTTCAAGGCAGTTTGAGAACAACGACTTTATTTATAAGATGAGATAATTCCAAATTAGGAATTCGAAATTCAAAATTTAATTTTAATTACAATATATGGCAGAAATAAAACCAGATGAAATTAGTGCTATACTTCGCCAGCAGTTGAGCGGCTTCAATGCTACCGCTGACCTGGAAGAAGTAGGAACTGTATTACAGATAGGCGACGGTATTGCCCGTGTTTATGGTCTTGGGAATGTACGTGCCGGTGAACTGGTGGAATTTGAAAATGGTGTACAGGGTATCGCGTTGAACCTTGAAGAAGATAATGTTGGTGTGGTGTTGATGGGTGAAACCGGTGACCTCCAGGAAGGTTCTAAAGTAAGACGTACTAGCCAGATTGCTTCTATTAAAGTAGGGGAAGGTATGGTTGGTCGTGTTGTGAACACATTGGGTGAACCTATTGATGGTAGAGGACCAATTACGGGCGAACGTTATGAAATGCCACTTGAGCGCAAAGCACCCGGTGTTATCTTCAGGGAACCTGTAAAAGAACCTCTTCAAACAGGTATTAAGGCTATAGATGCCATGATTCCTATTGGCCGCGGTCAAAGGGAATTGGTGATCGGTGACAGACAGACTGGTAAAACAGCTATCTGCCTTGATACTATCATCAACCAAAAAGAATTTTTCGACGCAGGTAAACCTGTGTTTTGCATATATGTTGCTACTGGACAGAAAGCATCTACCATTGCTGGTGTGATGAAGACCTTACAGGATGCCGGTGCTATGGCTTATACCATTATCGTTGCTGCTTCAGCTTCTGATCCGGCTCCACTGCAGTTCTATGCTCCATTTGCAGGTGCTGCCATTGGTGAGTTCTTCCGGGATACCGGCAGACCTGCCCTGATCATTTATGATGATCTGTCAAAGCAAGCGGTAGCCTATCGTGAAGTTTCCCTATTGCTTCGTCGTCCTCCAGGCCGTGAGGCTTATCCGGGTGACGTGTTTTACCTCCACAGCCGTTTATTGGAAAGAGCTGCAAAGGTAATTACCAATGACGCCGTTGCGAGGCAAATGAATGACCTGCCGGAAAGCATTCGCCACATGGTGAAAGGCGGAGGTTCATTAACCGCACTTCCAATTATTGAAACACAGGCGGGTGACGTATCAGCATACATTCCTACCAATGTTATTTCTATTACCGACGGGCAGATCTTCCTTGAAGGTAACCTGTTTAACGCCGGTATTCGTCCTGCCATTAACGTAGGTATATCTGTAAGTCGTGTGGGTGGTAATGCGCAGATCAAATCAATGAAGAAGGTTGCTGGTACTCTGAAACTTGACCAGGCATTGTATCGTGAGATGGAAGCTTTCTCTAAGTTCGGTGGAGACCTCGATCCTGCAACTAAATTGGTGCTGGACAAAGGTGCACGTAACGTGGAGATCCTTAAGCAACCGCAATATTCACCTATGCCGGTGGAAAAACAAGTTGCCATTATCTACTTAGGTACCCAGGGCTTACTTGGAGATGTGAAGGTGAGCAAAGTGAAAGAATTTGAAGAGCACTTCCTTATGGAGCTTGAAAACAAATTACCTGATGTATTGAATGAATTCAAGCATGGCAATTTGCCAGAAGAAGGTTTGAAGAAAATTGTTGAACTGGCAAACAGTATTATACCTCAGTATAAGTAAGAGTTTAAATCTTTATAATTTAATAGTGGCCTGCAAGGCCACTATTTTTTTTGTCAAACTGTATACGGCATTCTGCCATTAACATAAATGATACAACAGACATTCTCTCCTTTTCTGTAATTTCGGAACAGTCCAACGTAATAATTTGAGATCCCATAACACCATTTTACGTAACCACCGGTACACTTATTTACCTGCTTTCTCAAAGTTTCTCCTTGAGAATTATGTCGATGACCTGGTAAGAGAACAATTAAAGTTGTCTTATACAGTTGAAATCCCACTTCTTGAACACTTAAAGCATTTTACTGAAGAACAATTATTAGAATTAGGCAGAATTGGACAAGTAGAATTATTAACCTACCTGGCTGAAAACAGGGGAAAGCAACTGATTGAAGAATCTGTGGACAAGTGGATGCAGGATCAGCTGGAAATTGTAGGTAAGTTCGATCTGCAGGCCGATGATATTACCTTGATTAACTATATACGCGGAACAACTTACCGCAAATATTTACCCCTATATACCTCAGACATTACAACAGCGATCAATATAGTAGATGAATTGGATTCGTTTCTTACCGATTCAGCGACTGCTGCTATGAACACCTATATATTT
>JBLNAY010000233.1:0-7742 GCA_050259715.1 Candidatus Dadabacteria bacterium
TATCAGGTCTCATGTATTCTTCCATAGCTTCCAGCAACTTTTTCTTGTTTTCCGGGAGCTTCATATCAATGAAGTCAACGACAATGATACCGCCTATATCACGCAATCTTAATTGCCTTGCGATTTCCTCGGCAGCTTCCAGGTTAGTCTCCAGTGCATTTTGCTCCTGGTTGTTGCTTACACTTTTATAACCGCTGTTAACATCTATTACGTGGAGTGCTTCTGTATGCTCAATAATGACGTAGGCGCCACTATTAAGATTAACTGTTTTACCAAAAGAAGCTTTTACCTGCTTGGTAATGCCATACTGGTCGAAGACAGGAGTACCATTGGAGTGGAAGGTGACTATATCCACTTTCTCAGGTGCCACCCTCTGGATGTAGTTCCTGGATTCGGTGTAGATATTTTTATCACTGGTGACAATTCGGTTGAAGTCCTCGTTGAGCAGGTCTCTTAAAATGCTTGCCGTTTTTGTTTGCTCACTCAGGATCTTCGCAGGAGCAACAGCGCCGGCGAGATTCTCCTGGATGTTCTTCCACATGCCGGTAAGTTCTGAAAGATCTTCATGCAATTCCGCTGTGTTCTTACCTTCTGCAGCCGTACGAACAATAACACCAAAGTTTTTTGGTTTGATAGATTCCACAATGCGCTGAAGCCTCTTACGCTCTTCGGCGGAGTGAATCTTTCGTGATACTGCTACGATGTCATTGAAAGGAGTAAGAACAATAAAGCGTCCGGGCAATGAGATCTCACAACTTAACCTTGGACCTTTAGCCGCAATAGGTTCTTTTAAGATCTGAACCAGGATGTTAGGCTTTCCACTGAGTACCTCGTTAATCTTTCCAGTCTTGATAATTTCTGGTTCTATCTGGAACTGTCCGAAATCAAAGCCACCCGGAGTTTTGTCATTAATAGCAATCTGGGTGAATTTGAGTAATGACCGGGCATACGGACTTAGATCCGTATAATGGAGGAAGGCATCTTTTTCAAAGCCTACATCTACGAAAGCGGCATTCAGGCCTGGTATAAGTTTCTTAACCTTCCCTAAATAGAGATCGCCTACTGCAAAACGGGCATCCGTCTTTTCGCTGTGTAGCTCTACTAACTTTTTGTCTTCTAATAAGGCAATTTCTACCCCCAACGGAGTAGAGTTGATGATCAATTCCTTGTTCACATTACTTAAGCGTTTTTACATGCTTATGGTGAATTGCTGTTACAGATTGTTAGATTGATATTAAGGAAGGCAAATTGATGGGAATTTCAACCGGTACTACAGCAATCAGCAATAAAATAGATAAACCGGGGAACCGTAGTTCCCGGTTATTTCAAAGAACCTATTTACGTTTCTTATGACGATTCTTTCTTAATCTTTTTTTACGCTTATGCGTCGCAATTTTATGACGCTTTCTTTTTTTACCACAAGGCATAATTAGAAATTAATTTATTTAATGTTTATTTCTTTAACTCGTTTATTCTTTTCGTCACTTCAGATTTATATTCCGGGTTCGGTATCAAAGGCAAACTTTTCTCATACCATTCGATAGCGGCCGGTTTGTTATTCATCCTGTCATAGGTATCTGCCAAAAGTAAAACCGCTTCCGCATTTGCCGGTTGCATCTTAATGACCGTTTGGAAACGCTCTACCGCTTTATCCATTTGACCGGAAAGAACACTCGCTCTTCCTAAGGTCATTTGCGCGTATACATTGGTTGGATCTTTCTGCACAACATCCCTGATCATTTGTATTCCCTGCATCGGCATCTCTATTCCACCAAACAGGTAAGTAGCACCCAGGCCTACTTTGGATGAATCATTGGACGGGTTAAGTTTCAAAGACCGCTCAAACAAATCCTTAGCTTGAAAAGCTTCCCACTGTTTTAATCTCGGATCTTCCTCGTTTGTAAGGTTGTCCAAAAACAAATGGGCTGCAAATGTGAGGGATTTTTCTGAATTTTCCAATCGGGCTGCTTCACCGGTATAGAAAGCATAAGGGGCAAACAGCTTTGCGGAATCAGCCCAGAAGTGAGCCAACTGGTGATAGGAGGTTAGTTTTTGAGCAGCTACATCTCCCCTGGAAATGCCATTTTCCAACTGGTTTAAACGCTCAACCTGCTCTTTTGTAAGGTTCCTCTTTGAATAATAAAGAACACTGTCTGTGGAAAGTCCCTCATGAGAAACATGGGCAACCGGCGGTGTAGTTTTTACTTTTCTTTCACCAAATAATCGATCTTTTGTAGTTGTATAGAGAAGTATAGTTAATAAAATAGCACCTCCAATAGTGATCCACTGGGCTCTTTTCACAGTAAAATTTTCGCAAAGTTAATCTACTAAGCTAGTTTTCTTCACATCGGCTACAAACTCTTTTGCAGGCTTGAAAGCTGGAATGAAATGCTCGGGAATGTGTACAGCTACATTCTTTTTAATATTACGGCCTATTTTAGCAGCTCGTTTTTTTGTTATAAAGCTTCCAAATCCCCTGATATATATGTTCTCTCCTTTAGACAGGGAGTCTTTGATTTCCCTGAACATTGTTTCTAAAGTCATTAAGACATCCACCTTTGGGATACCTGTTTTTTCAGAAATCTGGTTGACTAAATCTGCCTTTCTCATAGCAAAATTTTGGTGAATTTTGAAGACAATATAACATAAAAATCAATGATAGTCAACTATCTATAAAAATTATTTATAGAAGATATGTCAAGCCATGCAGCAAACAGCGTTTTAACACCCATTCAAGAGGAAAAAGGAATTCTTTTTACCCGCAGGCTTTTGACATGGAACAGCCGGGAAAATGATCGTAAAATGCCCTGGAAAGAAGAAAAGGATCCTTATAAAATCTGGTTGAGCGAGATCATCCTTCAGCAAACAAGGGTGGAGCAGGGGATGTCGTATTACCAGGGATTTATTCACTCGTATCCAACTATTCAGCAATTAGCTGATGCACCTGATAATGACATCTTTAAGCTTTGGGAAGGTCTTGGATATTACTCCCGTTGCCGTAACCTCATTCTTACTGCGCGTGAAATCGCTTCTAAGCACAATGGAAACTTCCCGGTTGATTACCATGATATCCTTCAGTTGAAAGGCATCGGGCCTTATACGGCCGCTGCAATAGCTTCCTTCGCCTACAATTCGGCCCATCCTGTTGTAGATGGAAATGTATTCAGAGTCTATTCAAGGATCTTCAATTGCAATAAGCCCATTGATACTGGAAAGGGTAAAGATTATTTCAACCGGGTAGCTCAAAACCTTCTTCCACCCAAAAAAGCAGCCCTTTACAACCAGGCGATAATGGACTTTGGTGCGGTGATATGTAAGCCCCTGCCTTTATGTGAAGTTTGTTTCTTTAAACAAGATTGCCTCGCCTATAATGCAGGTACTGTATTGGATTTACCAGTAAAGGAAAAGAAAGTCGCTGTTCGTAATAGATACTTGAATTACATTTTATTCAGGTATAATAATAGGATTGCAGTCCGCCAGAGGCAGCAAAAAGACATCTGGCAGCATTTGTATGAATATTACTTAATGGAGAGCGAAAAAGCAGCCAGTTTAAAGCAAGTCCAAATGCAGCTTCATAAAGAAATAAAACTGCCGGATAGTATTGTATTGAACCCGGTTAGTAGCTGTGTGCAAAAGTTATCTCATCAGTTGATTCATTTTAAAATCTACCAGGTTGAACTGCCCACGAAGCCCGTACTGCATGATTATGAATGGATAACCGAAAAAGAACTGGCCCGGTTAGCCTTTCCTAAACAGCTGCAATTACTTAATAAACAACTCTAAATACCGATCGCTGGCAGAAAATTTGATTAACTTTTCTAAATTTACCAGAAGGAACAGTCAGGGGAATTATAATTAATAAGATAAATTCAAGTGTATGAGAGGAGTTAATAGAGTTATGCTTATCGGAAACCTGGGAAAAGATCCGGATGTACAGTTCTTAGAAGGAAATATTGGAGTGGCCAAATTCCCATTGGCAACAACTGAGACATTCAAAGATCGTTCTGGTAAACTGATCTCTCAAACTGAATGGCATACAGTAGTTCTTTGGCGCGGGCTGGCCGAACTAGCCCAGAAGTATTTACACAAAGGCAGTCTTGTTTATATAGAAGGTAGATTAAGAACAAGAAGCTGGGAAGATAAAGAAGGCAATCGCAAGTTTGCTACAGAGGTAGTAGGCGATAACCTGATCATGCTGGACAAACGTACAGATGCAGGTGCATCATCGGGCGGCTATCATCCTGAAACAGGAACAGAAGATATTCCCGGGCATGAACCACCTCCACCACCAGATGAGGATCTTTCTTTTTAATAACTAAACTATATAATAGCAATTCTGTAAAGTATTTTTGGAGTAAAACCTAAGCGTTGGATTATTCGTCGGACATCTACATACATACACTTGCACAGATTATCCAAACGGTAGCACCTGAAAAGGTTATTTTTTTAGTACTCTTATTACTGGTATTACTATTACTCTCCTTTATTGTATCCGGAGCGGAGGTAGCTTTATTTTCCCTACAAACAAAGGAGATCAACATTCTCAAGACCAAACAACACCCGGCAGCAAAGAGGATCACCACTTTGCTTGATGAGCGTAAAGCTGTCTATGCCTCCTTGTTGATTAGTGCGGGCGTTTTCAACATCTGTATCATAATCCTGTTGAATTTTTTATTAAGTCCTTTTCTTAGCATACCACCGGTGCATTTCCTGGTTACCATCAATCTTAACCTGTTAGTGAAGGTGGTGATCATTGCCTTCATACTGGTATTCTTTGGAAAGATCCTTCCTAAACTATGGGCGACTCAGGATACCTTGCGATTTGCCTATACTGTTTCTGCTACTGTAGAAGCTTTGCACTTATTATTACGGCAAATAAGCCTGAAGATGGTGTCCATCGCTGATACCATCAATACCTCCAGCGGCGCTACCGATTCGGAAGCCACAAGTATGAGAGAGCTGGATGATGCTATAGATATCAATAATGTGCAGACAAGTGTAGAGGAGAAAAACATTCTGAAAGGGATTATCAAATTCAGCAACATTTCTGTGAAGCAGATCATGCGGTTTCGCCTTGATGTGAATGGAATAGATTATAACCTTCCCATGCCGCAGGTAATAAGGAAGATAGAAGAATTACATTATTCAAGACTTCCTGTTTATAAAGAGAACCTGGATAGTGTAGTGGGAATCTTAAATACCAGGGACCTATTGCAATTCGTTCATGCAGAACAGTTCGACTGGCATTCTCTTATCCGGCCGACATTGTTTGTTCCGGAAACCAAGCTTATTAAAGACTTGTTGAACGTATTCCAGACCAGGCGTATTCACTTTGCGGTGGTAGTAGATGAATTCGGAGGTACGAGCGGGATAGTTACGATGGAAGATATCCTGGAAGAGATCATTGGAGACATCAAGGATGAATTTGACGAGGAGGAAAATGCCATCAGGCAGTTAGATGAATCAAACTATGTTGTTGACGCCAAGATGTTGCTATATGATCTTTGTCGTGCCTTGCGCCTGTCCATTGATACCTTCGATGAAGTAAAAGGTGAAAGTGATTCTCTTGCAGGACTGGTGCTTGAATTAGCCGGTAAGTTCCCGGCTGTCAATGACAAAGTAGTGGCAGGTGATTTTGAATTCACTGTGCTTGAAATAGAGAAGAACCGTATTAAGACAGTGAAGGTGTTTATCAATATTCACAAGAATGAACGTTAAGATATTCGGATCAATATTGCTGGTCGCTGGTTTGTTGGTGCTGTTTTCATGCGGCGATAATTCCATCTCAACACAAAAACCTAAAGGATACTTTAAGATCGACCTTCCTCTAAAGCAGTACCGTGTCTTCGACACAGCAGGATTCCCGTACAGTTTCGAATACCCTGTTTATGGAAACATTATCCAGGATTCTTTATTCTTCGAACAGAAAGCTGAAAATCCTTATTGGATCAATATAGATCTTCCGCGCTTTAATGCACGTATTCACTTAAGCTATAAAGATATACGCAAGCATAAGTTTGATTCTCTTGTTAATGATGCGTTTACTATGTCCTATAAACAGCATACTTACAGGGCATCAGCCATAGAATCAGACGCCTTTAAAACGCCCTACCATGTGAGCGGGGTTTACTTTACCTTAAGAGGTAATGCTGCAACCGGCAACCAGTTTTTTGCTACCGATTCCGTGAAACATTTCTTAAGGGGAGCACTTTATTTTTCAGCCACTCCCAACGAAGATTCCCTGCGCCCGGTAAATAACTATTTAAAAGAAGACCTGCGCCACCTTATCAACACTCTGAGGTGGAAATAAGGGCATAAACAGGAATAATCAACTACAAGGCGGAGCTGCTATTGTTATGAGTCGAAATTCCTGTAGGTTTCGCATAGGGTTTCTATAGAGTTCCCATAGGGTTTGTATGGAGTTTGAACGGCTTTAGAACGGCTTTACACCCTGCTAAAGCCGTTCAAACCCTTTACAGACCTGCTTCCAACTTAATATTAAACCCTTGTTTACCCCAGGCAAGCTTCCCGGGAATCTACCTCCTGATATTTAATGTTTGTTTAATTGATTACCCGATGGTCCTCATAGCAACTCCTGGCCCCTACCTTTGCCAAAATTCCATTCTTGTGATTGAAATAGACAATATCCTGGTAAGTGATGATGTGGTTGAAGCTAAGTTTGTTTGTGACCTCTCAAAGTGTAAAGGCGGCTGCTGTGAAGACGGAGATGCAGGTGCTCCTCTTGAAAAAGATGAAAAAAAGATGTTGGATGAGCACTTTGAAGTTATAAAACCTTATTTGTCACGGGAAGGATTGGCAGAAATTAAGCGTATAGGCAAATACTCTTACGACAGGGAGTTTGGATGGGTAACCCCTACAGTTGACGGTAAGATCTGTGCTTATGGCTATAGGGATGAAAAAGGTATCATCAAATGCGCTATAGAGCAAGCCTATAATGATGGGAAACTCGGTTGGAAGAAACCCATCAGCTGTCATTTATATCCCATCAAGACCACCAAAAGCAAAGAATATACAATGCTGAACTATGAGCCAAGGGAAGTTCTTTGCAATGCAGCCTGCACTCTCGGGAAAAAATTAAAATTACCGGTATATGAATTTCTAAAAGAAGCTTTGATTCGTAAGTTTGGAGAAGATTTCTATAATGCTTTGCACCAGGTGGCTGTAGAGTACTATGAGGAAGCAAAATAATACAAGCCCATGTCTGAACAGTCATCTTTGTTTCATGCGAAAAGTACTGTGAAAGCTGCTGACCGGGAACATCGACGTAAGATCAACTTCAACATATCGAGGTACAATGCAGTCGTACCTTTAGGTAAGACCCAATTCACCAACGTTCACCTCGCGAGGGAAAAGGCTAAGAATGCAAAATGGAAAGCCATCAATGACCTCGATAAACAGCTGGAAAATTTCGAAGCGGAGATTACCAAAAGAGGAGCAAAGGTACTATGGGCCGAAACAGTTGAAGATGCGCAATCTGAAATTCTGAAGATCTGCAAAGCGAAGAATTGCACCTCCATAGTCAAGAGTAAAAGCATGGTGACGGAGGAAATTCATCTCAATAAATTCCTGCAGAAAAACAATATTGAAAGTGTTGAGACAGATCTTGGTGAATATATCCAGCAATTAGATGGTGAACCTCCCTATCACATTGTTACTCCTGCTATGCACAAAAGCAAGGAGGATGTAGCAAGGGTATTCTCCAGTAAGTTAGGTACAGCTCC
>JBLNAY010000234.1:0-19538 GCA_050259715.1 Candidatus Dadabacteria bacterium
ATGTCAGCGAGAACATCTCCTTTCTTTACTTCATCACCCACCTTCTTATGCCAGGATGCTATTACACCTTCGGTCATGGTGTCACTCAATCTTGGCATCAATACTACTTCTTCCATCTTGCTCAGGTCCATTGATCCGGAAGGTGCTGCCTGAGGTTGTTCCGCCGGAGCTGCCTTAGGTTGTTCCGCTGGTGCTTCCTGCTTTGGTTGAGGAGCAGTTTCTTCTTTCTTTTGCTCTTGTTGTGCACCTCCCTTGAGGTGTTGAGATATATCTTCACCCGGGTTGCCAATGATTGCCAAAAGATCATTCACCTGTAGTTTACCACCTTTATCTGCTCCAATGTGTAACAGGGTGCCATCCTTATAACTTTCAAGCTCCATCGTTGCTTTATCTGTTTCAACATCTGCCAACAGATCGCCCTTTTTTACAGTATCGCCAACTTTTTTATGCCATGCTGCAATAACACCTTCAGTCATTGTATCACTCAGCCGGGGCATCAATATCACTTCAGCCATGTTGTTTGTGCAGTTTATTTGAGCGCCGAAATTAAAGCATTTTAGTTTCTGTTTGGGGTTTGAGGTTTGGAGTTTGGCGTTGTTGCAGAACTGTGGTTAATAGTTAACAATATAAAAAGATATGGCTGCTACTTACATAATAATGTAAGCTAATGTAAAGCGATAAGAACAAACCTCATCACCAAACACAAAACACCAAACCCCAAACCGGGAACCTCAAACATCAAACTCAAAACCCCCAACCCCCGTTATCTTTGTTGCATGGCTACAGATCTATTTCAATCTCCTGATTATTTTGGTGTGGATGAGTTACTCACAGAAGAGCATAAACTGATAAGAGAGACCGTAAGAAGCTATGTAAAAAAACACATATCACCCATCATAGAGGATTATGCTCAACGGGCTGAATTCCCAACCCATATCGTGAAGGAGTTGGGTGACCTGGGCTGTTTTGGTCCCACAATACCACCTGAATATGGAGGAGGAGGACTCGACTACATC
The DNA here is from genome assembly GCA_050259715.1 of Candidatus Dadabacteria bacterium. Taxonomy (GTDB): domain Bacteria; phylum Bacteroidota; class Bacteroidia; order Chitinophagales; family Chitinophagaceae; genus Flavisolibacter. Next base: position 1,017 of record JBLNAY010000234.1, read on the forward strand.
AGTTATGGCCTTATGATGCAGGAACTTGAAAGGGGAGATAGCGGTGTGCGTTCCACCGCATCTGTTCAGGGTTCATTGGTCATGTTCCCTATTTATGCATATGGCAGTGAGGAGCAGAAGAATAAATATCTTCCAAAGCTGGCAACAGGTGAATGGCTTGGCTGTTTTGGCCTCACAGAACCTGATCATGGAAGTAATCCTGCCGGGATGCTTAGCAGCTATAAAGATGCTGGAGACCACGTGGTACTGAACGGAAGTAAAATGTGGATCAGCAATGCGCCCTTCTCCCAGGTAGCTGTAGTGTGGGCAAAAGATGAAGCAGGAGAGGTACATGGTCTTATATTGGAAAGAGGCATGGAGGGATTTTCAACGCCAACTACTCACGGTAAGTGGAGCCTGCGTGCCAGTGCTACCGGTGAATTGGTTTTCGACAATGTGAAAGTCCCGAAAGAAAATATTCTTCCAAATGTAAAAGGAATGAAGGGACCTCTTTCCTGCCTTACAAAAGCACGTTATGGCATTGCCTGGGGAACCGTGGGTGCAGCAATGGATTGTTATGATACTGCATTGCGGTATAGCAAAGAACGTATACAGTTCGACAAGCCAATAGGTGCGTTTCAATTGCAGCAAAAGAAGCTTGCCGAAATGCTCACCGAAATTACAAAGGCTCAATTGCTTAACTGGCGACTGGGTTCGCTGATGAATGAAGGGAAAGCCACTGCGCAGCAGGTTTCCATGGCTAAGCGAAATTCCTGTGAAATAGCTTCGAACATCTGCCGCAATGCCCGTCAAATGCTGGGAGGTATGGGTATAACCGGCGAATACAGCATCATGCGCCACATGATGAACCTCGAAAGTGTGATCACTTATGAAGGCACCCACGATATCCATTTGCTTATTACCGGTATGGATATAACCGGGTTCAATGCTTTTAAATAAATAGAGGGCCGTACAAGTAAGGATCTTCTATAGAGTAGATATGCAGTTGATACACTGTTGATACACTGTTGAGACGCAGTTGACACACTGTTAACTGCGTCTCAACTGCGTCTCAACTCCGTATCAACTGCGTATGAGAGCTTTGCACGATAGCTGCAAGAAGGCTCCGGCTAATAGCTGCGACATTCAATATTACTCATTCACTATTCACCATTAACCATTCATAACTAGATTTGCGCACGAATAACAACAGAATATGAAGATCTTCCTGATAGGCTTTATGGGATGTGGAAAGACGCATTGGGGCAAGCTATTGAGCCAGAAACTCCAAATCCCTTTTTTTGATCTTGATGAGAAGATCGTAGAACGGGAAGGAAAGGAAATCCCCCAGATCTTTGCAGAATTGGGTGAGGAATATTTTCGTATGCTGGAAAAGGATGTATTGCACCTGCTCACAGAGAGCCATGAAACTTTTGTAATGGCCTGTGGAGGCGGCACTCCCTGTTTCTTCAACAATATAGATTATATGAAAAAAAGCGGTGCTACCGTGTGGATACACAGCACTACAGATTCTTTATATAACCGTCTTCTAAAAGAAAAAGAGCAGCGGCCATTGGTGAAAGCTATCCCGGATAATCAACTCAGGCCGTTCATTATTAAGAAATATGCTGATCGCAAGATCTTCTATCAGCAGGCGGATGTATTTATCAATGAAGAGGAGATTACCTTAGATACTTTAATACAGAAGATCTTTCACGGTTAAATAAACTACATGAATAAGATATTCTTAGTTATAGCAGCAGTTTTAGGTGGCCTTGCCGTAGCCCTGGGCGCTTTTGGAGCGCATGGATTGAAAAAGATTGTTCCACCTGAAACGGTGGCGACCTACCAAACCGGGGTTCAATATCAAATGTACCATGCGTTGGCTCTTTTACTGCTAGGCATTTTGTCGGAAAGATTGTCTAATGGATTCATCACCTATTCCGGTGTGTTCTTCATTGCGGGTATCATCTGCTTTTCGGGTTCTTTATACCTGATAGTTTCTCTTAACGCGTTCAATAAAATAGTACCGACAGCCGTTGGTATTATTACCCCTGTTGGAGGATTATTTTTTATTATAGGGTGGTTATTGTTGATAATAGGCGTTCTAAATAAATAATTCATTATTTTTCAGGGAACTCCCGCCTGTACTGAATTTCATCGGGTGGAATATTATCTTTGTTTTATGGCTAACAAGCTAAAGAAGTCCACTACACCTAAAGCGGCTGCTGAAAAACCTGAGAAGAAGGATAAACCTGCCAAAAAAACAACGGCGGATCCTGGGCAATTTAAGAAAGACCGTGAAGAAAAAGTAAATATCAAGGAGCTGACAAAGGACGAACGTACCCGGAAGATCATTGGTATCAGTTCTTTATTGATTTCTATATTCCTGTTCATAGCTTTTGCCTCTTATTTATTTACATGGAGAGAAGATCAGTCGCAGGTACTGAACAGGGGTGCCGGCTTTTTGATTGACAACGACAGATCAAACACTGTTTCTAACCTGCTTGGACGACTCGGTGCCTATGTATCACATAATATCATATTTAACGGGTTCGGCTTAGCCTCTTTTCTTTTCTGTACTTTCTTTTTCGTGTTGGGGGTAAACCTATTATTTGAAACGAAAGTATTCTCGGTAACCCGCAATCTTAAATATGTTACTATCGGGCTGGTTATCGCTTCAGTAGTATTTGCTTTTGTGCTACCCAATGCTGCAGATTCTTTTCCTTACGGGGGACATGTAGGAAATATGCTGAGCGACTGGCTGGTGAATTTCCTTGGTACCATCGGTACTGCAGTATTGTTATTAGTTGTTGCATTTAGTTACCTGGTATGGCAATTTAATCCTTCGTTTAAGTGGCCGGAAAAACGAACTGGAGGTAATGACCTTCCTGCAACCGGCCTGCCTGAAAATGAGGAAGCTGCAAAGGAAGATGATGAACTCTTGCCGGCATTTGGGGGAACTACTATCAATGATCTTTATGCAGGAAAGGAAAACGCATTACATGGCGAGGGCGGGATGATATTGACTATTGAAGGGAATGAACCAACTAAAAGTCCCTTCAGAATCATAGAAAAAGAAGAGACAGAAGGAATAGTAGAGCCATCGGAAGATCCTGTAGTTGATGATATAGTTGATGATATTTTGCACAGGGAAGAAGAAGCATTAATAGAACCTGAAACGCCATTGCCTATCAATATGGGCAAACCTGCAGTTGTACTGCCTGCTGAAGATGTGGAATTGGAGATTAAAATACCTGGTAAAGAAGAGGATGAAGAAAAAGCAGAAAAGGATTATTCTGATCTCCCTCCTTATGAACCCACCTTAGATCTCAGGGATTATAAATACCCTAAACTGGATCTTTTAAATAGCCACGGAAGCGAGAAGATTGTACAGGACCCGGCAGAGTTGGAAGCAAATAAGAACCAAATCCTGAGTACACTGAAGAATTATGATATTACCATTCAAAAGATCAGTGCTACTGTAGGGCCTACCGTTACATTGTATGAAATAGTGCCCGCACCTGGAGTGCGTATATCCAGGATCAAAAACCTTGAAGATGACATTGCCCTAAGTCTTGCAGCACTCGGAATACGTATCATAGCGCCGATACCGGGGAAAGGAACCATCGGAATAGAAGTGCCCAACGTGAAGAAGTCAATAGTTAGTATGAAAACACTGTTGTCTTCCGAGAAGTTTACACACAACAATTACAGTTTACCCATTGCCATAGGAAAGAGGATTGATAATGAAAATTTCATAGTTGATCTCGCATCCATGCCACACTTGTTAATGGCAGGTGCTACCGGCCAGGGTAAGTCGGTGGGAGTGAATGCGGTTTTGGTTTCTCTGTTGTATAAAAAACATCCTTCCCAGTTGAAATTCATACTGATTGATCCGAAGAAGGTGGAGCTCAGTATTTACAGGGCCATTGAAAAACATTTTCTCGCTAAATTACCCGGGGAAGAAGAAGCTATCATCACTGATACAAAGAAAGTTATCAATACACTGAATGCTTTGTGTATTGAAATGGATAACCGCTATGATCTTTTAAAAGAAGCAGGCGCGAGGAACATAAAGGAGTACAATGAGAAGTTTATCAAACGTCGTCTTAATCCCCAAAAAGGCCACCAGTTCCTTCCTTTCATTGTGTTGGTGATAGATGAATTTGCCGATCTTATTATGACGGCAGGAAAAGAGATTGAGATGCCTATTGCACGCCTGGCTCAATTGGCGCGTGCTGTTGGTATTCACCTCATTATTGCTACTCAGCGTCCTTCTGTAAATATCATAACGGGTACCATTAAGGCAAACTTCCCATCGCGTGTTGCCTTTAAGGTTTCCTCCAAGATTGACTCACGTACTATACTTGATGCAGGTGGTGCGGAACAATTAATCGGTAAGGGTGATATGCTGATCTCCCACAATGGAGAGATTACACGTTTGCAGTGTGCCTTTGTTGACACCCCCGAAGTAGACAGGGTTGTTGAATTTATATCTGATCAAAGAGGCTATCCGCAGGCGTTTCTATTACCTGAGTACACAGACGAAAGAGATATCGAAGGAAAAGAATTGGATATGGGTGAACGTGACCAGATGTTTGAGGAAGCAGCACGTTTGATTGTTCAAAACCAGGTAGGTTCCACCTCATTATTGCAGCGTCGTATGAAACTTGGTTACAATCGGGCAGGTCGCCTCATGGATCAACTCGAAGTAGCCGGCGTAGTAGGTCCGAATCTCGGTAGTAAAGCAAGAGAAGTGTTAATAAAAACAGAAGCAGAACTTAATGAAATACTGGAAACACTAAGCTAGTGTTAAGAAACTCTTCGGCCCTCATTATCGGTACGTACCTTGAGCATTTACTGCCTATAAGCGGCTATCTTTGCCGCGATTTCTTAATTAAAATAGGATATCTATGAAGAAATTTGTTACCCTTTTAAGTGTGGCTTCTATGGTCTTATTTGCTTCGGCACAAGGCAAGAATCCAACACAAAACGATCCGGACGCAAAGAAAATATTAGACGCTGTAAGCACCCATTTCAAAAGCTTCAAATCTCCCCAGGCAACTTTCACTTACAAAGTTGAGAATGCACAAGGAAAGACCTTATCTACAAAGAAAGGTTCTGTAGCTATGAAAGGAAACAAGTATAAAGTTTCCATGGATGGTGTAGAGATCTTTTCAGACGGAAGAACGGTATGGAACTATGACAAATCAGCAAAGGAAGTGACAGTAAATAATGTGGATGCCAATCCCAATGCAATGACACCTCAAAAGTTGTTCACCAACTTTTATGACAGGGATTTTTATTATAAGCTGAATGGCGAAAGGAAGGAAGCTGGTAAAACAGTACAGGAAATAGAGTTAACGCCAACTGATAAGTCAAAGCCTTATCATAAGGTTTATGTGCTGGTTGACAAAAAAGCAAACACAATCTACAGTGCACGCTTTCTTGAAAAATCAGGTGGCCGTTACAGCTATACTATTACCAGCCTGAAACCGACATCCTCCGTTTCAGATGCCTCTTTTAGCTTTAATAAAGGCAGTTACCCCGGAGTTGAAGTTGTTGATCTCCGGTAAAGCTCTTAAACTATTTAATTGAATCCCGCTCTTATGGCGGGATTTTTTTTACCTGTTGATTTCAAATTCTTGAAGGCTACTGCATCTACAGAATCCTCAAAATTTGCATGGCTTCTGCATGGACTATGCATGGAGTTAGCATGGACAAACTCCATGGTAACTCCATACTAACTCCATGCAAACCCTATAGTAACTGCGTGGCAGCGGTGACTTATTTCTATTATGATGAATTGCAAAAAAACGCACTTATCTCATCTTGAGCAGACCTGAAAATGGGAGATCAGAAGTTGCATTTAAAAATAACTTGATTGGCAACAGAATGCTTTTTACTGATTTACAAGATTTTTTATTGAGAAATTCCGTTCTGCAACGCGATTTTTTTTTAATGCATCCATATTGATGATGATCATCACTATATAGTCTGATTGCTGTCATTGTTGGCCAAAATACTTGCTAGTAGTTTTACACCCTCAATTTTGAGATGACAGGTTGTTAAGCTTGCTATTTCCTTTCACATTAACTTCTGTTCGCATCTCAGTTGAAATGGGCCTTCTGCAAAAGCTATGTGATTAAATGTTAAGTAGTTATGCTACATCTTATTCTATTATCAAATCTGCCGATTGCTTCTAAACTATTAAATAAAAATGTATGAAAAAGAACTTCGCAATGCAATTACTAACAAGCTGTTTTTTACTTCTGAGTGTAGCAGTTACTGCACAAATGAATCAAAGTGGTATATATATGACTGCTGATGATTACAAAGCTCAGAAGCTTAATTATGCAACCAGCTACAATGTATCAGAGAAGATCAATGATTTTGTATTCCTTGACGCATCCCAGGTTAAAGTAACTTACCAGGGAAAAACAATTACCCTCAATAAGGATGATGTTTTTGGATACCGGAACAATAAAGGAGAAGATTTCAGGTTTGTTGATAATAACAGCTATAGGATTCTGAATCCCGGCCAGGATCTCCTTATTTATGAATATACACGCCCCGGTACTGACCCACGTGAGCGTGCTCCTATTACCAATTTCTTCTTTACAAGGAATATAAACGATAACCCGAGGGAATTAACAAAAGATAACCTGAGAAAAGCTTTTAGGGATAATAAAAAGTTCCAGGGTGTCATTTACGAAACGTTCAAGAATGATGAAGACCTTCTGACATTGGACAATATTAAAAAGATGTACAAGTTGAATACCTTGTACAACACAATGGTAAAACAATAAATGACCAGTAGGAGTGAATGGTGAATAGGTAAGAGGGAAGAAAATCGTGAGGACATTCAACATTCTAAAGATCTAAAACTTAGATAAATGACTATAATCGAAAGGGTTCAACTCCCGGAGGAAGTATTTTAATAGTTTTAGAAACAGAGGGTATAAAAAAAGAGGGAAGTCAAGAGCTTCCCTCTTCATTTATTAAAGATCATTTGCTGCTTAGGCAAGCATCTTTTCTTGTTTTTCAGCGACAGCAGTATCGAGTTTGCTGATGCTTTCTGCTTCAATAATAACCTTCAGTGCTTTTTCTTTTTCAGCATTGCCAAATACCTGGTAAGCTTCCATAATATCCTGGAGCAGGAAGTGGTGAGTAATTAACTTCTTAGGTTCCAGTTTTGCGGAAGCTACATTCTTCAACAGCATTGGAGTGGTGTTAGTACTTACCAATCCGGTAGTAAGAGTGATGTTTTGAATCCATAGCCTTTGCAGCTCGAAGTCAACACTGTGGCCATGAACACCAACAACAGCAATATTTCCCCCCGGTCTGATGATGCTCTGGCAGACGTTAAATGTGGCGGGAAGTCCAACAGCTTCAATAGCTACATCAACTCCATCTTTGGTTTCAGCCATAATCTTCTTTAAAACATCTTCCTTCCCTGAATTGATTGTATCGGTAGCTCCAAAGCGTTTTGCAATAGTTAACCTGTTATCATCCAGGTCAACCATGTAAATCTTAGCAGGTGAAAAGAATTGAGCTGTTAATAGTGCAGCTAAGCCAATAGGTCCTGATCCGACGATTGCAATAGTGTCTCCGGGTTTTACTCGGCCATTTAATACACCAATTTCATAACCGGTAGGAAGTATGTCACTTAACATCACCAGTGCTTCTTCATCAACTCCCGGAGGGATAGCATGTAAACTATTGTCAGCATGTGGTATCCGTACATACTCGGCTTGTGTCCCATTAATTAGATGACCAAGTATCCAACCACCATCTTCACAGTGAGCATACATCCCTTTCTTGCAATATTCACAGGAACCATCAGAAGTAATGCAGGAAATGATTACATGGTCACCTTTCTTGAAGTTTCTTACTGATCCACCCACTTCTTCAACTATTCCAACACCCTCATGACCTAATGTAGTGCCGGGTTGAACAGTGGGTACTTTGCCTTTGAGTATTCCTAAATCAGTACCGCAAATGGTTGTCTTGGTTACTTTAATAATAGCATCTGTTGGCTTGTCGATTTTTGGCACCGGAACTTCTTTGAATTCAATTTTCCCAATGCCACCATAAACAAGTGCCTTCATTGTAGATTTCATAATTAATTATGGTTTAAGGTGATCACTGAAAGTAATTTCATTAAACCAGAGAACACCTGATGTAGGTCAGAAAAAGCGCTGATATGTATTACTCCTGTGTTGTTGAGCTATAAGGCTCAGCCGTATCATTCATTCTTACTATGATGAAAAGAGGGATACTTATCATAGAATCGAACTGTAGTTGCAAATCGGGCAGTACCTATAAATGTGAGTACTGATGCTAGTATGAACATAAAAGTGGTCTTAGCCGGTTCTTCACTTATTCTGAGGTTTGTTGTGGCAGGCACAGATTTCTTACTCTTCACAAGAGAACCTTTGCAAGGCGCTTTCAAATGATTTATAGGAGGAAAGAATACCAGGTGTCCTATGCCTGCCAGGGCATCTGCAGGGTACAGGTCCGGAAACGCGGTTATGGTTAAGGATGAAGCCTGATTCTTTCGAATTCTTACGTTTTCAATATTTTTTTGTTGTTTAACTTCGGAAAACCGATGTGCAGCACATCCTGGATTATTTCCATTTACACTTCCAGGTTGTACCAGGTAGAGAGGAAATACCAGGATTGTTCTTAAGAAAACCTTTCTCATAATAAACGATTTCGTTTAAATACACTGTATTCAAAGGGTGTCTTTAGGAAAGGAAATCTGTAATTACAGTTATAACTGCTTGCCTAAAATTTATATCCTACGAAGATTTGGATTACTGCGTTTTTCGTTTTTACATCTGATGGATTGAAAGGAAATGGTGAAGGCATTGGGATATTCCCTGTTGTAGGAGCCGTATAATCCTGCTTATACATTTTGCCAAGGCTCATGTTATATCGACCACCGATGATAATACCGGCAAAAGGATAGACTTCTATTCCACCAGTAGCGCCATAATCGATTCTATTCATATAATCAGTTACGTTAACCTGGTCGTCTGTACCTGTTGTAGATTTCTGATCAGAAGTTTTTGTTGCGCTGATAAGATAGCCAACCTGCATTCCTGCTTGTAATTGAACAAACCGTCCAATGGAAAAGGTAGTGAGATGTGGCATAAAGATGTAGTCTTGTCCAATATTCTGCATCTTGCCATTGTCGTCATAAGAGAAGCCCTGGCGGGAGAAGATGAGTTCTGAGCGGTAACCTACCCCCGTTTGACCAGTGGCATAGAACCCTGATACCATAAATCCACTATGGCCTTTAGGATTAAAGCTTTGCATGCTACTGCCTGCGAGTTTAGCATAATTATAGCCTACCTTGATTCCTACCTTAGGCTTCATTGCCTTCATCTGTTTTTCAGACATTCCGGGCATCTGCCCACCAGCCGTTTGGGGCATACCTTGTACGGGTTGTTGTTTAAATTGGGCCATAGAGGCAAAAGAGATAAAAGTCACTGTTGCTACAGTGATGAATTGCTTTTTCATTTTATGTAGTATTGTTTAGGTGTGGTTTACAGACAATTTATTTTTGGTCATACCTGCCTTGTTTTCGCTGGATCGGCAATTAGTTTTAATGGGATGGGATGCGAGTCAGTCTACGTTAGCTGGAATTTCATTATATTAACTACACAAAAGTAGATTGCAGTCCATAGGCTCTTACTCACATCTAGATGTGAAATATTTGGCCTCCTCATCACATGAAGATGTTATAAAGAATCCAGGTGGAATTTACTTCGTTTGGCTAAAGGGAGGCAGAAGACTGAACCAGGACTAATAAGTTTATGAGAAGTAATCAACTATCTTTTTGCTATTTTCTCTTACTCATTTTGATGAGCAGTGCTGGCTTTACTCAGTCTTACCATTATTCCTTTGAGCATTATACCACAGATAATGGCTTAAGCCATGATAATGTTCTTTGTATTTTGAAGGATCATAAAGGTTTTATGTGGTTTGGTACTTACAATGGACTGAATAGATTTGATGGATACCATTTTAAAACCTTCTTTCATGAACAGGATGTTCAGAACACACTTCCTTCCAGTTCAATAGTTGCTCTTACTGAAGATCATTTCGGCAAAATCTGGGTGGCCACAGGTGGGGGCATGTGCCGGATGGATCCGGCTACCTGCACATTTGAGCCTATTCGTTTACCGGCACTATCCTCCTCTGAAACTAACAAAGGCTCCAGTAATCTTGCAATAGACAAAGCAGGTGCAGGTTGGTTCCTTCGTGGCCGTTATATATATAAGATTGACCTGTCAACATTAAAATATACCAGGTATAGTATTCCGGTAGATGCCCGCAATGTAAACCAGGTATTCATTGATTCAAAAAACAGGATATGGATGGTATTACAAAGTGGCCTTTACCGATTTGATGATCAAACCCATGTAAGTAACTATTTGGGTGGAAAGTCACCCGGCCACGACAATGAAAAGGTGATTTTTCTGAGCATTTACCAACTGTCTGACGGTAAGATTTGGTTGCAAACCTGGGGTAATGGCTTGGTTTATTATGATGAGAACTCACGACAACTCGTAGATTATAATGATCCGCCATGTGCTATTACTGCACTTGCGGAAGACTATCAGAACAGGAAAGACAGATTTCTATGGGCCGGTGGATACAGGTACGGATTAATGCGGTATGATTTCGATACAAACCGGTATTCTAATTTTCAAAATGATGTGAGGGAACCATTAAGTCACAATAATGCATTAGTTCGAGCCATTTATGTTGACAGTGCTAATGAAATTGTATGGTTTGGTAGTATGGCAGGTATTGAAAAGTATGACAGGAAAGCTATCCGGTTCAGGCGAGTTCTTTTTCCGCAGGATTTTACTTCTTCTGCCGATCAATTGGTAACTGCCGTAGTCAGGGACAAGACCGATGCTACCGGTCACACGTACTGGGTAGGAATCTGGGCTGGTGGCATACTGAAGTGGAATAGTAAAGAAAATACCTTCATTAAGCCTGACATCCTAAGTGGTATAAAGACCCTTGAAGTGTTTGACGTTATCCAGGATAGGGAAGGAATGATTTGGATTGCAGAAGCAAAAGGCTTGCAGGTATTTGATCCTCGTACTCATAAATTCACCAGGTACTATAATAATTTCCTTACAAAGCCATTTGTTAACCACAAAGTGCTTCAACTCCATGAAGACCGGCAAGGAAACATTTGGATTAAAACTAACTACCAGGGAGTGTTTAAGTGGGTTCGGTCAACGGGCAGAATTCAGAAAATAGCTCTTCCTTTTGAGAACAATCAATTGAAGGGAGAGCACCCGATATGGATGGATGAAGATGGTCATCAGAACATGTGGATTTCATCCTTGTCTGGTATTTACAAGATTAATATTCTTTCTAACCAGCTTCGGTTCTTTGATAATAGTACCCGGAAGCACAGTAAACTTCCAGGTGATTTATATGGTGGATTCTGTGTTGCACACGATCAAACATTATGGATTGGCGGAGAAGGATATATAGCACAACTGGATAGTGCAGGTGAAGTGATGCGAGTGTATAATTCTAAAACGGGTTTAAGGGCCGATGCTATGTCCAGGTTTGCAGAAGATCCGGCAGGTAATATCTGGATTGGCTCCTTTAGTTACCTGCACCGGCTGAATCCTAGAACCGGGCAGTTTAGTTATTTTGGAAAAGAAGATGGATTAGCCAATAATGCACAGGAAGATGGTTTTAACATGCTTGAAGATGGTACGCTTTGTATAGGGTTCCAGCGGGCATTTTGCATGATGAATACTTTAAGTATTCCCTTTAATACGAATAAACCAAATGTGCAACTAACTGCTGTTAGCATTGGGTCGAAGGAGATCAGGCCGAAAGATGAAACACACATTGTTATACACCCGGGTGAATCATCCTTGCGACTGGAGTTTTCATCGTTAAACTATACCCAATCGCAAAAAAATCTTTATGCCTTTAAACTGGATGGGTATGATAAACAATGGCGCATCGGCACTGATCGTGATTATACCGTAATGAACCTGCCCGGAGGTGATCATATCCTGCACATCAAAGGGATGAATAACGATGGAGTGTGGGGTGATGAAAGATCAATACTATTCACCGTAATACCCCCGTTTCGTGAAACATGGTTGTTTAAGTTCATCATTGTAACTATAGTTATTATCGGGATTTATCTTCTTTACTGGTATCGTAAACAATCCCGGCTGAAAGTGGATAAGATGAGAAACCGTATTGCAACTGACCTGCATGATGATATGGGTTCAACCTTAAGTAGTATCCGCATCTTGAGCGAGGTCGCTAGCAGGGATGTAGAAGATCATAATCCTAAAGCTGCCATGATGCTCGAGAAGATAAAGACTGATGCCGCCGTTCTATCTGAGAATATGCAGGATATTGTCTGGACAATTAAGACTAATAATAATTCACTAGGGGATGTTGTTACGCGCATGAAGGAGTACGGCTTAAAAGTACTGGAGGCTAAGAACATTGAGTTTCATACGCATATAGCCGAATCGTTTAAGGCATCAAAACTGAACCTGTCTCAAAGAAGAAATCTTTACCTGGTATTTAAAGAGATCATTAATAATGCGGTTAAGTATGCGAGTTGTTCCAATGTAGATTTATTTATAACGCAACAGGGGCGCTATTTGAAAATGGTGCTGGAAGATGATGGCTGCGGATTCGATTTGCAAACCGTAAAGAAAGGTAATGGGCTGAATAATCTTCGCAGGAGGGCGGCGGAAATAAACGGAAAAATTACCATTGAAACAGCCCCTGGTAAAGGAACAAGAATTGATCTACTTGTGAGGCTATAAAGCAATGATAATTATCTCACATCAATATGTTATTGGACGCATTTAACCCCATTTTAAATTTGTGTAATGATGGACGGAAGCATATCAGTGGTTTATTATGATGATAACAATAGCCTGAGAATGAGCATATCCTTCTTGATCCAGTCAACAGAAGGAATGGATCTGCTAGCTGCGTTTTCCAATGCAGATACTGTTAAGAATGATGTTTTAGAACTGAAGCCGAATGTAATATTGATGGATATTGATATGCCAGGAGTGAATGGAATTGATGCTGCAGCTATTGTGAGGGCAGTATCTCCTGCTACACAGGTTATCATGCTTACTGTCTTTGATGATGAGGATAAGATCTTTAATGCTTTGCGCAATGGAGCCAGTGGTTACTTGTTGAAAAGCTCATCACCGGCTGAAATCATAAATGCCATCAGGGATGTTCATAATGGAGGGTCTCCAATGACAGCTAATATAGCACGAAAGGTTTTGCATTATTTCCAGGTGGAGACAAGGATTGAATCGCCTGATTATAAATTAACCGCAAGGGAAATAGATATCCTTAAGGAATTACTTAATGGAGATAGTTACAAAATGATTGGTGCTTCTCTGAACATAAGTTTGGATACAGTGCGTTCTCACATCCGGAGCATATACGAAAAGATGCATGTGAATTCAAAATCAGAAGCAATAATTAAAGCTATCAATGAAAAGTTGGTATAACTTCTAAACCTGTGAAGAATCGTTCGTGATTTCTATGAAGCTTTAATCACATCCCTATGAAGAATCGGTTCCGCTAACCTTTGAACACCTAATCAAGTGAACTAGTGACAGATTCGCCTGGTTTATTCACAAGTTTTATTGAACCGGGATTCTCTACCGGCTCAGAAGCGGACCTTCTATGTTTAAGGATAGATAAAATATTAGGCCCACTAATAAATCCAAGTATTGGCCCGCCTATTACTACAATAAAGAATGCAAGCGGCACTGCAATGGCTCTATCCATTTTTAGTAGCCGGCTAGCCTCAAATCCACCAAATGTTACTCCCGCAGCAATGAGCCATGCGAATGAATTATAGAGGATCCACTTAACACTATTGTCATAAGTATTACGTAGAATGTACTGGTACTGCAACCAACTTACAAGTAATGCTCCTACTATTGTAACAAGAGGAATAAAGTTCTCCGGCTTAAGATCAATTATATATGCAGATGCGAGGTCGAATAGAAGATAAGGGATGGTCAACCCGATTATTGTAAACCAAAACCATTGAATCGGCATGTGTGCATGTTTACGCAATACCATCCACTGCATAAAACCAATCCCTGCTCCCATGCCTATAGCAACAGGTGATTGACCGGCAAATTTTACACCCTCCAGCAATGAAGAAAATCCTATAAGAAGGAATATGCCAATTATCCAACCTGCACTGGTATACAGTATCCACTTATTAAGTATTGACTTATTCTGGGGTAGGCTCATGATAATATTTTTTTATTAAATTCTGCAATTAATTAGCCTAATTATATGATTTTAATCAGTGTTATCTAACTGTCTGAAATGAGTCATCAACCAGACAACCTTAACTTCGGGTGAATAACAATGGCAAGTACACCACGGGAACTATATACGAACGAAAGAGATAAGCTGAAAGCCAGGTTAAATGGTTTACATATCAGGAGAAGCCGCCTTGGTTGGCTGCGGTTGGGTGCAGTAGTATTCACTGCTTTGATTGCTTACCAGGTCTTTATGTCAGCAGGTATTTATGGATGGTTAGTGATTATAACAGGGTTAATTATTTTCCTGGTAATTGTTTCCTATGACATTGAGAACAATAAAGATATTCTAAACACCCGGTTACTTCTTAAGATCAATGAGCAGGAACTAGGAGTATTGAACAATGATTTTCTTTCACTGGACAACGGCAGTGACTATAAGGATGATCATCACCCATATGCAACAGATCTTGATCTTTTTGGATCATCTTCTATTTTTCAGTACGTTAACCGGTGTTCAACAGAGCAGGGAAAAAACCTGATCGCGTCTAACTTATTATACGGTTTAGATCCTGCTGCAGTTCTGAAAAGGCAGGAAGCCGTAAAGGAATTATCACCTATGATGCAATGGCGTCAACAATTGCAGTCGCACGGCATGCAACAGAAGGTGACATTAAGAACTCAACATATTATTGAAGACTGGTTATCGGAAGAAGAAAAACATTTCACTCATCCTGCATGGAAAATTGTGGTTCCTGTATATACTGCTTTGATGTTGCTGGCTACTGTACTAGCTATTATAGATGTCATTCCCATCCGCATATACTTTCCACTTTTTGTAATCTGTTATGTTCTCACAACTGCCATAAGCAAGAAAGCTATTAAAGCATACATGGAACTAACAGGGATTGCTTCTGAAATCAGCACCATTGAAAAGCTATTGAGTTGGGTGGAAACGAAACGTTTTTCATCCCCCCTGCTGAACCAGCTACAGGCGAATGCTAAGACAGGTGATCAGCACCCTGCTCATGAACAAACAAAGGAACTTAAGAAGATTCTAAACCGCTTTGATGCACAGTTAAACCTGCTCGTATTCATCTTTTTGAATACACTACTTTTTTGGAATGCACGACAGATGATGGCGCTGAATAAATGGAGAGTAAACAATAAGGGACGAATAGGATCCTGGTTTACTTTAATAGCTGAAACTGAAGTACTCAACTCCCTGGCGACACTCCATTTTAACCAGCCATCATGGGCTTTCCCTTCTTTTACAGAGCAACATTTCACATTCGAAGCAAAGGAGCTCGGGCATCCTTTAATTGCTGAAAAGGAAAGAGTGAACAGCAGTTTCAGTTTGACAGGAGTAGGCATGATTGCATTGGTCACTGGTTCCAATATGGCAGGCAAGAGTACTTTTCTTCGGAGCCTTGGTGTCAATATCGTGCTTGCAGGAATTGGTGCGAATGTGTGTGCAGAACGGTTGATCCTATCACCAGTTCAATTGATTACCAGCATGCGGGTAGCCGATAACCTTGCTGAAAGCACCTCTACTTTCTATGCGGAGTTGAAAAAACTAAAGTCCATCATTGATGCTGTGAATGCACACGAACCTGTTTTCATTCTCCTTGATGAGATTTTAAGAGGCACCAATTCCCTTGACCGTCATGCGGGTTCAGAAGCCCTGATTACTCAATTTATCCGACACAAAGCTGTTGCAGTTGTGGCTACACATGATCTTGAACTTGCCGGGTTAAAAACGCAATTCCCCGCCGCTATTGAAATCTATCATTTTGATGTCCAGGTAGAAGGGCAGGAACTTTATTTTGATTACAAACTGAAAGAAGGTGTATGCACTAGTCTCAATGCATCTATCCTTATGAGAAAAATCGGTATAGAGCTTGATGGTGAATAAGCTTCGTAATTCACCCATATAACTAATATAATGTTGCTTTTTGGGAAGTCACTTCCCGATTATATAAGGTGTGCATGGATCTTATACTGTGTTGATACGGAGTTGATACGGAGTTGATACGGAGTTGATACGCTGTTAACTCCGTATCAATTCCGTATCAACTCCGTATCAACTGCGTATCAACTGCGTATCAACTGCGTATGAGAGCTGAGGAGGAATCATTGGAGAATGATATAATATCGTTGGAATTCCGGTTCTGAAACTTTTAAAAAACTATAGCTGTGAAAAGAGAGGCTCAAGTCT
Organism: Candidatus Dadabacteria bacterium; assembly: GCA_050259715.1. Lineage (GTDB taxonomy): Bacteria > Bacteroidota > Bacteroidia > Chitinophagales > Chitinophagaceae > Flavisolibacter. The sequence continues at coordinate 17,547 of JBLNAY010000234.1, forward strand.
GGTAACAGAGGATTTTTATTAATTCAGGAATATTTAGCTATCCGTTATAAACATACTCGCACCTAAGATTAGCTGTAAATTTGTGTTATGACTAGTTTTCTACAAAAGTTATTTCAGGGACAGGATTATGATCCGGAGTCTTTTTTCCTGATAGCAGGACCTTGTGTTGTGGAGAGTGAAGAACTTGTATATGAGGTTGCACAAACAGTTTCTAACATTTGTAAACGGCACCGCGTACCTCTCGTCTTTAAGTCTTCCTATCGTAAAGCCAATCGCACGAGTTCTTTATCATTTACAGGTATTGGTGATAAGGAAGGTTTGGAAATAATCAAACGCACGGCTAATAAACTAAATCTTGCTACCACTACTGATATACATTCAGAAAAGGAAGCAGCACTGGCCGCTGAATATGTGGATATTTTACAGATCCCTGCCTTTCTTTGCCGACAGACAGACCTGCTGGTGGCAGCAGGTAAAACGGGCAAGATCGTCAATGTGAAAAAGGGGCAGTTTGTAAGCGGAGAAGCTATGAAGTTTGCTGTTGATAAGATCAGGAACACCGGAAACAATAAGATCATACTCACTGAAAGGGGAACCACTTTTGGTTACCAGGATTTAGTAGTAGATTATCGAAATATCCCTATCATGCAGGAAGCGGGTGTGCCCGTAGTTATGGACTGCACCCATAGCCTGCAACAACCCAATCAAACCAGTGGCATAACCGGTGGTAATCCTCAATTGATATCTACAATTGCAAAAGCAGCAGTAGCTGCAGGAGCGGACGGGTTATTTATAGAAACTCACCCCGACCCTTCGTGTGCAAAAAGTGATGGTGCCAATATGTTGCGAATGGATCTGTTGGAAGAATTGCTCATTAAATTAATAAAGGTAAGAAAGGCAATAATGGAGGAGGAGACCGTTCAAACATTTAAGGGTTTGAAGGTTTAAAGTTTAAGCATTATGGTGTAAGCTTTAATGGTTTTGAAGGGATTAGCTTCATTAAATTCGATATAAATACAAGACCAGAAGATTCATGTAATCTGCAGTAGCAGAGTTGCTGCCGGAGAATTTTAAAGAACCTTAAACCTTAAACTATTAAACCTTAAACGTTTTTTACCTTTGCCGCTCTATGAAACAAAAAATACTCGTAATCGGGGCCTCCGGGCAGATAGGAGTTGAGCTAACGCTTGCGCTTCGCAAAATATATGGCAACAGCAATGTGATTGCTTCTGACCTCAGGGAAGAGAATGAGCTGCTTAAGGGAACGGGACCTTATGTAAGCCTTGATGTGATGAACCGTGAAATGTTACACGTGCAGGTAATAAGACAAGGTGTAACGCAAATTTATTTACTGGCAGCTATTCTTTCAGCTACAGGAGAAAAGAATCCTGCATTGGCGTGGCATCTTAACATGCAGGGATTATTAAATGTATTGGATATTGCAAAAGAAGAAAAACTAAACAAAGTATATTGGCCAAGTAGTATTGCGGTGTTTGGCCCTACATCACCACGGAGAAACTGTCCTCAACAAACCATCATAGAACCGATCACAGTATATGGTATCAGCAAATATGCCGGAGAGTTTTGGTGTAATTACTATCACCACAAGTTTGATGTGGACGTTCGCAGCATCCGCTATCCCGGGTTGATCTCTTATAAATCTGCACCGGGAGGTGGCACTACCGATTATGCAGTAGAAATATTTCACAATGCCCTGGAAGAACAGCATTACGACTCATTTCTCGAGCAAGATACCTACTTACCAATGATGTACATGCCCGATGCTATCAGAGCAACGATAGAATTAATGCAGGCTCCTAAAGAACATATTACAGTGCGTACCTCTTACAATGTATCTGCAATGAGCTTTTCACCTGCTGAAATTGCGGATGAAATAAAGAAGCATATTCCTGGTTTTACTATCGATTATTCACCTGACTACAGGCAGCAGATCGCAAACAGCTGGCCACAGAGCATTGATGATTCTGTTGC
>JBLNAY010000235.1:0-2916 GCA_050259715.1 Candidatus Dadabacteria bacterium
GGCGATTTGACAGATGATCTCAGGCAATGGAGTCTGTCTGGTCATCATGATTTGCTTATTGGAGCTTTATTAGTTGCAAAATTTCAATACCCGGAGTTAACTACCAGTGGTGTTCTGATGGAGGTAGAAAAGATACGCAGGAACATTTGGTTGGAACTAAATAATTATCTAACTCCATTAGAACAGGTGCGAATAGTAACGGGCATTCTGTATAGTTATTATAACTTAAAAGGAGCTGAGATTAATCATAGTGAGGTGAATGAGTTTCTTCTACATAAGGTATTGGAAACTAAAAGAGGTAACCAGCTGAGTAATGGGATTCTTTACCTGATTTTATGTGAACTTTTGGATATCCCTGTAAGAGCAATATCAGTTCCCAAACAATTTGTTCTTGCCTATTTCAAACCGGGGTATTCGACTGAGTCAGGTGATGATTATATATCGAAAATAGAGTTCTATATCGACCCTTCCAGCGGTATGGTGTTTACTCATAAGGATATAGAAAATTATTTCAAAAGGATATCTGTACCGCCGGTACACTCTTATTTCAGACCTCTGCCAAATAAAAAGGTCATTCAGTATTTATTGGAGGAAGTGGCAAAGTGCTTTGACAATGATAAAGATGAATATAAGAAGTCAGAGTTACTATCGCTTGCTAATTTATTAGACTAGTCATCACCTGCTATGGAAGAAATTGTATCCCCCATCTCCTGGGCTGATTTTGAGAAGATTGATATAAGAGTAGGAACTATCCTGGAAGCAAAAGCTTTTGAAAAAGCCAAGAAACCAGCTTACCAGTTGCGAATTGACTTTGGTAAGCTAGGAATCAAAAATTCTTCTGCACAGATAACAACCCTATACTCCATAGAAAAGTTACCAGGTCAACAGGTGATTGCTGTTGTTAACTTCCCTCCAAAACAAGTTGCCAACTATGTTAGTGAATGCCTTGTGTTGGGCATTTATGATGAGGATAAAAATGTGATCCTTCTACAGCCGGAACGAAATACGGCAAACGGGCTTAAAATAGGCTAATGAATTTGTTTTCTTCCATTTATAAATCTCTGATAGGGCTATTGAAGATCACCTGTACTGATTTACATCTAACGAGCCTATTGTTTCTGGATGAAAAGCAGGAAGAAGAATAGGTCAATAACAGGAATGAATTGGTAAATAGATGCAAGAAGCAACTTGATGAATACTTTTCCGGCAAGAGAAAAGAATTTGATCTTTCATTTGGACAGAAAGGGACAGCTTTTCAAACAACAATCTGGAATTTATTGAACAATATACCTTACAGGAGAACCATCAGTTATAATGAACTCGCAAAGCAATACGCTGATGTAAAAGCCATAAGGGCAGTAGCGGCAGCGAAGGGAAAAAACAAAATCGCGATTATTGTTCCTTGTCACTGTGTGATTGGGAAGTAACCAAAAGTTACCGGGTATGCTGGTGGATTGTGGCGCAAGAAATGGCTACTGGAGCATGAAGCGACTCATTGCCACGGATTACTGCAACTCCCCTTTTCCGCGATAGAATAATAATTAGGTCTTATAGTATTTTAATTTCAGTGATGAGATCCTGTAATACTTTCTTGGCGTCACCGAATAACATAGAAGTCTTCGGTTGATAGAACAGGTCATTCTCAATACCCGCATAACCAGGCTTCATGCTTCTCTTATTCACGATGATTGTCTTAGCCAGTTCAACATCCAGGATCGGCATTCCAAAAATAGGAGAAGCAGGATCATTCTTTGCCGCAGGATTTACAACGTCGTTTGCACCTAATACCAAGACTACATCTGTTGATGGAAATTCATCGTTAGCGTGTTCCATCTCCAGCAGCTTTTCGTAATTCACATCCGCTTCTGCGAGTAAAACGTTCATGTGGCCGGGCATTCGTCCAGCTACCGGGTGAATAGCATATTTAACTTCAACACCTTTCTCCTGGAGTAACTTTTCCAATTCATGACAGGCGTGTTGTGCCTGTGCTACAGCCAATCCATACCCGGGAACGATCAATACCTTATTCGCATAGTTCATTACAACTGCAGCATCACTGAGGTTGATCTCTTTATATGATCCTTGTTCTTTAGATGATGCCGCGCCCGCTTTAGATCCTCCAAATGAACCAATCAAAACATTTCCTAATGAACGGTTCATAGCCTTGCACATTAAAATGGTAAGCAGTGTACCGGCAGCTCCTACAAGGATACCACCTGTCAGCATAACTTTGTTGTCATAAAGGAAACCTCCACAAGCCGCAGCCACACCGGTAAAAGAGTTCAATAAAGAGATAACGACGGGCATGTCAGCTCCACCGATAGGCAACACAAAGAACACTCCATAAAGCAATGCCAGTATAAACACCAGGTAAAAAGTAAAATGAGGAACAGATAACGGGCTGCTGATAATATAAACGGCTAACCCAATCGCTGCTGCTAATAAAAGTAAGTTGATAATATGCTGGCCTTTAAAAGCAAAATCTTTGATCTTTCCATTGAGTTTGCCCCAGGCAATCATAGAGCCGGCAAATGAAACAGAACCAATAATAAGACCTGCAAAGATGATGATCAGGGTACCTGTTAATGAATCTGCTTCTGTGGCATTATGCATCAGGTGATTAAACTCCACTATTGAAATTAAAGCAGCACAGGCACCACCCATACCATTGAACATACTCACCATTTCAGGCATAGCAGTCATCTTTACTTTCTTTGCCGCGAGAGTTCCAACCAGGCCCCCAATCATAATTCCACCGAAAATCCATGCATAATTATGTAAGCTGTTGCCTTGTTCATCTTTATAAAGAAATATAGTACCAAGAATAGCTATTGTCATGCCTGCAGCAGCTAATAGGTTACCATTCCTTGCAGACGCAGGATTGGAAAGCATCTTCAGACCGAGAATAAAGGTTAC
>JBLNAY010000236.1:0-9515 GCA_050259715.1 Candidatus Dadabacteria bacterium
TTATTAATGGTCCACAGGTACAAAGTTTCGCTAAAGATTTAGGAGAATACCAGAACGTAAAACATGTTATTCCCTGTGCCAATGGCACCGATGCCTTGCAGATTGCATTAATGGCATTAGATCTTGAACCGGGTGATGAAGTGATCACACCATCTTTTACATTTATTGCAACAACAGAAGTTATTGCTTTGTTAAGGTTAAAACCTGTATTCGTTGATGTAGATCCCCACACTTTTTGTATAGATCCAAAGGAAATTGAAAAGGTTATTACTTCACGAACGAAGGCTATAATTCCTGTTCATTTATATGGACAGGCAGCTAACATGGAAGAAATAATGAAGATTGCTGCAGAAAATAAACTTGCAGTGATAGAGGATAATGCACAAGCCATTGGCTGTGATTACTACTTTTCAAATGGAAGTACTAGTAAAACCGGTTCAATAGGAACTATAGGAACCACTTCTTTCTTTCCTTCCAAAAATCTCGGTTGCTATGGAGATGGGGGAGCTATTTTAACGAATAATGATGAGCTGGCAAATCTCATGCGAATGATAGCAAATCATGGTCAAAGTAAAAGGTATTATCACGATAGGGTTGGTTGCAACAGCCGCCTGGACACTATCCAGGCAGCAATCCTGGAAGTAAAGCTAAGATACCTTGATAAGTATATAAATGCGCGAAGAGAGGCTGCTGATTACTATGATAAAGCTTTTGCAGGAAACAGTAAAATAAAAACTCCCTGTAGGGCTCCATATAGCCGTCATGTATTCCACCAGTATACCCTTATTCTCGATGGAATAGATCGGGATCGTTTACATTCTTATCTTGCAGAACAGAATATACCTGCAATGATTTATTACCCTGTACCCGCCCACCGGCAAAAGATGTTTTCCGATTTTGATTCAGACAAAACGGAACTCCCGGCTACTGATTGGCTGACGGAAAGGGTGATTTCATTGCCTATACACACAGAATTAGACGAAGAACAATTATCTTTCATCGCCTCAAAAGTTCTGGAATTCGCCAATTAATAAACTTTAAAAATGAAAATTACTGTCGTTGGAACCGGTTATGTAGGTCTGGTCACCGGTACGTGTTTAGCTGAAACGGGAAATCATGTCTGCTGTGTTGACATAGATGCATCGAAAATTAATAAATTAAAGGAAGGCCAGGTTACTATTTATGAACCGGGACTTGAAAAGTTATTTGAGCGCAACCTTAAAGAACGTCGTCTTAGTTTCACTACAGATATCACTGAAGGTGTAAGCCATGGAGAGATAATTTTTCTTGCATTGCCTACACCACCAGGTGAAGACGGTTCTGCAGATCTTCAGTATATATTATCGGTTTCAAGGCAGATAGGCCACTTACTAAATGACTATAAAATTATTGTAGATAAAAGTACAGTGCCTGTCGGTACTGTAGAAAAGGTTCGTGCAGCCATTGCGGAGAACTATGACGGTGAATTTGATGTAGTTTCTAATCCTGAATTCCTGAGAGAGGGAGTTGCAGTTGAAGATTTTATGAAGCCGGATCGAATTGTTATCGGCACTACCTCTGAAAAAGCGAAGGAAACTCTTTCCGACCTTTATGCTCCGTATGTAAGGCAAGGTAATCCTATAATATTTATGGATGAGCGATCTGCAGAATTAACTAAATATGCAGCGAACTCTTTCCTGGCGACCAAAATCTCTTTCATGAATGAAATAGCCCAGCTGTGTGAGAGAGTAGGTGCAGATGTTGATATGGTAAGGAGAGGAATAGGTAGCGACGAAAGGATTGGTAAAAGGTTCTTATTCCCAGGTATTGGTTATGGTGGAAGTTGTTTTCCAAAGGATGTAAAGGCACTCATACATTCTTCTCTGCAGGTCTCTTACGATTTTAAAATCTTAAATGCGGTAACGGAAGTAAATGAAGCTCAGAAGTTGCACCTGGTGAACAAGATCTCCCGTTATTTCAATGGTGATTTAAAGGGGAAGCATTTTGCCATATGGGGTTTGGCATTCAAACCAAATACCGACGATATCAGGGAAGCTCCGGCTATTGAAATTATCAATGGCTTACTACTTGAGGAGGCTACGGTATGTGCCTATGATCCTGAGGCAATGAACAATGTAAAGAATATATTAGGAGATAAAATCAGCTACGCAGATACGCAATACGATTGCCTTACGAATGCTGATGCCCTAATAATAGCAACCGAATGGAACGAATTCAGAACTCCTGATTTTGATAAGATCGTTTCTTCATTGAAAGACCTGGTGATTTTTGACGGAAGGAATGTTTTCGATGTAGAATTCCTTGAGAAGAAAGGATTTCATTATGAGAGCATAGGAAGACCTCTTATTAATCAACCTAAATTAGTTTAATGAAGAAGAGGATTTTAATCACAGGAGGAGCTGGATTTTTAGGATCTCATTTATGTGACAGATTTATAAATGAGGGTTACGAAGTTATTGCAATGGATAACCTGATCACAGGAGATCTCAGGAACATAGAACATCTATTTAAATTAAAAGAATTCGAGTTTTACCATCATGATGTAACCAAGTTCATACATGTTCCGGGTGAACTCGATTATATATTGCATTTTGCTTCTCCTGCCAGTCCAATAGATTACCTGAAGATTCCTATTCAGACTTTGAAAGTTGGAGCTATGGGTACGCATAATTGTCTCGGTCTTGCTAAAGAGAAAAAGGCAAGAATACTGGTGGCATCTACAAGTGAGGTTTATGGTGATCCACTGGTACATCCGCAAACAGAAGAATATTGGGGTAATGTAAATCCAGTTGGACCACGTGGTGTTTATGATGAAGCTAAGAGATATATGGAATCCATCACTATGGCCTACCATAATTTTCACGGATTGGATACAAGAATTGTCAGGATATTTAATACCTATGGTCCACGCATGCGGTTAAATGATGGACGTGCTTTACCAGCTTTTGTGGGACAAGCATTAAGAGGAGAAGACCTTACGGTGTTTGGTGATGGGTCACAAACAAGATCTTTTTGTTATGTTGATGATCTTGTAGAAGGCATCTACAGGTTACTAAAATCAGATTATCATCAACCCGTTAACATCGGTAATCCGGATGAGATCTCTTTGAAAGAATTTGCAGAAGAAATATTGGAACTCACAGGACATAAAGTAAAAATCATTTACAAACCGTTACCTGAAGATGATCCAAAGCAGAGAAAACCTGATATTACAAAAGCTAAAGAACTATTAGGCTGGAGTCCTAAAGTAAATCGTCGGGACGGTCTTCAAAAAACTTATGAATATTTCAGTTCTCTTTCAAGCACGGAATGGAGCAAACTACCGAAAGAATTCCAAAGCCGTGATAAAATCAGTATGTCATAATCATGTACCAGGAAATAGTTGACAAAAAACAAAAACTCGCATTAATCGGACTTGGGTATGTTGGCTTACCCATCGCACTTGAATTTGCCAGGAAGGTCCCTGTAATTGGATTTGATATTAATCAGAAGCGCATAGAGATGATGCGCCAGCATATTGATCCAAGTAATGAATTAGAAAGTGAAGCATTTGAGGGATGTGATATACAATTTACTAATTGTCTCGATGTTTTAAAAGAAGCTAAATTCTACATAGTAGCTGTTCCTACACCTGTCGATGACCATAATGTGCCTGATCTTACTCTTGTAAAGAAGGCATGTGAAACTGTAGGTAAAGTGCTTAAAAAGGGTGATTACGTGGTATTTGAATCGACAGTTTACCCCGGATGTACGGAAGAGGATTGTATTCCGATAATGGAGAAGGTTTCTGGTTTAAAAAACATAATTGACTTCAAAACAGGCTACTCACCGGAACGTATAAATCCCGGAGATAAGAAACATACGATTAAGACCATTACCAAAGTAGTTTCAGGTTGTGATGAAGAGTCCCTGGAAGAAATAGCTAAGATCTATGAACTTGTAGTAGAAGCAGGTGTTCATAAAGCATCTTCTATCAAGGTAGCTGAAGCAGCGAAGATCATTGAAAATACTCAGCGGGATATCAATATAGCATTAATGAACGAGCTTTCCATCATCTTCGATAAGATGAATATCAATACTTACGAAGTACTGGAAGCAGCAGGTACCAAATGGAACTTTCTTAAGTTCACTCCCGGTCTTGTTGGCGGTCACTGTATAGGAGTGGATCCTTATTATCTTACTTATAAGGCAAGTGAGTTGGGTTACAATTCAAGGGTAATCTTGGCTGGCCGGTATATCAATGATAATATGGCCTTGTTAGTTGCTCGGAGGATTGTCAGGCACATCATCAGCAATGTTGCAGATGTAAAGAATGCAAGGGTGCTGGTAATGGGTACAACTTTTAAAGAGAATGTAAGTGATATAAGAAATTCCAAAGTGGCGGACGTGGTCAGGGAATTGCATGAATTTTTTCTGAATGTTGATGTCGTAGATCCCTATGCTGATAGTGATGAATTGAAACATGAATATGGATTTGGCCTGGCTGAAAATGTAGGAGCTGATTATGATGCCGTAGTAGTTTCAGTTTGTCATCAACCTTATGCCGATCTGACAGAAGACTATTTTACATCGATAACAAAGCCGCACGCCTTAATAGCAGACCTTAAAGGTGTATACCGGGGAATGATAAAACAACGTTCATATTGGAGTTTTTAAATGCCATTTTACAAAACAGATATAGCTGACTTACTTGTTTTTGAACCCAGGATCTTCCCTGATCCGAGAGGTTACTTCTTTGAATCTTATAATGAAACCATATTTGCAGAAGCAGGAATCAAAGAGAAGTTCGTGCAGGATAATCAATCAAAATCTACCTATGGAGTCATCAGGGGCCTGCATTATCAATTAAATCCGTATGCACAGGCTAAACTGATACGTGTACTACAAGGAAATATCCTGGATGTTGCTGTCGATGTTAGGAAAGGTTCCATCACTTATGGGAAAGCTTTTTCGTTAGAACTTTCCGATGAAAATAATAAGCAATTGTATATTCCTTCGGGCTTTGCACATGGATTCTCAGTTCTGTCCGAAACAGCAGTTGTCCTTTACAAATGTGATGCATTTTACAACAAAGAAGCTGAAGGTGGCATAAGATATAATGATCCTGAATTGAACATTGATTGGCGTATTCCGAAAGGACAAGAGATCATATCTGAAAAAGATATAGTTCTGCCGTTTATCGGTGAGGCGTTGAATAATTTCCAGGTATAAATATTAAGAGCAATCATGAAGATTTTGGTAACAGGTGCGGGTGGACAATTATCAACAGAATTGCAGGGCTTATCTACCAACTACACAGACTATGAATTACTCCTTTTAACTAAACAGCAAATGTCTATTACGGAGGAGGAGGAAGTCTCAAAAATAATTACTGATTTTAAACCAGGGTACGTTATTAACTGTGCCGCATATACGGCGGTGGATAAAGCGGAATCAGACAAAGAGAAGGCATTTGCTATAAATGGTACAGCAACAGGATTACTGGCGAAATATTCCCTTATAAATAACTGTAGGTTCATTCATATAAGTACAGACTATGTATTCGACGGTTCTGCTTCATCTCCCATGAAAGAAGACCATCCGGTAAAGCCATTAAATGTTTATGGGGAAAGTAAACTTCTGGGGGAGCAGTTGGCTGTAATGGAAAATCCTGAATCCATAATAATCCGAACATCATGGGTGTATTCTTCGTATGGATCTAATTTTGTGAAGACGATGATTCGCCTAATGAATGAAAGAGAGCACCTCAATGTTGTAAATGATCAATATGGCTCTCCTACCTATGCGGCTGATCTTGCTGAAGCAATTATGCAGATAATAACTAGTGGTAAGTGGAAGCCAGGTATTTATCATTATTCAAATAAGGGTATTATTAGCTGGTTTGATTTTGCGACGGAAATAAGTAGTATAATAAAGAGTAACTGTAAAGTAAATGGGATCAGTTCAGATCTATACCCAACACCTGCTAAGCGACCCAACTATTCTGTATTAGACACCAGTAAATTCACGCAGACCTTTGGTATAGAAATGAAACAGTGGAAGGAAAGCTTGCGCACTTGTATAAATAAGATATCAACAGGCAAATAATTAATCGAACTTCTTTAGTACATTATTCATTTCTTCTATGATCTCTTTATTACACAAGTTGCCAATGCTTCCTTCATGTGTATGATGTAAAGCGTTTGAAGCATCGAACTGGAATTCTCCTTTATCTATAGTGTTGCCAACCTGCTTATATGCTTCTCTAAACGGAACTCCTTTATTAACTAACTGATTCACCGCCTCAACACTGAAGATGTATTTGTACTTATCATCCGATGTAATGTCCTTCCTGATTTCTATATGGGAGATCATCAGAAATACGAGATCCAAACAAGATTTCAATGATTCAATAGAAGGAAATAAAATCTCTTTGGTGAGTTGTAGATCTCTATGATATCCAGACGGTAAATTATTGAGCAGCAGTATTAATTCGTTTGGAACAGATTGTATTCGGTTACATTTTGCCCTGATTAGCTCAAACACATCAGGGTTCTTCTTATGGGGCATAATACTGCTACCAGTTGTCAATTCAGGTGGGAAGGAGATAAAATTGAAGTTTTGGCTTACATATAAGCAACAATCCATAGCAAACCTGCTTAAGGTAGCTGCTATTGAACTCAATGCCATCGCTACAATCTTCTCTGTCTTACCCCTACTCATTTGAGCGTAAACAGAATTATAATTTAGAGTTGAAAAGTTTAATAATTCTGTTGTTAGTTTTCTATCAAGCGGAAAGGAAGATCCATAACCAGCGCCACTTCCCAAAGGATTTTTATCAGTCACCTTATATGCTGCAGCAAGTACTTCCAGGTCATCTGTCAAGCTTTCTGCATAGGCGCCGAACCACAAACCGAAAGATGAAGGCATCGCTATTTGTAGGTGTGTATACCCAGGAAGTAAATCTTTCTTAAAGGTTTCACTTTGTTTAATCAGTAGGTCAAAGAATTCCTTTACTTTACCCTTAACCTGCTGTATTTCAGCTTTGAGGTAAAGTTTAATATCTACAGCTACCTGGTCGTTCCTGCTTCTTCCACTATGAATCTTTTTTCCTGCCTCACCGATTCTCTCAGTTAATAATAACTCTACTTGTGAATGTACGTCTTCAACATTTTCACCAATAGCAAACTGGCCGTCTTTTATTTCTGTGGCTATGACTTCCAAAGCCTCTACTGCTTCCTTTGCTTCTTCATTTGTCATTAAACCAACTTGTGAAAGCATTTTCACGTGTGCAATCGAACCCTGCACGTCATATTGTGCGAGCACAATATCAAATTCTTTATCGCGTCCTACAGTAAACTTTTCAATGAGTTCAGAAACAGATGTATTCTCTTTTTGCCACAATTTCATTAAAGCAATTGATTTAATAGTTGAATGTAAATTTCTATTCCCTCATGTATTTCTTCAATATAAATAAACTCATCAGCAGTATGACTCCTTGCAGAATCACCCGGGCCAAGTTTTAATGCAGGTACAGATATCAATGCCTTATCAGAAGTAGTAGGTGAGCCATAATAATTCCTTCCCAATGTCAATCCAGCTTTCACCAATGGATGCTCTAATGGGATCATAGAAGACCGGATTCTCATACTCCTTGGCCTTATAGTACTGCTTACATTGTTTTTAATAGTTTGTAATACTTCTTCTAATGAATATAGTTCGTTAACTCTAATATCCACTATGAACTTACATTCAGAAGGAATTACATTGTGAGCTTTATTCTCTGTTTCAATAGAAGTTACCGCCATCTTTACAGGTCCAAGTAAGTCTGAAGAGTTTTTAAAATTATAGTTCTGTATCCATTCAATGTCCTTTACAGCCTTGTAAATAGCGTTCTCTCCTTCATTCCTGGCAGCGTGTCCTGCACGTCCTGTGGTAAGACAGTCCAAAACCATTAGTCCTCTTTCAGCTATAGCCATTTGCATCAGAGTCGGTTCTCCAACAATAGCACAGGTTATTCCTGGAATATTAGGTAATAAAGATTCCACCCCGTTTTTACCTGAGATCTCTTCTTCGCCGGTAGCAGCAATAACCAGGTTGAATTTCAGGTCATGTAATTCGTGGAAGTAAAGAAAAGTTCCTATCAGAGAAACCAGTGATGCTCCAGCATCATTGCTACCTAAACCAAACAATTTGCCCTTCTCTTCAATTGCTGTAAAAGGATCTTTTGTATAACTGGTAATTGGCTTTACTGTATCATGATGTGAATTGAGGAGGATTGTCGGTTTGTTCTCATCATAATATTTATTGGTAGCCCATATATTATTATTTATTCTGTTCGCCTGTACACCATGAACAGACAGGAAAGAATATATTACTGAAGCAGTTTTATCTTCTTCTTTACTGAATGAAGGAATTGCAATCAGTTGCTTTAGTAGAACCAAAGCCTCTGTTTGGAGGTTCTTTATTTTCTCCCTATTCAGCGACAATGCTTGTTCCTGTTTCTCCATTTAGTAGTTTATCTAAGTCTTCCGCTTTACCAATAATAACTTTACTTACACCTGAAGATAGGGCTGAAAATGCATTATCCAGTTTTGGAACCATGCCGGCAAAAACAAGCTGCTTTTCCTTTAAATTATTATATGAAGATGGTGTTATTTCTTGAATCAGTGTGGAATCATCCTCTGCATCTTTTAGTACACCTTTCTTTTCGAATGAGTATACGAGAGTCACGTTATAATCCTTACTCATTGCTGTTGCAATCTCTTGTGCTATTGTATCAGCATTCGTGTTTAACAGTTGACCTTTGCCGTCGTGTGTTATAGGGGCTATAACAGGTGTGAAGTTATTCTTCATAAGGGTAGTCAAAAAAGAAGTATTCACTTCATCCAGATCACCAACGTAACCATAGTCTACTCCTTTTGTTCCATGCGCAGAATCATTTCCTCGTTTATGTGCTAATAAAAGATTTCCATCGGTGCCGGTTAATCCTAATGCATTAAGTCCATACCCTTGAAGTTGACTGATAATTGTTTTGTTTATGTAACCTGCATAAACCATTGTGACAACCTTCAGCGTTTCAGAATCAGTTACTCTACGACCTTCAATAATTTTTTGTTGAATATTGAGCTGTCCCGCCAATGACGTTGCCAATTTGCCACCGCCATGTACAAGTATGGAAAAAATCTCCTTTGTGTTGCTATTGAAAGCAGCGTATTGCTTTAAAAAGATTTCCAGCTTCTGAGGGTTATCAATAATATTCCCACCAATCTTTATTACAAACAACAAAGGCTTTGTAGAATTGTTCGCTGGATTATTGTTTTTAATAGCACACATATACAAACAGGGCGTTCGTTATTTTATATCTTTTAATATTTCAGAAATAACAGTTTGTGCAGCCCACACCCTGTTGCCTGCCTCCCTGGTTATAATGCTATTTGGTCCATCCAGTATTTCATCGCTCAATTCTATATTTCTTCTTACTGGCAAACAATGCATAACTTTTGCATTATTTGTTAACTGCATCTTCTTATTTG
>JBLNAY010000237.1:0-6465 GCA_050259715.1 Candidatus Dadabacteria bacterium
TCACGATACAAAGAGTGATCATGATCTCAACTTTATAATTATTTACCGCTTTCAATAACTGGAGAGCCGTCCATCCCAGGACACCACCAAACACCAGTGCGCCACCAGCTTCAACAAGAAATAGGAGTGCCGTGTTCCCTAGTATTTCATGTGTAGCCTGGTCTTCACTAAGATTGAGCAAGCTTGTAAAGATCACAATGGCAATGCCATCATTAATCACGGACTCACCCGTTATTTGAATTTCCAGTTTCTTTGGAATGCCCACTCTTTGCAATACACCGAGGGCAGCTATAGGGTCAGTAGGCGAGATTAATGAACCAAAGAGTAGGCAATTCAATAAACTGATTGGAATATGAAACAAGGAAAACAGGCAGTACACCAAAAATCCAACAATAAACGTGGAGAGGATGGTGCTAAAGATTGCCATACCAACGATTACCTTCAGTTGCTGCCTGAACTGCCTGACGTCCATTTTGAAGGCAGCACCAAACAATAAGAATCCAAGTATCACATTCATCACTAAATTCTTAAAATCGATTGTTTCCAATGAAGAAGTAATAAAGGACTTAAGTCCTGGTATCCAGTTCTCAATCAGCAAAACAAAAAGGGAAGTGACTAATGAAAATACAGTTACGGCTATCGTTGCAGGCCATTTGAAGAACTTATGGTTTACAATGGTAAATGTTGTTGTAAAAAGTACCAGTATGGTAAATAAATGATAACCGTTCATCCTGTATTCACTTCCAATAAAGAAAGATAATAATTATACCATCTGCAGAGTAGATGTAAATAACTGAGTGCTGCCACCATCACATTTATGTTCTTCCAGGATATAAACTAAAGGCACCTTTCTAATTAGGTGCCTTTTTTGGTTCTCCATGATGGCCTGAAATTGGCACTTTCAGAGTATACCAATATTGGATCAACTAACACTACAAAATTATATATGTTTAAAAGTCAAATAGTGAAATCAAACCAAATATTTTTTGCACATTATAGTAGAGGCGCATGTCTCTAATTGAAGTACGGATACATATAACGTTTTTCATGCTAGGTGTATGAAACTGTTGCTTCTTAACTATTGATTTGTTTTTTCAGCTTTACTCTTGAGAGTCTGGAATATATAATCCAAATTGATTAACATCTATTGCGGAAGTGACACTCTATCAATCACAACTCCCGGATCCATGGCCTTTATGCTCAATTTGTGAGCTCCGGCTAAAAGGTTCTTAAAGGGAACCTGTGCTCTAACATAATTATTCCGTATTCCCTGGTTGCGGTTAGGGCCATTCTCATCCTCTTTGCCATTTGAACCTGGAACCTCTACAATAGTAGAAGGCTGATCATCAACATTCACAACCACCCGTAATTGCATACCCGTGTAGATTCTGAAAGTGGGTAAAAAGTCAATGAGGAGATCACCACCATTGGTCATAGTCTGGAATTCATATTCAAGAGTGGGTGCTGATTTATCCTCCTGTTTCCATGAAGACTCGAGTGTTGCAGACGTTAATACCAATGCATGGGCAGAAGCTCCTAACCCCGACACTGCTTTCCAACGGGCAACTCCTGTTGCCAACTGTTTGTCAAAAGAATAAGCGTCTCGCCATATACGATTCGGTTGTTCACTTTTCGAAGTTGTCGTTACCGTTTCTCCCCATGGCCATGCCACCTGGCTGTTCCACCTCGGCAGGTATTTCCCTGTTACAGTGCCGGGCATCATATATTTCCATTTGCCTTTAGCAACATCATTGTTATAAAAGTCTACCTGTGTATTAAGGTATTGGTAAAGCCGGTCCATCTCAATTTTATTCGTGCTTGCATGATTTCCCAGTTGAACATCACGATCTGCCATGAAGACCAGGCCTGTGGCCGCTAACACCCTTGCAGGGAAGCCAACCAATTCTGTATATGCATCCTGCATTTCGGCGGGTATAGTTTGATGGATTCTTTTTTCATCCTGCAGGAGCTTTTCGTAATCACGCTTTAATTGTGCAGCATAATCGGAAGATAAAGACAATGCCCATTCCCTGTTCATCAATTCAGGTTTCCGTATGGTACCCAATCGGTAAAACCTACCCATAAATTCGCTGATTTGTTGTGCATGTGCTTCACCGAAATGTTCTGAAATAAATGATTTTAAAAAAGCAGGTTGTTCCAGCGACTCGTTTATGGTCGGCTTCCAGGCAAGCTTTGAAAAGTAGTCAATGCCAACTTCCATTGGTTTAATATCACCTACATTGATTACCCACATGGTGCGGGCATCATTTTCCCATGCCTTATGCAGTTCCTCCCACATCAAAGCGGGAGCTGTTGAATTGATCCATGTGTACGAGTGCGGATTACCATAATAAGATAAATGCCAGTATACACCCGCCCCTCCTGGCCTGTTTCTTTCACCGGGAGCGCCAAGGCGACGGATATAACCAAAGTTATCATCCACCCACATTAAGGTCACATCAGGGGGCACTTGCAGGCCGGCATCATAAATAGGCAGCACTTCTTTGTATGGAACAAACACCTGGGCTATAGGTCCCCATTGCTTACTAACATCGCTATTGAGCAACTGTCGCTGATCAGCGAATACCTCGCTGACTAATTTAATCTTACTTGGAAGGTCATTGGGCGGCATTTCCATACCACGGTCGTGAATACCCCTGATACCCAAGGTATACACCGCTTCTTTTGCACCACGCGTTTGCACAGATTCTTTCCAGTAATTGTAAATCGTATCCTTATTCAAACTATAGTTCCATTTACCTCGCGTCTTTTCATCCCAATGCACATTATTACACAGCATCGGTTCGCAATGCGAAGAACCTGCAACAATTCCATAACGGTCAGCTAATTCATAATTCTCAGGCTCTGAAGCAAATTCTTTACTGCATTCATGCATAGCCGGCCAGATGTAATTGAGTCGAAGCCTCATCATCAACTCAAACACTTTCTCGTAAGTGTGGGGTCCAATTCCTCCATAAGAGGTTTCAAAATTCTTCTTAGCCCACTCGTGAATGCCCCAGTCTTCATCATTGATGAAAATACCGCGATACTTCACAGCAGGGGCATCCCATTCGGGTTTAGTGGCATTCAAAATCAATGTTTTCTTTTTTCTAACCGGCACATCGGCCCACCAATACCAGGGTGAAACACCTATCTTTTCTGATAACTTCATTAATCCATAAGCTGTACCGCGACGGTCATTGCCGATAATTACAAATGCCCTCTCCACTCCTGCAAACGGTTTCTCCACCACCTGCACAAGGGTGCCTTCCCATTGACCTTTTATCTTCTTTAAATCTTTTATTTTCCCGGCTTTCACCAGTTTGTCAATAAGTGCACTATGTCCAAGAGTGCCGGCAATCACTAAATGCGAATTGACCGTTGGTGATTCAATCAGGGGAAGTTGTTGACCTGTTACTCGCTTAACATCATCTGAAAAGAATTTAGCTGCAAGTTTCACCGCTTCATAATCACCAGGATCCACTACCACTGATGCTATCCTTTTGCCATCTACAATGACTACTCCCCCATGCTGTCCGGGTGAATTGTAAACCTGGAAAGCCATTGCCGAAATCTTCGTAAAGAGCAAAAAAATCAATAATAAGACGATTACTCTACTCGTCTTAATTAGCTGAAAACAATTCCGGTTTTGTTGTAGTAAAGATGCTTTCCGGCTGGTATCTACAAGAGGATTGAATTGATTCTTAAAACTCACAATTTTCTTTTTGAAATTTGATTTAATAGCCGGTTGGTATGGATAAAAGCTATCACTACTGATTAACAGTAAAGATATTGATGATAGCTGATCCTATGGCAATTCAGCACCTTAATATTCTTAAATTTTTACAGGTTTAATTGCTTTAAAACAACAGGTAAAGAACTGTATACCTTTTAAACTTTTTATAATTGTTTGCAAGCAATGAAAAACGAAGTCGAGGGTGCGAATTGCCATTGCTTCTCAATAGTTCTCATACGCAGTTGATACACTGTTGATACGGAATTGATATGCAGTTGATATGCTGTTAACTGCATATCAACAGCGTATCAATAGCGTGTGAACAGCATGTCAATACTATAACAGGTCCAAAGGTGATCCATTCATCCTTATATCTTTTGAAGGTTACCGGATGGATTAAATTAATTAAGAGAAATGCTTGATGAATTAATATAAGCAATAAATCACCAAATTGACTGACCGGTGTCACCAGAACTTTTTTATCCACGTGTTAACTTACATTAGCCAGCAATGCCTGTGATGCATTGCCTTTAATAGTAATAATGTTATGGATTTCATTAACTGGCATAGATTAAACAGCAATGAAATATTTGAAATAACCGGATCGAATCCATCCGGCCTGACATCGGCGCAGGTAGAGGAACGACTTGCAGAAGTTGGCTATAATGAACTGGAAGAAGGACAAAAGAAATCAGTAGCAGCAATATTATTATCACAGTTCAAAGATTTAATGATAATAATCCTTGTATCGGCAGCCATCATATCAGGTCTCATTGGTGATTTAAAGGATACGATCGTTATCCTTGTTATTGTTGTATTAAATGCAGTTATAGGATTCTTCCAGGAATACAGGGCAGAGAAAGCCATGCAGGCTTTAAAACAAATGTCAGTTACACAAGCTAAAGTGATCAGGGAAGGCAGAACTAAATTTATTACAGCTTCAGAATTAGTACCCGGCGACCTTGTACAAATGGAAGCAGGTAATGCTGTTCCGGCAGATCTCAGGATCATAGAATCGCTGAACCTGAAAGTTGAAGAGGCGGCACTCACAGGTGAATCTCACCCGGTTGAAAAAATTACAGGTCCAATAGAAATGGAGGACGTTCTCATTGGCGATCGCAGAAACATGGCTTACAAAGGAACCTTTGTTACTTACGGACGTGGCAGTGGCGTGGTTATAGGTACAGGTATGCAAACAGAACTGGGAAGGATAGCCAAAATGCTGCAGGAAAAAGAGGTGCTCACGCCCCTTCAACAGCGTATGGCTACGTTTGGTAAAAAGCTCTCCGTAATTATACTTTTCCTGTGTGTTGTTTTTTTTGTAGCTGGATGGCTTAGAGGGGAAGAAGTTTTTAAGATGCTCCTCACGAGCATTTCATTAGCTGTTGCAGCCATTCCGGAAGCCTTGCCAGCCGTAATTACAATTTCACTGGCGCTCGCTGCTAAAAGAATGGTTCGACATAATACGCTGATCAGAAAACTACCTGCAGTAGAAACCCTGGGATCAGTCACTTTTATTTGTACTGACAAAACGGGAACGCTTACTAAAAATAAAATGCATGTTGAACAAATATTCTGTAATGGAAAAGTGTTCGACAGGAACATTTTAGAAAGGAAAGAGAATAAAACACTGAATTTGTTATTGCATGCTTTCGCACTGAATAATGATGTAGTATCAAACGAAGAAAAGCTTAAAGGGGATAGTACGGAAGTCGCCCTGATGGAAGTCGCATTGGAGCAAAAGATTGATGTAGCACCTCATTTAAGGTTGCGTGAAATACCATTTGACGCTGAAAGAAAGCTCATGACAACTTTCCACAAGTGGAATGGACAAATAATTTCCTTCACCAAGGGTGCACCTGATATCCTGTTAGCCCAATGTAATATTGTTAATCAATCCTCTTTAGAAAAGCAGGTAGAGCTGATGGCAGCAAAAGGGCTTAGAGTCCTGGGATTTGCCTATAAACTTTGGAAAGTTTTACCCGCCAAATCATCAACCGAAGAAGCGGAAAGCGATATGCATTTCCTCGGTTTGGCTGGTATAATTGATCCACCGAGAGACGAAGTTCACCATGCTGTACAGCAATGTAAAACTGCAGGAATTGTGCCCGTAATGATCACCGGTGATCACCCGCTTACTGCTAAAACAATAGCACAAAGAATTGGGATACTCAATAATGAAAATGATCTTTTGGTCACAGGGCAGGAACTTGCCAGAATGGATTGCGACAGCTTTGAGGCTAAAGTGGAAAAGATAAAAGTTTATGCCCGTGTATCCCCGGAGCAGAAACTATATATAGTGAAAGCACTACAGAAAAAAGGCCATTTTGTGGCGATGACAGGAGATGGAGTAAATGACGCCCCTTCTTTAAAAAGAGCTAACATAGGTGTGGCAATGGGCATTACCGGCACTGATGTATCCAAAGAAGCAGCACACATGATTTTGCTTGACGACAACTTCTCCACGATAGTGAAAGCCATACGCGAGGGAAGACGGATTTATGATAACATTCTTAAGTTTATTAAGTACCTCATGACAACCAATTCCGGCGAATTATGGATTCTTTTATTAGGCCCCCTCATCGGCTTACCAATAGCTTTGTTACCCATTCATATTCTATGGGTGAACCTTATATCGGATGGTCTGCCTGCCATTACCCTCTCATTTGAAAAGGCGGAGAAAAATATAATGAAGAGGCCTCCAAGAGCTCCAGGAGAGAATATATTCG
>JBLNAY010000238.1:0-9634 GCA_050259715.1 Candidatus Dadabacteria bacterium
CCTAAGTCAATACCAATTATTTTTCCCATTGATTATGAATTTAATAGTTTCTTATTGGTCAACAATGATTATGCCGTCAGCTTTAGATGTGCAATTTTGGCAGATATTCAGCCTGATTGCCTGTAGGAAATGAAATTAACTGTCGCTGTATCCATTACACGTGGTTGTTAATTACACTTCTGTCAGCCAAATACTAAAATTTATTAGATATTTGACTTCAACCCACAAGTCATTACCTCTTGAGTCTTTACCTTGATTCTCTCAGGCTATTCAGTTTTAAGAATTATTTCGACCGGAACTTCGAATTTCCAGAACGTATTACCGGTATTTGCGGACGTAATGGTGTGGGTAAAACTAACCTGTTGGATGCAGTTCATTATCTCTGCTTTACCAAGAGCTATTTCACCAGGAATGACCAGCTAAGTATCCATCATGGTAATTATGGATTTCGAATTGAAGGGCATTTCTTATTGAACGATAAAAAAGAAACCACTACCTGCATCCTGCGGGAGACCGGCAAAAAAGAATTTGCTATTAATGAAAGTGCTTACACAAAATTCTCTAAACATATAGGTCATTATCCATGTGTAATTATTGCACCTGACGATGTGCAACTGATCATAGGCGGCAGTGAAGAAAGGAGGAGTTTTGTCGATACCCTGCTTTCTCAATTAAATAATGAATACCTGCAAAGCTTAATCCGTTATACCAAGATTCTGCAACAACGAAATTCCTTTCTACGTTCTTTCCAGGATTCATTCAATAAAGACCTTTCTGTACTGGATATTCTGGATGAACAATTGGCAAAAGAAGGAAACGAGATATTTAGAAAACGACGCGATTTCCTGTTTGCTTTTCTGCCGGTGGTGAAGCAACTCTATAACGACATTAGCCAGCGTTACGAAAACATCAACCTTTTTTATGAAACCGAAATGGAGGGGATAAAAATGGAGGATTTATTACAAACAAACAGGCAGAAGGACCTTGTGGTACAGCGTACTTCGGGTGGTATTCACCGCGATGACCTCGTATTCAATCTGGGAGAACAGGCTTTTAAAGCTATAGCATCACAGGGCCAACGTAAAAGTTTATTATTCGCTCTGAAGCTTGCAGAAGTGGAAACTATCAAACAACAAAAGCAACTATCTCCTATCCTGTTATTGGATGATGTATTTGAAAAACTCGATGAAGAAAGGATCGGCAATCTGCTTATAAGAGTGTCCGCAGATGAAAATATGCAGATATTTATCACTGACACTAATTGTCAACGGCTGCAGGAACAATTAATAAAACTTGGTCACCCTTACGGAATTATTAGCCTTTAGACAAATGATGATTAATTCCTGAAAAATACTCCCTACACTTGTTGTTAATAATTTGTTGAGTAAACAGTTAAATAGAAAATCTTAAATCAAGACAGCACAGTAATAATCCTTATATCTTTACCCTATGGGTCAGTATTCTATAGGAGATGCCCTCAGGCAATTTCTTAATCAAAGCCGGTTAAAGGGCTCTATACAGGCATACCAGGTAGAAGAAGTGTGGGAAACTATCATGGGTAAAACAGTTGCGCGTTACACTGAGAGCCTGAAGATCATAAATAAAACTCTTTTTATTACCACTAAGATTGCCCCCCTCAAACAAGAACTCATTTACCAAAAGGAAAAAATAAAGCTTCGTGTTAACGAAGCTTTAGGTGATAAAGTTATAGAAGAAATTGTTATTCAATAAGTCCATGGGTAGCCCTGGATTCCCTCTGCAGACACTTCCATCTGTTCATTTCTATTATGAAATGCATGTTGCATTAAGTCCTGCGAAGAAACCACACCTTTAAATGTGAAGTTGTCAAAAATTGCAATATGTCTCGCATTATACCTTTCTGCCAATTGCAGGCAGTAGTCCAGGGAATTATTACTGGTAGCCACAGGAAGCGTTCGGTTCATGAAATCTTTTACTTTGATTTTGTTTAAAGGTTTACTGGCAAACAAAACTTTAGAAGCGATGTCATGGTCCGTAATAACACCGTGGAAAAGGTCATCATGTAAGACAATCAGGTAATCAACATTTTCGCAACACATTTGGTATAAAGCGTCACTAACAAGGCAATCGGGGGTGATTGTATTGAATTGTGGATATTTACGAGCCAATACATCAGCAACTTTTTCCATAGAAAAGGTTTAAGAGGTGAAATAATAACTGTGATTAGCGGCGGCTTGGTAATTTAAATTTACAATAATCTTCCTGTTTGTGAGAACTTTTTTTATGGCATCTTTAGAGCCTGTAAATGGCTTAGAAGGGCCCTGCTGTTATAGAAATTTAGGCCTCAACTTAAAAAGAAATTTACCTTTAGTCTTCAATTTAATTTCTATGCCCTACAAGGTATCAGAAAAGAAGCTCTTCCTTAGTGTATTCCTGTTTATCCTTGCACTCGTTTGTGCTTATTTTGCAATATTCGACGGGGCTACACACCGTGCAGGCAGTAGCTTATTCCTGTTAGTTGTGGGGTTTATTGCCGGAAGAACCGGCATACTCATCTTTAAATATGGAAGAAAGAACGTAAACCATTCCTGATCAATTATTTACATTCGTTTTTATCATTTAACTCTTACACGGGGATCAATAACTCCATAGAGTATATCAGCCAATATGTTTATCACTACAAAGAAAGTGGCAGAAATAAGCACAGAACCCATTACGACCGGAAAATCGAGTTTTTCCAATGCATCAACAGTCACCTTCCCTATTCCCTTCCATCCAAAGATGTACTCAATAAAGAAAGCTCCCGCCAACAGTTCCGCAAACCACCCGGTTATAGCGGTGATCACGGGATTCAGCGCATTACGTAATGCATGCTTCCATACCACCACTCTCCGGCTGAGTCCTTTGGCATAGGCTGTTCTTATAAAGTCCTGGTCCAGTACGTCAAGCATGGAACTGCGGGTTAATTGAGTGATAATAGCCAATGGACGTATACCCAATGTAATAGCAGGAAGAATAAGATTTTGTAGCGTTAATCTTTTGTGACCTTCCGCATCTATGTCAAACCAGCTACCGGTAATGTGTAAGCCTGTAAAATCAGAAAGCACAAAGCCAAACACGTAAGCAATAATGATCCCCATAAAAAAAGAGGGAGCAGATATGCCCACAATGCTGGAGAAGACTGCAGTTGTATCCATCCAGGTGTTTTGTTTTACTGCAGCCAATACACCCAAGGGAATACCGATCAGAATTGCTATTATCATTGCGGATGTAGCCAATAATAACGTTCCTGGCAAAGCTTCCAGCAGGATATCACTCACTGACTTTTTAGTCTGGTAAGATTTACGTAAGTAAGGAAGCTTCAAAGCCAGTTTTGTATCTCCTCCTAAGAATATTCCTTTGAGATCCTTCTTTTGTATTTCATCTGGAGTATGTATTCCTATTGGTGAAACATCATTAAGGTATAAGAAGAATTGCTTCCACTTCGGTTGATCGAGGTATAGTTCTTTACGAATGTTCGCCTGTGTCGTGGAATCAC
The DNA here is from genome assembly GCA_050259715.1 of Candidatus Dadabacteria bacterium. Taxonomy (GTDB): domain Bacteria; phylum Bacteroidota; class Bacteroidia; order Chitinophagales; family Chitinophagaceae; genus Flavisolibacter. Next base: position 3,518 of record JBLNAY010000238.1, read on the forward strand.
CTGTCTGGCCCATTACCAGTCGCGCAGGATCACCAAAGCCCTGGAATAGGAAGAACACGAGCACTACGACCCCTACTAACACAAGTATACCATACAAAAGCTTCTTGAGAATAAAAGGCAGCAAAAGTTGTTTTCTTTAAAGATAACAATTACAGGTTCCTGATTGCATCCTTCAGTTTAATTGCCGGATATTTATTAATAATGACACCCTTTTTCAGCAACAATAAAGTGGGGTTGGTTCTTGCCACAGTCCGCACAACAGTATAATCTGTATTAAACTGTGGCACTTCAGCTAATCCTTCCTTGTCGAACATTTTTTTGCCGTCTACGAGAGATGGAGAAGCCACAAAAACAGGTACATTCTTTTTACCTGCCTCAGAAACCACTTGTTTGAACGAAGGAAGCCAATTTGTTTTAGAAAAGTCAAGACAGAACAGCAACAGGCATTCGGGAAGCTGCAAAATGGTTTCAGTAGAATCCTCACCAGAAATACCGGTTAGTACAAATCCTTTGATTGCTGGTTCCGCATTACCTTTTCTAACCAATGTTTGCTGCCTGTCGATGTATTTGTATGTGGTAAAATCAGCAGGTAGATTCTCAGGTGAAAACTGGTAACGGACACCGTTTTTTTCGTAGATAAACCGAATAGCAAAACTGTCGGGCACGGATCCTTTTGGTGGATGCATTTGTTCAGCAATAACATTACCCTTTTTAAAAGGCAGACAATCAAGCACCGGTAGATATGTCAGCATATACCATTGAGCAAAAAGGCAAACAAATAAGATGAAGATTATGATGAAATTGCCAGCTCTGGCTGTAATTGGTCGCATTATATATCTTCTTCCTGCCAACAATAACAAGATCAGGAACAGTAGTATAACATCTTTGGTGAAAGAAGTAAGTGGCGTAATGGGAAGGCAATCGCCAAAGCAACCACAGTTGGTGAACTTACCTGATAAATATGCGTAGCCGGTAAGGAAAGTAAAAAAGATGATGAGAACCAATAAGAGGTATAAAATAAAGTTCCGGCTCCAGCCAATTATAACCGCCACACCGGCGATAATCTCCAGTGTGATCATTATAATTGACAGAGTAAGTGAGTGATCATGTAAAAAGTCCAGTAGAGAAACCAGGGGAGTTCTTAGGAAGAAGTGCCCCTGGAGCAAACCGGCAGACCAGAGTTCAAAAAACTCCTGCATTTTATAACTCAATCCCAAAGGATCATTAGCCTTAATGATACCCGAGAAAATAAATAATAGGCCTACAAGGATTTGGACAATACGTGTAAGTAATCTCATGAAGCGGCGGTTTTCAATTCTCCTGCTAATATTAATGCAAATACTGCATAGTTAATAATATCATAGAAATTGGCATCCAGTCCTTCACTGATTAATGTTTGTCCTTTATTAGCCAATATCTGGCGCATGCGTTGCAGCTTCATCAGGATCAAATCATCAAAACTCTCCTGGCTCATGTTCCGCCAGGCTTCCCCATAATCGTGATTCTTACTCTCCATCAGAACCTTTGCTGCAATCGAATACCGGTCGTACAGTGATTCAGCTTTTACTACTTCCAGTTCTTCAGGATCGTTATCAGTAAGTTCCAGTTGAATGAGTCCAATAATGGAGTAATTGATAATACCTATAAATTCAGCAGTAATGTCATCCCTTATTTTTTGCTGCCCTTTCTCCTGTATAGTGCGTATACGTTGTGCCTTAATATAAATCTGGTCTACTATAGAGATGGTCCTCAACACCCTCCATGCAGTCCCATAATCAGCAGTTTTCTTGATAAATATTTCTTTGCAGTTTTTAATCACTGCATCATATTGTTCATTAGTAGTAACAGACATCTTGTAATTAATCTACTTTAGCTTCTTTAATTTTATTTGGCTCAAAAGTAAGTAGTTGACACTAATGTACACTCTCAATTGCAAAGGACGGCTGGTCACCATTTCTGAACCCATTGTGATGGGCATACTTAATCTCACACCTGATTCTTTTTATGAGGGCAGCCGGCTTTCATCATTAGAAGATGCATTAAAGCGGGCAGCAATGATGATTGAACAGGGAGCAACTATCCTGGATATTGGAGGGCAAAGTACCCGACCCGGAAGTGAACTGGTAAATGCAGAAGAAGAGAGAAAAAGAGTGATACCTGTTATAGACGCAATCCACAAGCGCTTTCCCGATCAACTCATTTCTATTGACACCTTCTACGCTGTAGTTGCGAAGGATGCCGTTTCAGCAGGTGCACATATAGTAAATGATGTAAGTGCCGGCAATATGGATGAAGAGTTGATACCTACGGTTATTAACCTGCAGGTACCCTATGTTTTGATGCACATGAAAGGAAAACCATTAACCATGCAGCAAAATCCACAATATAAAAATGTAACTCTGGAAGTGTTTGATTTCCTGCAACAAAAAATTTCTGAACTAACAAAAAGTGGAATTAAGGAAATCATTCTGGACCCTGGCTTTGGATTTGGAAAAGGCGCTTCGCATAATTTTCAACTATTGAAGAATATGTTTTTTCTGCAACAACTAAACAAACCTATCATGGTGGGTCTGTCCAGGAAAGCTACCATTTATAAAACACTTGGAATTACAGCAATGGAAGCGCTCAATGGTACTACTGTAATGAATACAATCGCATTATTAAACGGAGCGAATATTTTGCGGGTACATGATGTGAAAGCTGCACGTGAAGCAATTACTTTAGTTAAGGCATACCAGGAAGCCTAAACTGTAGGTTTCAACTTTAGAAGCATTGTACATACGTAAATAAAGAATGAGCAACCAGGAGTTGCTCATTTATTCATTTTCAGGGAATATATGATAATTGGTGTAGGTTTCTCTAGGGACTGGATGATGGCTTTGACTAGTTCAGTTTTCTCAGAGTACAAACAAAGGAAGTTGGATTAAAAACGGAGCCGATCATAGGGAGGAATAAAAAACAGCTCGTTACCGAGCTGTAAATTTCTTAAAAAAAATAATGAAGTGCAAATTATTTCTTCTTGCCTGTAGTGTCAACGTTCGTCTGCGGCATTGCTGGAGGTGGCAGTGGAGTTTTGGTAATATCTACTACTTCCACCTCAAATACGAGTTCCTGGTTAGGTTGAATTACAGGAGCGCTCCCCATTTCACCATAACCTACAACTGAAGGAACATATAATTTAGCCTTACCACCCTTTGAAAGTTCTTTTACACCGTCTTCAAAACCAATGATGGAACCACCTGAACCAATCTGCAATGGGAAAAGCGGCTTTCCGGGAGTTGTATTACTATCGAACACCTTGCCATTAAGATCAGATCCTGTATAACGCAGCAGTGCATATTCTCCCGGCTGAGGCTTAGGGCCTTGTCCCGGATTGAGCACCTGCACATATACTCCCCACGTTGTACGTTTTGCCTGTATGTGGTTGGCATTTAAATAAGCTTCAATCTGCTGCTCATCTTTCTTCTTTTGTGCCTGTATCTTCGGATCCTTATTGAACATTGTCATATTTTCCTTTTCTATATCCTTCTGGGCATCTGCGGGTGTTTTAAATACCTCCAGAATTTTAATACCAGTCTTTATCTGGTCACCCTTGCGGAAAGGTGTATGTTGAACAATCGTCGGATCTTTCTTTATAAACGAATCCATCGACATAATGATCAACACGCTGTCACCTTTTTTTGCGTGAGGCAGCACGTCCATAACAATATTGCGCACATCATAACCAGGTTGAGAGGGAAATACTTTCTCATACCGGGGGAACTGCCCATAAGTAGTAGAGAGAGTACTGTCTTTGACCTTCTGAGTCAATTGGAATTTTACGATGTCACCGGTATCTATTTTAGTGCCCTTGCCATCGCTGATGATTTTGTAAGGAACGCCTGAAGTCGTTTTACGAAAATCAGCATTGGAACATGCCGCTACCATACAAGAGACAGCAATCAGTCCGACTACGCTTTTAACTAATTTCATTTATCTGTTTTTGTTATTGTAATAATGAGCTATTTTCTTCTATAGCTTTTTTGAATTTACTTATTGTTTCTTTCAGGGAAGCGGAGTCTTTTCCACCGGATGCATTAAAATGGCCGCCGCCATTGAAATATTTTCGTGCAAAGGTATTGCAATCAAAATCTCCTTTGCTTCTAAATGACCATTTGCGCTCTTCGTCACGGTCAATTACCAAACCTACTAACTTAATTCCTTTAATAGATAAAGGGAAGTTTACAAGGCCTTCTGTGTCCCCTGTCTTGACCTGGTATTTCAATAGTTCCGGCTTTGACACATACATAAGAGCCGTATTCAATTCATAATACACTTCTAAACGATTGCTCAATACATGTCCAAGGAATCGAAGACGGTTCTCCAGGAAATTATCATACAGGTTTTCATGCACTTTGCTGTGCTCCAGTCCGGCTTCCTTTAAATGGGCTACCATGTAGTGAACGGATGCCTGTGTCGACGGAAAACGAAAAGATCCAGTATCAGCAATTACGCCTGCATAAAGACATTCAGCAATTACAGGTGAAATGTATTCAATCACTCCATAATTTACAATGAAGTCGTAAACCATTTCCGATGTAGAACTCTTGCCGGTGTCAGAAATTCCATAATTAAATGCATCGGCATCCGGTTGCTGGTGGTGATCTATTAATATTTTAATACAGTGGATCTCAGCCAGCTTAGGTGCCATATTCTTTGCACGGCTGAAATGATTATAGTCGAGACAAAACAACCAGTCCGTTTTGTCAAGTATATCGTCTGCTTCTTTTTTCTTTAGTTCGTAATCGAGCACTTTATCGCAGCCATTCATCCAATCAAGCCAGGAAGCCCAATTGGTAGGTGAAATCACTGTTACTTCATGGCCAAAGCGCTTAAGAAAATGATAGAGGGCAAGGGAAGAACCCATAGCATCAGCATCCGGCTTCTGATGCATAGTAATGACAATATTTTTCTTATCAACAATCTTGTCATATATACCATGGATGGGCTGCATAAAAGTGCGGCAAATATAGGAGTTTGAAGGTAAGAGCCACTAAAAGGCTTATAAAGCTATTAATCTTTAGCATTTTACTTGTATACATGCGGCAAAACCACGGAATTCATGAAGTTAATGTAGCCACCCAGGCTAAACATATCTCCGGGAATTGCTTGTAGTGCAATTGTAAAGGCACTGAGCTATTTACTTTGATAAAGCGGCCATTGAGTGTGCCTTCAGAATTTAAACTTACCGGGTCAATACGTATCATTTCGCTGAAATCTACTCCCCCATAACTCCACCATTTAAAGACGGCTTCCTTACAACTCCAGTAAGTAGTCAATGCTCTTTGCTGATCAAGATCATTGGACTGTATTTCACTGATTACCTGCAACTCACCGGGATGAAGAAACTTATGCCGGATTTTTTCTACTTTACTGCCTGGCACTTCTATATCTATCCCTACCCTTCTGTTCCTGCTTACAATAGCTGCTGCAAAATCGCTGCAATGCGAAATAGAAAAATGATAGGATTCATCTTCAAGGAATGGTTTGCGGGTATCAGCAATCTTTACCAGTTCCAGAGGAAAACCGGGGAACAGGTGAGTGAGAAGAAATCTTCCGGCCAGGTGTTGTTTCCGTTTGTGAGGATGACTGATCTCCCTCTGAAGCGGAACATTGAAAAAAGATTCCTCTTCATTCAATTGCCAAATGGCCAGTTTTGTGGATTCATCCACTTCCTGTTGATAAATAATAGGCATCTTCCCAAAATTCACGATTATTTTGCCAATAGTGATCTATTAGCAATATTAAACCTTCAAAGAATTTCAGAATGATTCTCTCCGATAAACGTATACTAGAGGAAATGCAAATGGGGACAATAAAAATTGAACCATATGAAAGAGAGTGCCTTGGCAGCAACAGCTATGATGTACATCTTGGGAAAGTATTAGCCACTTACAAAAATCATATACTGGATGCAAAGACCCATAATGAAATAGAATCATTTGAAATTCCTCCGGAAGGTTTTGTGCTCTACCCCCATATTTTCTACCTCGGTGTAACGCAGGAATATACTGAAACCCACGCCCATGTACCTTTCCTTGAAGGGAAATCCTCAACAGGACGCCTGGGGATTGACAT
>JBLNAY010000239.1:0-28973 GCA_050259715.1 Candidatus Dadabacteria bacterium
GACAATTTTCCATTCTTTGGCGCATCTATAAACCCTAGATAAGCGTCTGCAGGTACTATCAATGCAAGAGGTAACCACCATTCTTTGTTATATGAATGTTTATCATGCGACAGCAACGCAATCCATTTATCATTCACATTATCTACTTCCGGCGGATGTGTAGAAAAAATGCTTACCATACCTAAAAGCAGGTTTTCAGTTCCTTCCACACGATTAATTTTCACAGTATTTTTATAAGCATACATACCGGGAGTAATGGAGGGTGTCTCACTAACATCATACATCTTACCAGCAGGTTTCCAGTTATGATAGCTAATGTTGAACATCGATCTCACCGGGCCTTCAGTGATGATGTGAAAATCTGTTCTCTCAACATTATTTACGGTATCATCTACTGTAACTCCAAGACGGTAAATGTTATTATCCTTCAACATAGCTATTCCTCCAATGCCTATTGAGTTTTGAACCGCCATTACATCCCTGCCCCATGAAGCCATTACATGGTAATTGTCTTCCACTGCTCCAGCCGCATTGATACCTACATCTTCAGGAGATATAAATGAAGCCTTTTTACCAAAAACATCTTTAGCATTACGACCATCGAGGTAATGACGGAAACCTACTTTGTCATTCTCCCAGGTGGGACCATCTGTCTGGTAACGCTGGAATCCCATTCTCTTCGGCATATCGAATGCATAAACAGTTTCATTCGTTGCGGGGTGTACCTTTTCAGTTTCACTCATCCGTTTACCAAAACGCACACTGGTCCTCTTCACATATTGTGGTTGCTGCACTTCCCATTTTAAAATGAAATTCTCTGTTTCATTAGCGGGAAGATTTACTACAAAGAACAATTCATCCCATTGTTTGTCACCATCCAGGTCATCGAGCTGTGATGCAATTGTATCTCCTTTTGAAGTAAGTATTAATGGGAATAATCCTTCTTTTATCCTACTCTTCAAAGCACTTCTCTGAATTGTGACAGGTTTATCTGTCAAAAGGATCGAAGATGTATTTTGAAGTATCATAGTATTTGTCACTTGAGTATGCCTGGCAGTGCTGCATGAAGCCATTAACAACACACATGAAATGGAGGCAATTGGAAGTTTGACAATTCTGTTCATAGCTGATAACATATGTTGGATCAATCTTTATAATTTATTTAGTACCCTGCACTTTTAATGTGCTTAGGTTAGCTGTAGCACTTTGTTTTACCGGCAATGCTTCATAGATCTCCACCTCTAGTATACTCAAAGTCCCAGGAGCTCTTGAGTCATCTCTTGCCACACCATCATCGAGTTTTTTCCCGGATACTTCTACACCGGTGTTGTTCTGCTGCTCTTTAGCCGAAGAGGCTAATTGAATCCTCACTTTTTTACCTTTTTGAGGTCGACACTGAATCGTATAATAACCAAGGTTTGTTTTGTTCACTCCATTGAATGCCTCTTTTCCATCCACAGTTACAATTAACGGGTATACACGGCTGCGGAAATTATTTAGTTTAATTGTGATTTCACTAACTGTTGCCTGCCTTTCCAATTCATACTCAATCCATGCTGTACCAAGCTTATTGTCATTCACCCAATCCGTCCTTTCATTATCATCATAGCTGAGAGAAACACTATCTGCATTTGCTCCAGCTGTTCCACCAACAATATTCAAAGGAGTTCGTGTCATCTTATAAGAAGGAGTTTCTGGTGTTGGTCCTCTTTGGAGGTTCACCGGAAGGCCAGATGATGGCAGAACGCTGGCTAATCCATTGTTTACTGTAAAAGGCCTGGTAGTTAAATTTATCATAGCTGATGCAAGGCCCTCAGAAGTAGCCTTCACAGTAATTCGGCCCGGGGTAGTTGTTGAACGGAGAATGAAACGGTTCACTCCATTTTCTACAGGGAAAGATTTAGCTAATATATAGTTATCACGTCCTATTGCGATGCCTCCTCTCCATTCTGCAGGCCCTTCCAAAGTATAGTTAATCATGTTTAAAGCTGTTGGACAACGGTTCCCTTTTGCATCTACTACTTCTACTTCCACCAATGAAAGATCATGACCATCTGCAACAAACTCGGTAGGTCTTTTAACAGCCGTTAATCGCAATGCTGCCGGTTTACCAATGGTTTTAATTGATGTTGTACAAACCTGTTTGCCTTTGTTATCGTAACCGACAGCACTTATAGTCCCCGGTGAGTACTTTATGTGTTGGAACGTGAACAGGAAACCATCACTTTTGTGTCCTTTGCCTTGTAATATTCCATTCACCTTCAACTCAACTTTGTTGGCTGTTGAAACAATATAAATATCCTTTGTGATACCAGGTTGATAATTCCAATGTCCTATAATATGGATGTGATCCTTTGCAGGATTTACCCATCCATCCCACATTAGCTGGTTCGCATAGAAGTTCTGTTTCTTTATTCTCAATGCATCCACTTCTCCGCTGCGACGGTAGTTTTCTTCTCCACGATGGTGAGTATTGGTTTCTGACCAGATGATGTTTACTCCACCGCAACTGACACGCTTACCGGTGCCTGGCCTTTCATTCCAGAACTCATACCAACGCTTAACATTCTCAACAGCATGGGACTCCATGTTACGATTGTATTCCGGTGCAGGTTGTCCCCTGTATAAAGGTCCTGCTCCATCTTTATGATACGGTGGTGTGTAATCATCCCAATATTTCCTGGATCCTTCATCTCTGGAATATTCCATTGCCCATAAAGGAATATGAGCGCTCTTGTTGGTATACAACATTTCTCCACCATATTCTGCTATCCTGCTATCCAGCATCTCGCGACTGCCTATAGCACGTCCCCCGTGAGGATCATATTGATCACGGATATTCTTCATATCCTGCATATTCGCTTCGCGAATTCCTTTATTTCCACTTTCGTAAAAGATGATGCTTGGATTATTTCGGTTGTAAATAAGGGCATCCCTCATCACCGCTTTTCTTTGTTCCCACCGGCTTCCTGTAACATCTCCTTCTGCATCACCTGCAGGCATTGCTTGCATCAACCCTACCCTGTCACAACTTTCCACATCCTGTTTCCACGGGGTGATATGCATCCATCTCACGAGATTTCCATTCCCTTCTACCATCAGTCCATTACTGTAATCACTCATCCAGGCAGGTACGGATAAGCCAATTGCCGGCCACTCATTGGAGGTACGTTGTGCATATCCATGAACCATTATTACCCTGTCGTTCAGGTAAAACATTCCGTTTTTAAATTCCGTCTTCCTGAATCCTGTTCTTGTACTCACTACATCTGCCGCTTTACCATTGATGTTCAAATATGTAATTACGTTATATAAATACCCATATCCCCAGCTCCAGAAGTTTAACCCTTTTACAACTGAAGAAGCTTTCAGCACTTTAGTTGATCCTGCCAATAGAACTGTCTTGTCTCCTGTAAAGGATGCAATCGTCTTCCCATCCAGATCAACCATCTTCACCTTGTAACCAACTTCCTGTGGCTGGTTTGTTTCATTCTTCACTTCAGATTCTGCATGAATGATTGCAGTCCCTTGCTGAATATTGAAATTATCTGCGTATATGTATACACCTGTTGTACCAAGGTTACTATGGAGAGGTAAAGTCTGGTAAACCTGCGGAACAACATGCAGGAAAACGTTTTTGCATATCCCTCCATAATTCGCATTAAAATTGCGGTCTTCCCATTGAAATTTAGTATCAGTAACTTTCTCCTTATAATCCCAACTATTATCTATACGCGCCGCCAACACGTTGTCAATATCACCAAACTTGATATAATTCGTAATATCAAACCCGAAGGCCATAATTCCATTTTCATGCAGGCCAATATGTTTTCCATTGAGGTAAAAATCCCCCGCTTGCCGAATGCCTTCAAACTCGAGGAACACTTTTTTTCCTTTTGCGCTGGCAGGCAATTTAAAATGTTTTCTATACCATGCGATGCCTGTAGATAGTTCTGCAATGTCTTTTTTAAAAGCATCATCTTCATTCCAGGCGTAAGGAAGTGTTACCTGCTTCCATACAGCATCATCATAGGAGGAATTCTCTGCTCCGCTCAGATCACCTACAAACACCTTCCACCCGGGATTAAAATTATATTTCATCCTAACAGAAGCCTGGGCGAATACTGCAGAAGTTATAATTGATAAAAGTCCTATTAAAAATATGGTACGTATCATTACTTTTTCCTGTATGTTTTTTCTTTTGTTTTCCATTGCGCATCTGCAAACTGCAAGTATTGTTGCCAGTCGTACAAGGTTATATCATGTTTGCCAGAACGAATATGATATCGGACAGCCTGCCCGGTCGGATGCTCCACCGGAGGCATAGAATCATTACTACTAATTCCATGTTTTCTGAATAATGTATATACACGTGAAGCTTCTTTTGCCGCTAAGAATTCTCCTTTAGGGTCGGACCATGTATCTCCTTCCGCACTTGCAACGTATAGTGGACGTGGTGCTATTAAGGATAACAACATATGAGCATCTATAGGAAGTGCAGCTGTATTATCGGCATAACTTTTAAACTTTCTAACAAACCAATATGGAAAATGGTTCGTGATCATCTTTACTGTTTCTCCATACCACCTTTTTGATAGTGCCGCTCCTCCTTCACCTGATTCATTAGAAATCACAAGGTGGAACCGGGGATCGGACGCCGCTGCCCAGAGAGCTGTCTTACCTAATCTTGAATGGCCGATCACTGCTATCCTGGTTGAATCAATGTCCTTATCCTGCTGCAGGTAATCAGCAATCCTGGTAAGTCCATAAGCCCATGCGCCGATGGCACCCCATTCTTCCGGCTGAATTTGCAAAACCTGTTTTAATGTAGTGCGAATACCCGTTTTCCATCCCTGGGCAAAATCCGGTTCAATGTCACCATAATAAGCAGTAGCCAAGGCGTAACCATGTGAAAGTATCTCCTGCACCGGCCACTCAGCTGCCTCTACTCCACGGGAAGAATCTGTTGCATAATTGTTTGCGACACCTTTATTTCCCGAATACACCCAGCTATGTGCAAGTAGAATGTTCTTGTCGTTCTGTATCGATTGGTTTCCCTGGAAATTATATCCCACAAAAACGCCAACCGGCTTTTGAGCATTCACAGGCAGATAAATAAGAACATCAGTATAGATGGAAGTATCTGTTGGATGCAGGAAAATTCTTACCTGCCTGCGTGTAGCTAAACTATTTAACTCGGCTTTACTTTCTTCAACTACTTTGTACTTCAATGGAACTTTCAAAGTTGGAAATCTTCCAAACTGGTTTTCTTCATATAAATGATAAATATATTGTCGTTGTATACTGTTCCACTGTTTAGCATTCGTCACCCGTTGACCATTTTGCATTTTCAGAATATCAGGTAATGTGTATGATGGAACCTTTGATTCATCAGTGTTTGTTTCATTAACCTGGGTTTTGCCGTAAAAACAAACAAACATCAATAAGGACAATGACATTAAACGCAGCCACACTGATGTTTTATTGACTTTCAAATTTCTCATGTATTCTCCTGTAAGCAATTATTTTATATTTATTTCCACCGGTTTACCTGTTGTTAATCCATCTATGCTCGCGGAAATTACTGCTTTGCCTTTGCCGTTTGCTTTGACTATTGCCACACAACTACCTTTGTAAATGGGGAAAGAAGTAGACTGATAACTTTCATGGTTAGCAAGGTTGCCATTGTCAATCGCATCAACATAGGCGTTGCCGGAAATAGTAAACTGTACTTTCCGCTGCTCATTCACACAAACATTTCCATCGGCATCAATAATCGTTGCTTTTATAAAAGCGACATCATCCCAGTTGTTTAATAGTGAACTCCTGTCACTAGTGAGGATAACTTTAGCAGGAGCACCGGATGTTTTATATTCCTTCTGTGCCACTACTTTTCCGTTATTCTTTCCTATTGCTTTAATTGTCCCTTTTTCAAACAAAATATCCCATCTGCGTGGGCCATCATCTGAAGGCTTCGCTTTTTGACCCAAAGACTTTCCGTTGAGGAAAAGTTCAACATCAGCACTATTGCTATATACCTGTATATGGGCAGAATCATTGGATGATGTAGTAACGGGTGTCCAATCTGCTGCCAATCCGCGGTACCTGCCAGTAGCCTGTTCCTGTCTTACAATATGTAATACTGGTTTATCACTCCACCAGCTTTCACGCTGCATACCTAAGGCTTTCAACTCACCCACCCTGTTAAACAGACCGGAACCATTGCTAACCATGGGCCAGAATGCTTCTCCTAAATAATCGTAACCTGTCCAGAGAAACTGCCCTGCCATATATGGCTTATCTCTCAAGGGTACCCATGCATTGACCGCATGAGAATTTTCTGTACCAATTACTTTCCACTCAGGATGTTGTTCATGTGCGGCTACCAATTCGTTCTCCCTATAATTCTGACCAACGACGTCCATCATATCTGCAAACCCGTTGGTGTAAACCTTAGAGCTCCCGGGCCTGAAAAGAGCCATGGTCACGGGCCTTGTACCATCAAGCCTGTGTATCAAATCCTGTTGATCTTTATACTTCTTAAAGCCTTCGGGGCTATTCAGATTATCATGAATTTCATTTCCTACACTATATATCACTATTGAAGGATGATTACGATCTCTAAGTATCATATCACGGGTATCCTTATCCCACCAGTTGGTGAAGTAAAGATTATAACCTTTTTCGCCGCCCGGTTTAGCTGCTGTCCATGTATCGAAGCTTTCATCCATCACTGCAAGCCCCAATTGATCACACAGGTCGAGGAACTCAGGTGCAACAGGATTATGCGAAGTACGGATGGCATTAACACCAATTTGCTTTAATGACATAAGCCTGCGATGCCAAATACTTGCAGGAACAGCAGCACCAACAGCACCGCCGTCGTGATGAAGGCAAACGCCTTTCAACTTAACATTTTTATCATTTATCCAAAATCCCGTAGCTGCATCAAACCTAATGGAACGGATCCCAAATGGTGTCACCTGGGCGTCCACCAGATTTTTTCCATCCAGTATTTTGGTTACTGCTTTATATAACACAGGATTTTCAAAATCCCATAGGTGCGGATTACTTACTTGTAATTCCTGCTCAACATCAACTGCCTTCCCCGGGTTAACTGTTTTTCCTGAAGATGTTGATTGAATAGTTTTGCCGATTGGATCTATTATTTTTGTTACTATGATATACTGTTTTGCTGATGTGGATTCATTCACTACCTGGCTTTTAATGATAACAACAGCAGATTTTTTATCAACTACGGGAGTAGTTACAAATATTCCCCAATGATTGAAATGAACAGGATTAGTCGCATTCATCCGCACATGCCGGTAAATGCCTGCCCCTGTATAATATCTTGATGCAGGTTGAATGCTATTGTCAGCTTTGACTGTAATGACGTTCGCTGTACCAGCTCCAATCTTCACATGATCTGTGATGTCATAGTTAAAACTTATATAACCATATGGACGCTTACCAAGTAAATGTCCATTTATCCAAACCTCGCTGTTTGCCATTACGCCGTCAAACTCTATTGATATCTTTTTATTCCTAAAACTGTTATCAAGAACAAAAGTCTTCCTATACCAACCAATTCCTGCAGGCAGATATCCTCCACCGCTCTTTGTTGGATTGGTAGAAGCATAAGGCCCTTCAATACTCCAGTCATGAGGAGTGCTAACCTTTCTCCATTCCTGGTCATTAAAATGTTGCTGCTCTGCGCCTGTAGTATCTCCTTTGCGAAAACGCCAGTTCTTATCAAAAGAACGTGTCACCCGTTGGGCAACAGCAGGGTTAAATTGATTAGCAGCAATTAATAAAATAATTGTGCAGATTACTTTAGTGTTAGTAACCATTATAGATGATATTTTTAAAAATTCTGTATCGAAAGCTGCTAATCGTTCAATTTTCAATTCCAGCAAAATTAATTGGTCCCTTCCTTACGATTACTTATAAATGCTTTTGGCTTCACCAGTACAATGTTTAGTTTCGGTGCAATCAGCTGAACTTCACCAAGGTAAAAACTAATATGCGGGGCTGGTTGTAACCCACATTCTGCCATGTGGATACTTAACCGGTACTGCGGATCATGCATTAGTGTATACATGCTATGATTCGTAGGAATTGTTGAACTAAAAATTTGCTGCTTCTTATTATCGATAGTCCTTTCAAGCACCTCCAGGCAGTTGTGGGGGAAAAGGTAGAATGATTGCCATCCTTACCTGTCCTGATGCATCCTGAAAATCTGTAACCTTTAACGTTGTTTAACGTCAATTGCGAAAAGCGATCGTATTGTTTTTAGCTCACTAGCGGATAAACTTTAATTTCCTGCTTACCTGGTAAATCCATTCCCTTGCCATCAGCTCATGTCCTGCCGGCATCGGGTGAATGCCATCCCATATCCAATAATCAGCTGGTGCCTTGGATAACGCATTATTGAACACTTTTTGAAATTCTATATGAACTGTATTAAACTCTCTTGATAATTTACTAACAATTTGCTGCCGTTTCTGAACTTCCGGAAAGTAATCGTTCCACCTTTCCTTTACTTTCCCAACGGGCAGGATAAAAGGTTCACATAACACCAGCTGCACTTGTGGAAGTGCATTTATTGATTGCTGCAACAACGACTTGTAACCTGTTTCAAATTGTTCAACACTAAATTCCTTTTTACCATTTAGAAATGTGGCTGTATCATTTATTCCAATCAATATACTCAGCACGTCCGGTTTGAGTTCAATTGTATCTGTTTCCCATCGTGCTGCTAAATCCGTGATCTTGTTACCACTGATTCCACGATTGAAAAAATGAAACCCTTGCTTTGGATGATCAGCCCATAAACGGCTGGACACCAGGTAAGCATACCCATGACCCAATACATGATTCCAGTCCTTATTACGACTGCGTCCACCATCAGTGATGGAATCCCCCTGGAAGAGGAAAGTTGTTGCTTCTCCTTCCTTCATTACTTCTTCAGTAGCTAAAGGTGCCGCCTGTAACCATTGACTGCTTATGGCTGTAGAAACTGCCAGCAAGCCTGCTTTCTTTATAAATGAACGCCTGTTGTTTGCTTCCGCTTCTTTCATCCTTAATTACTCCACATCATTATTTATTACAGGCTCTCCCTGTTTCACTTCCATAGTTAAGCCGGATAAATCAACTTTTCTTGCATGTTCTATCAACAATCCTTTTTCTGCTGATAATTTACAGTTCCGGAATGTCACTCCGATGATTGGGCTACCTTCCAGTCCGTGAATATCCCCGACTGTATTTACATTTCCTACAAGCCCCATTAACTGCACATTCCTGACAACCGGTAATATCCTGGCAGGTGGCTTCACAGGGGGCACCATACGCCAGGCCATATTAAATTCCACCGCCTTACGGGTGCCATTCAGTTTGATATTTTCATACCTGATGTTTTCTACTACACCTCCCCTGCTTGGCTGCGATTTGAAGCGAATTGGTGCCCAATTACCTGCATCTGCAAGGCAATCCTTTATAAGCACATTACGAATACCCCCGGAAGTTTCACTACCCATAGCAACACCTCCGTGACCATAGCCAAAATGACAATTCTTTACCAGGATATCTTCACTCGGCCTGTTTACCCGCAGACCATCTTCATCCTTGCCGGACTTAATCGATATGCAGTCATCGTTTACATCTATATGGCACTTTCTGATTTCAACATCTTTGCTGGAGTCTATATCTATTCCATCTGAACTAGGTATATTATGATCAGCACTGATGTCAAGCCCATCAATGTCCACATCCTTACAATAAAGAATATGAACACACCATACCGCCTGGTTGTGTAGTCTCAAACCTGAGAGTTCAACATCATTGCAGTTTTGAATACATACCAGGCGAGGCCTCTCCCATCTTCTGCCTGCAATAGTAGCGGTATCAATCCTGTTAGCGATATTTTGCCGCCATACATCCCCAGATCCATCAATGGTGCCATCACCACTTATTTTTACATTAACTAACCCATCTGCATTTACAAGAGCTGCCATATACATCATCTCTGTGCCTTCCCATCTTGTTTTTACTTGTGGATAGTCAGACCTGTTCACTGAACCTTTCAGTACACCTTCTTTATCAATACGAAGGGCAACTCCTTTTTTCAGAAAAATAGCTCCACTGACAAATACACCTTTAGGAATAATCACTTCACCACCTCCATTTTCACTGCATACATCAATGGTCTTCTGTATTGCTTTTGTATTTAAAGTAGTTCCGTCTGGTACTGCTCCAAAATGCGTTATCGTGAACTTCTTTACTAAAGAGTTCATGTAGCCAGTTGAGAGAATAAAAACAGGCAGGATCAAACCTGCAAACAATAATGATCTTGCTATGACTATTCTTTGCATATTACGGACAAACATCATTACGAAAAAGTCTGTAAACTCCTGGAGGGCACTTAACCCACCACCAAATTTCTTATTGAATTACAGAGAACCTCTTTTAATTACATTAAAAGGATTTCTTACCTGCACACATTCTTCTTTCAAAATAAGTGAAGCAGCAGTCCTGCCCATTTGCTGAAAGTCGGTTGTTATTACTGTAATATCAAGCAACTCTTTAAAAATAGTTTCATTAAAGGAAATGATACCAATGTCTTTGCCGATTTCTAAGTCTGAAGTACGAATATACTTTAGTAAGATAGCCAGGTCATCTTCTTCTGTAATTATATATATATTCCCTCTACATAGTTTTTCATTCTGAATGCGGTCTATCATCCGGAAAGGCAATTGCTTTTTAGAACAGAATAATTCTGTTCCTTCAATAATTTCTTTGGGATGATGAATATTGGGTGGAAATACAAGAGTAACTGATTGATACTTTTTTATGGAAGAAGAAAGCGATTGTAACGCCCTATATATATCTGATTTGAAATCCTGGAACACTGCCTTGTGAGGAGAACGTAATTGACCGATATCTTTATCTATTAAGATCAGCTCGTGAGAAGGCACCATACGAATAATTTTCTTGTATTCTTCAACTTCAGAATGCCAAAAGAAATGAGGCATGATGAGGTAATAATCATATTTTCCCAGGTTCGCCTCAATAATCTCTCTTAGTACCCTTGGATCATAATGATGCATTTGCAAATCCACCTTTGCTGCTGGCCCCAACACTTCAACAAGACTTTCATATATGATCTTTTTAAAAGAGCTTAACTTATTAAAGATCAACAGCACCCTAAGTTCATCCGTCTTTTTTCGTAATACAAAGTACCCTCTTCCTGCATAGGAAGCTATGTAGCCTCTTTTCTTCAATTTATTATAGGCCTTTTCTATGGTGTCCCGTCCTACGTTATTTTTTGAGCTAAACTGGTTTATAGAAGGAAGCCTTGCGCCATTCTCCATACGTCCGCAATCGATCTCGCTCACGAAAGCATTTACGATCTGCTCCACCTTTGAAAACTTTGTATTCTCGTTTATTTTGAGGTACATACAAAATCTTTAAAAGGCAGTTGATCTAGTACCGGCCGATGATAAACAGCAAATAACCAAAGAAGATATCGAAAATGAAACCAGCATAATAAAGCAAACATTAAGAATTCTAAAGTAAACGTTCACCTTGATTGGCCATCATGGTCTATCATGTTTTTTGATAATGCAATGAATAGGATTGTACCTGGAGGATAAGAAAATATAGCAATTGCCTGAATCTACCGGCACTTACAAGAAACAGGAGTTCATACCCTTATGGCATAAAAAACACTTCTTTCAAAGTGATGCTCACAGGTGAATGGTCAGGATTTGATTCCATGATATCAGCCATGTATTTCCACCATTTTTTCATTATCTCCTCTCCCGGAAGCTTGTCCATATTTGCAGAATCGGTGATCTTTAAAAAGCCAAACAGATCATTCGTAGTCTCGTCAAGGAAGATGGAATATTCACTGATACCATTTTGCTTCAACAATTGCTGAAGTTCAGGCCAGATGTCATCATGCCTTTTTTTGTATTCAGCTTCTTTCCCTTTAAACAGCTTCATTTTAAAAGCTAAACGCTCCATCATTATCATTTTGTTGTGCTGTCAAAATAATGCTATTTTGAATAACCAGAATGGATATGGATCTGTTAGCTACTTAAATTAAATTAACGTGATTTGCTATTATTGGATTCTTTCTTTATTGGAGGTTCGGCGGGGTTTGGAATATTGCCACGGTAAACCCTTACTGTAGCTCCTTTCCACGCATTAGGAATCTTTACTATCTCTTTTGTATCCGGAACAATGCAAGGCATGTGATCACGAGGCAAGAAATAGATTCCAGGTTTAGCGGCACCTGTTGAGTGGGTATTAAGCTTATTATAGATAGTATCGTTTACTATTGGCATATACCACCTGTAGGAATGTATTAATCCAGGGTTTACCTGGCAATAACTGGTTGCAGATGATAAAACAGCCATGATGGACAGCAGTAGTTTCATGGAAAAGCAATCTACGCAAAAATACAATGAAACTGCTTAAGAGAAAAGGTGACCACACTTATATTATCCTGTAATTATTTCTAATTTAGAAGAAATAAGACTGCAGTGAAATCTATTTTAATCTGTGTATTTATTCTTTTTCTCACACCAATAATATTAAACGGCCAACAAACAGCTGGTAAGTTTTCTGTTGATATAAAATATTTATTGTACTTACCTAAACATTATCCGGATGATAGCTCTGCTAAGTGGCCTTTGGTTATGTTTCTTCATGGCAGTGGGGAAAGTGGACAGAATATTGATTCGGTAAAGAAACACGGCCCTCCGGAGTTGGTGGAAAAAGGTAAACAGTTCCCTTTCATTTTAGTTTCCCCCCAATCAGAAGTGCCCAATGGATGGGATGTAGATTACTTGTACAAACTGCTGCAACACATCAAAAGAACATTACGTGTTGATAATGATAAAGTGTACCTGACGGGATTGAGCATGGGTGGTTTTGGCACCTGGGCCATGGCCATGAAATACCCGCAGGAATTTGCTGCAATTATTCCTGTTTGTGGTGGTGGAGACACCAGTACTGCATGGAAACTACGCAACATCCCAGTCTGGTGTTTTCACGGTGCAAAAGATAATGTAGTTCCTCCTATAAACAGCATCAATATGGTAAAAGCCGCAAGCTTATATAATGCCGGAATAAAGTTCACTTTATATCCGGAGGCAAACCATAATAGCTGGGATAAGACTTACAATAACGACTCAGTATATACATGGATGTTGTCTCAAACAAAATTCAGGTACAAGGAAGTTCCATTGTCGGTTGAAACCTTGCGGCAATACGAAGGATATTACGTGGGACCAGACCAGGATACTGTGCAACTTGTCGTAACTACTGGCAGACTAACAGCCAGAGTAAATGGCCAGGTTATTCCGTTATTACCTGCAAGTACGAACCTCTTCTTTATAAATCCGGAACTAAGTATGGACCTCAGGTTTAGTGCAGGTAATAAAAGAGCCCCTTCTTTCATATTTTTCGGTGATCGCAAATTGGTTTACAGAAGAGTTAAGACCTGATCAACCAGTTTTTGCATGTCCTTTATAGAAGGTACATCCATTGCACACATGAATAGGTACAGATTAGAATCAGATTAATTTTCGTGTATACTGTTCTGTTTGTATCAACAAGAACCATTATCATTTAATTTTGCTCATTAAACTAAAACCTATGTTCAGGAAATATTCAATCCCGTTTTTGATCGGCAGCATGGTAATATTGATCTCAGCCTCATGTGGAAACAATTCCAACAAGTCGAACGAATCAAAAAATGAGACAGGTAGCACAACAACTACAGACGAGGGAACTAATCCAAAGGGAATCGGCAAGTATACTAATGTTCAATTGACACACCCCCTGGATGAAAAAATGGTTGCTGAAGGTGAAAACGTATACAAGGTAAAATGCAGCTCTTGCCACAAGCTTACCAATGAAAAGCTGGTCGGTCCGGGCTGGAAAGGTGTTACCGACCGTAGAACACCGGAATGGATTATGAACTTTGTTACCAATACAGAAGAAATGATCGAGAAGGATACTGCAGCTCAAAACCTGCTTGAAGTTTGTTTGGTGAAAATGCCTAATCAAAACCTCCAGGAAGCAGATGCGAGGGCTATGCTGGAGTTTATGAGAAAGAATGATGGCAAACAATAAACTACTCCTTACTTTAATACAAAAAAGCTATAGTTAATCACTATAGCTTTTTTGTATTAAGCCTTAAATTATTTCTTTTTCATTGTTCTTCATTAGCTAAAATGCAGGTAATCTCTATTACTGAACTAACCTGGCAGCTTTAATAATAAAAAAGCCGGGCTGAATACCCCGGCTGAGTTTTGATAATTACTCTAATAATATCTAATCGGCTACGAACGCACCGGCGGCACCCATTTCTGCATTGGAAAAAGAATGATCTACAAATGTATACCGTCCTTTTTCAGGTAAAACAAATTCAATAATAGCACCTTGTGCCGGCCCAACAAGAGCAGCCTGCATACCTACTAATTCATTATGAGGATTGCCATCCTGCCAAACCTTATCGAAAATAGTCCCGATAACATGGAAGCTGGAAATGTTGTTTGCACCCACATTGAGGAAATAAACCCTCACTCTTTCACCAGCTTTGGCACGTAACGGCCGTACAACATATTGTCCTACCTTACCATTAAAAGCAACAAAATTCGGTTCTTTCTTCATAGCCATTGCAGTGTCCGGAATATAGTTTGCTCCCGATTGCTTTAGATAATATTCGTTTTGAACAATGGCAAATTCACGGTCAACCTTTCCGGGAAAACCACCTTTAGGCTCCACTATAGCCATGCCCACCATACCTGAGATCATATGAAGTAAAACCATAGGGGTTCCACAATGGTACATGAACACCCCGGGGTAATTTGCCGTCCAGGTAAAGCTAATAGTCTCACCGGGAGATATACTACGGTATTTGTCTTCGGGGTTCACCATAGCCGCATGAAAGTCAATAGAGTGCGGCATAGGCGTTAACATCTGCCCTCCTACACCCATAGCCATTGTGGTTGAATCATTGGAACGGTCGGTCATAGAAAATTTCACTGTCTGGCCAACTCTTATATGCAATACCGGTCCGGGTAGTGAATCACCAAACAACCAACCTGTGAATCTTACACCATTCTTTACAGTAAATAATTTATGGGTTACATCGAAATGCACAACTACAGTATCTCCATCCTGCAGAGGAGGAATGTTTGGTGCATAGGCAAGTGGACCCGTTTGTGCCTGTGTGCCTGCCGTTGTGCTCACCACAGCCTTTGGCGCACCATATGTCATATTGGAATTAGAGTTATTATCATTCTCCTTACATGAATAAAGAACTGCAATTAAGCTAACAAGTATTATGAATTTCATAGCGCAAAATGCAGAAAAAACAATGCCATATGTATGTTTTAACTACCGATCTTACTAGTTGTATTTAAAAGTTTAAAGCATCATAATCACTTTAATTAATTTTCGATTATACTTATGTATACACACGCAATATCATACGTTAGGTAAGCAGGTTAATTCAGTGTTTAAGGATTTCATTAATGGTAAAATCAGCTACATCGGTTGTACACAGGTGTAAACTGAACGTATAATCAATAGAAACCATATGCTCAGCTTTTAGTAAGCTTTTGGTAAGCTTTAGCATGGACAAAAGCTATGCAAAAGCTTACCAAAAGCTTACCCAACCTTATGCAAAAGCTCTGGAAAAAGGATTAGAAACTAATACTCACTCCATTATAAGCATTCAGGCTTAACTCAAATTATCGATCATATGAAAACACGTCAATTCGAATGTACCGCGTCTATCCAGGAAGCTATTTGAATAAAATCCACTATATACTATTTGTTTTTCAACATCACGAGAGAATGGGAAAGCACAAGCAGAATTGTATTAGACCATAATATCTTATTAGTTTCAGCAAATGGCTTATTCGGATATGAATGATTAAAATCATATTTCCTTCATCGCTAAATGTATATTTTTTGCTAAGCAAATCATTCACCCTACCATTAACCTTAAGATGAAAAAAGTTATATTATATTTTCCTGATTCCGTCAATATGCAGGCTTTTATCATACTGGAAAAAGTTGCAGGCACAGCTGTTGATGAAGCGAAAGCCTTGCTGGAAACGACTTTGAATGAACAGCAACTAAATATTGCTTGTATGAAATATGGAGCTATCCTCAAGGCAGATGAAAATCAACAATCATTTGTTAATGGATGATATTCTTTCCTTTCCTAAAAATCAGCTATTACACTTCCTAACAAATTATTTCACGACAAACCAGCTTCTATTCAATAATTCATCTGCTACACCGGCTAGGATGACGCAACACCGTTTACTGTTCCGAAAGGACAAAGGTTACAGGCTGAGTGTGATAAGATCTGACTTTTCTACCATTTTGTTCCCCGGGTGACCATTGTGGCCCCTTTCTAATAACATCTTCCGCTCCACTTCCCAGCCCAAAACCAGGATCATTTAATGCATGTACATCAGTGATAGTACCATCTTTCTCAACCAGGAAACGCACCTGCACTGTATAAGTACCGGCTGCCATACCATTAGAAATTGCCTGTTCGATATACTTCATCAGGTTATTCTCAAGGTAACGTCTCCATTTCGCAATATTGGTAGTAGCCTCTATTTCTACTTTAAAGAAAATGGTCTCACCATCATCTGTTACTTTTGGAGTTTCAATGATTCCTTTTTGCACCTGTGGCAAGTCCATACCTACTCTTTCATCAATGACTCCCTCTTTTGATACCACATCTACCCTGGCAATGTCCTGTACAGGTGGAATTACATCTTTTACTTTATCATCTTCCCTGATAGTAATGGTAGTCAACTTCGTACTCTGTAAGGGTTGAATTACAGCAGGAATTTTTTTTGGAGGCGGTTGCACCACTTTTTGTTGCCTGTCATCAATTTGCCTGATAACTACAGTGCCTGTCTTATCAAGCAATGAGCTAGATGATTGAAAATCTTTAGACAACTTTGAAAAGCTAATAACTCCTAAAGTAATTGCCGTTGTGTATAGCAATGACAATAAAACGCGCTTATTGTACCTTAACCTTAATTGGTAACCACCGTATTCTTTATTCCGACCATCGAACAGGATGTCCAGGTAATTAGAATTTAAAATTGCAGTTGCTTCCATGATGTAGAGTTTCTTTTGAGATGCTTCAATGAATCAATTCCACAAACATTGAAATCTCAATTACATAAGAATTAATGCACAGGGCTGTTTATAAAAAAAGGTGGTATTCGCTTATGGAAAAAAGGAAACTCTGCATCATATATCAAAACTGCTATGAAATATCAGCACCTGTTTTTCTTTATTCTATTTGTATTATCCTGATAAGTTGTGGGTGTTCGTAAACGGGAAAAAAGACTAAAAACTAAAAGATGGTAAACAAAAGCCCCATTGAATTAATGGGGCTTGTTTTTAGCTAAAGTACTTATCGAAATCTGCAACGTCCTGCCTGACCGCATTATACGTGGTATCATTGGCGGTTTCAACATTCTTCAGTTTTTTAATGTCACTGATAAAATGCTCCAACCATGTGTGTAGGGCTTCATGGGCAGCACCTTGCATTTTACATTCCTGCAATAACACGTTCACTTTGTCTTGTAATTGTGTTGCCAGCCATGTATATCCATTTGCTTTTACTGCAGCCTCATCATTTACAATGGCTTTTATACTGTTGTAATTCTTCCTGGTAGGTTCATCCACCTGCCATTTTGCTCCATTGTTTAATTCCAATACCAAAGTTGTATGGTTTACATCATGTGATGCCGTCTCTTGTTTACTTGCCTCTTTGCATCCGGGAATAAACATTAGTGATATTAATATTCCGGCGAGTAGGACCGGTAGCGTTTTAATCGTCTTCATGTTTTTGATTTTTAGTTAAAGATTCGTCTCCTTCGCCTGCATTGTTATTTTCAGCTGCCGCAATAGTTGCCGTCCTGATCTCAGGGTGACGGATCTGTCCACCCAAATGCGCTGTTTGAGCGAGAAGGGCTGAAGAGGCTAAGATGGATACAAAAACAAGAATGGTGAGTACTCTTGAAACCGTCTGCAATTTGTAGGGAATCAAAGCTGCAACAGAAAGAACTGCAGATGTGATTATTGCAATTAAAGCAAACTTTGCAATTTCCTCATGCTGTTTGATCATGCTTTCAGAAACACCAGGCATATCTTCTATTATTTCCTCTGCACCCTCCCCGGTAAAGAACACCGGTAATGTGGCAATGCCAGCAGCAATTAATACATAAAAGGAGGTGCGTTTCAGACCTGTATTTTTACTGGCAAAGGCAACAATCAACATAATTACACCCACAATGGATAGTACCACAGGGAAGTGTGTAAGTGCTAAATGCACTTGAGAAGCATTCATAAAAAAGTTGTTTAATGATAAATATTATTGTTAGGCAATTGTGTAAGTCGAAGAGAACCGGGGAGGGTGAAAAATGCCTAACAAATGAGTACCGGGAATAAACTCTGTGTATAAAAAAACGGTCGATGTTTCTTCAAAATTGCTGCTCACCTTTATAGGTGCTGCAGGTGTAGAAACGTAAACCATCATAAAGTGATCAATATGCATGGATTTAAAAGGAAGTTGATCGTCTTCCTGTCGATCGTTATCACTATGGCGGATGGAATAATGCTCCTTCATGAAGTCGAAGAAAGAAGTAGTGCGGCCTTCCTGTTTATGTAAACGCCAGTGGTTAACAAGTGAAGGCAATTTCAACAGTTCTCCTGCTTCTGTTGTAGAAGTAAGCAGAACAAGAAATATTATAGCTACAAGCTTTCGCACCTTATAAATTTAATCAATTCTGCGGGTGTTTAAAGGGTAAGCCACATGCTTTTAACAATACTGATTTAAGGGGAAAACGCCATTTTACAGCGGAGATAGCGACTACATTCCCATTTAAAGGAGTATACAGAACTGAGCAGGATAGTTGATTGAGAAGATAGATAGAATTTTCGCTGCCGGATTTTATTGCTGAACAGAGGTTGCGGGATCTTCCCTTTAAATTCATCTAATTCGCTTTATTTCGAGCAACAATAAAATAATCAATGTCAATTCCAGGGCACTCGTATAAAGCCTTTCTATTTGACCTTAATGGCACCATGATCAATGATATGCATTTTCATATCCGCTCATGGCACCGCATTCTCACCGATATAGGTGCACAACTGAGTTTTGAAGAAGTGAAACATCAGTGCTATGGAAAGAATCATGAGATGCTGGAAAGAGTGTTTCCTGGTCGATTCACTGACGAAGAAAAAGATGAGATGAGTTATGCCAAGGAATTGCAGTACCAGCAAGAATTCAGGCCTCATCTTAAATTGATAAAAGGTTTGGAAAGTTTTATACGCAATGCTCATTCACAAGGAATTAAACTAGGAATTGGTTCAGCAGCAATACTTTTCAATATTGATTTTGTTATTGACGGTTTGAACATCAGGGATTACATTGATGTTATCGTCAGTGCTGATGATGTAGATATCAGCAAACCTCACCCGGAAACCTTTACAAAATGTGCAGGCTACCTGGGAATTGAACCTTCTGACTGCCTGGTTTTTGAAGATACTCCTAAAGGAGCCGAAGCTGCTGCAAATGCCGGAATGGATTGTGTAATTATCAAAACTCTTCACCCACAGGATGAATTTCGTCATAATTCGAATATTATAGGCTTCATTGATGACTACGAAGATGCTTTTATCAGTAATTTGCTGCAATGGAAACAAAACTTTTAAACGAGGGGGAATCTTATGTTATAGGTGTGGACTATGGAACGGATTCTGTCCGTTCTGTATTGCTTGATGCCTCTAATGGAAATGAGATTGCTTCTTCTGTATTTTACTACCCTCGCTGGAAAGAAGGTAAATATTGTAATGCATTTATAAACCAGTTTCGTCAACATCCAAAAGATTACATTGAAGGACTGGAAGCAACGATCAAAGCCTGTCTTGAAAAGGCAGGACCTGCCGTAGCCGGGAAGGTAAAGGGCATCTCCGTTGATACTACCGGCTCCACGCCTGTTGCTGTAGATGGCAGAGGAACTCCTCTTGCACTTTTACCAGGTTTTGAAGAGAATCCGAATGCCATGTTCGTGTTGTGGAAAGATCATACTGCAACAAGAGAAGCGGCAGAGATTAATGAAAAAGCGGAAATAAATGAAGGTAAGTTTCTGCAATTTGTAGGTGGCGTTTACTCGTCGGAATGGTTCTGGGCTAAACTGCTTCATATATTAAGAAATGATGAAGAGGTTCGCAATAATATATCGTCTTGGGTAGAACATTGCGACTGGATTCCTTTTCTTTTAACGGGTGGGAATGATGTGAAGCAGATGAAACGAGGCGTATGCTCCGCCGGGCATAAGGCCTTGTGGGCAGAAGCTTTCGGAGGACTTCCGTCCGATGATTTCTTCGCTACTGTTGATCCACTCCTAAAAGGATTTACTCAAAAATTATTCACTCACACCTTTACCTCCGACAAAGCCGCCGGAATTATAAGTAAAGAATGGGCGGAGCGGCTGGGATTGCCCGTTGATGTAGTAATTGGCGTAGGAGCTTTTGATGCGCATATGGGTGCAGTGGGAGGACAAATTGAACCTTACCATCTGAGTAAGGTTATGGGTACTTCTACATGTGACATGCTGGTAGCTCCTGCTAACGAAGTACATGATGTCCTGGTTAGGGGTATCTGCGGCCAGGTACCCGGCTCAGTGTTACCGTCAATGATAGGCATGGAAGCCGGGCAAAGTGCTTTTGGTGATGTATATGCATGGTTTCGCAAGTTGCTCACTTACCCCCTTCACTATATAGCTGACGAGAAATTAAAGGAAGAAATTGAACATAAGATCATAGGCGACCTTACAAAGGAAGCTGAAAAACTTCCTCTAAATGAGAAGGATGAATTAGCGGTCGACTGGCTGAACGGCAGACGTACTCCGGATGCCAACCAGCTACTCAAAGGCGCTATTATGAATTTGAATCTCGGCTCTGATGCTCCCCGGATATTTAAAGCATTGGTAGAAGCAACCTGCTTTGGTGCAAAAGCTATTGTTGATCGCTTTACCGACCAGGGAATCACTATAAAAGGGTTAATCGGCTTAGGTGGTGTTGCCAAAAAGTCGCCTTATATTATGCAGGTGATGGCGGATGTGATGAACATGCCTATACGTATTCATAAGTCGGATCAAACCTGCGCTATAGGGGCTGCGATGTTTGCTGCAACGGCGGCAGGATTATATCCACAGGTGGAAGACGCAATGAACACTATGGGACAAGGCTTTGATGCCGAATATCATCCGGATGCAACCAAAGTAGATTACTACAGTAAAAGATATCAACAATATAAAAAGCTGGGAAACTTTATTGAATCACAAACCAAACAACATTCAACAGCCGCAATGGAGCTGGTGAACTCTTAAATGTTTCTGAATAAATGAGTAATTATGATCAGATCAGGCAGAGTGCTTATGAGGCCAACATGCAACTGCCAAAATTAGGCTTGGTACTTTTCACTTTTGGTAATGTAAGTGCAGTAGACAGGCAAAAGGGGGTGTTCGCCATCAAACCAAGTGGTGTTCCATACGAGGAGCTTTCTCCCGGAAAGATGGTGATCGTAGACTTTGATGCCAATATTGTTGAAGGGAATCTTCGTCCTTCCTCGGATACTAAAACACATGCACTGCTATATAAGAAATGGGAGAAGATAGGTGCTATTGTTCACACACATTCTACTTATGCAACTGCATGGGCACAAGCCCAGAGGGATATCCCTATTTTCGGAACAACACATGCCGACCATAATACAGTTGATATCCCGTGTGCTCCCCCGATGAGCGATGAAATGATACGAGGTGATTATGAACACCAGACAGGTTACCAGATCATCAATTGCTTTGAAGAGCGGGGATTAGACTATTCGGAAGTAGAAATGGTGTTAGTTGGTAACCATGCACCCTTCACATGGGGCAAAACGGCAGAAAAAGCTGTGTATAATAGTGCCGTGCTGGAAAGTGTGGCGCAGATGGCTTTATTGACCGAACAAATTAATGCCCAGGCGCCCAGGTTAAAAGAAGCGCTTATTCGTAAGCATTATGACCGTAAGCATGGAGTGAATTCATACTATGGACAATAGGCCAAATATTGAAACATCTGTTTTCTGATATAAACACTTGTACTGACATTTGCATTCTCAAACTCATACTATGGCAACAGCCTTCGATCAAAAGGACAGCACTATGGCAGGAATTACAGAAAAGTCTTTCGGCAGCTATGAAGGCCAATATATAACAGAATATACGATCACAAATGCTAATGGTATCCAGGTAAGTATCATTAACTATGGTGCAACTATTACTAAGATTATTACTCCAGATAGGAATGGACAGAAGAGTGATGTTGTTCTTGGTTTTGATTCGTTAGCTGGATACCTGCAGGAGGAGAATCCATATTTCGGTGCATTGATAGGACGTTATGCAAACCGGATAGCGAATGGAAAATTCATATTAGATGGAAAGACTTATACCCTGGCACAAAACAATAACGGGAACAGTCTTCATGGAGGTATTAAAGGATTTGATAAAGTAGTATGGCACGCGGAAAAAGCCTCTGATAAAAGTGTAAGAATGACCTACCAAAGTAAGGATGGAGAGGAAGGATATCCGGGAAATTTGAATGTTTCTGTTATTTATTCATGGACAGATGACAATGAACTCAAACTCGAGTATACGGCAACTACCGATAAAGCGACTCCTGTAAATCTTACCAGCCATGCTTATTTCAACCTTTCAGCAGGAGCTGATCCTACAGTTTACAATCATGAACTTCAAATTAATGCGGATAAATATACACCGGTAAATGATCAATTAATTCCAACAGGACAGCTGGCTGATGTAAAAGGCACTCCTATGGACTTTACAACAGCAAAACTTGTAGGTAAGGACATAAATGCTGTTCCCGGTGGTTATGATCACAACTGGGTATTAAATCGAAAAGGCACAAGACCTGAAAAGATAGCAACTGTTTATCATGCCAATAGCGGAAGGATCATGGAGGTTTATACTACTGAACCTGGCGTACAATTTTATTCCGGCAACTTTTTAGGTGCTAAATTAGCAGCCACAAAAGGTGGACAGGAGTATGTTAAGCATGCTGCTCTTTGCCTGGAGACACAACATTTTCCTGATAGTCCAAATCAACCCTCTTTCCCAAATACGATTCTGAAACCCGGAGTAACCTATAAGCAGACAACTGTTTACAAGTTTGGAATTAAATAACAACGATGAACAACTTACGTGACGTATGAAGAGCCCTCGGATAAATTAACCAAAGTGTAATCATTAAAAAAAGATAAAGAACAGTTTATGATAGATCTAAGAAGCCTGGAAGTTTGGTTCGTCACCGGCAGCCAGCATTTATACGGAGAAGAAACATTAAAACAGGTTGCTGCTCATTCACAGGAGATTGCCACGTTTATCAATAATGCAAAGCAAATTCCTGTCTCAGTTGTTTTTAAACCTACCGTCAAAACCCCGGAAGAAATCTTTGCTGTCTGCCAGGAGGCCAATGCATCTTCTTCCTGTATCGGTATCATTGTTTGGATGCACACCTTCTCCCCTGCCAAGATGTGGATCAATGGTCTGAAGATCCTGAATAAGCCATTGCTGCACTTACATACGCAGTTTAACCGCGATATTCCATGGGATAGCATTGATATGGATTTTATGAATCTGAACCAGTCAGCACATGGTGACAGGGAAGCTGGTTTCATCATGACCCGTATGAAGGTGAAAAGGAAAGTTGTGGTGGGTTATTGGAAAGATGAAAAGGTTATTGATCGTATAAATGTCTGGTCAAGAGCAGCCGCTGCATGGCATGATTGGCAGGGCGCCCGCTTTGTTCGTTTTGGAGATAACATGCGCTACGTAGCCGTTACAGAAGGTGATAAGGTAGAATCAGAATTACAGTTTGGCTACTCTGTAAACTACCATGGCATTGGTGACCTGGTCAAAGTTGTAAATGAAGCTACGGATGCTGAAATTGACCAGTTATGCCAGGTCTATGAAGAACAATATAAATTATCAGGTACCCTGGCGAAAAATGGTTCTCAACGCAGTTCTCTTCGTGAGGCAGCACGTATTGAAATAGGTATGCGCCGCTTCCTACAGCAGGGTAATTTTAAAGGGTACACTGACACTTTTGAAGACCTGCATGGATTAGCACAATTACCTGGCATCCCGTCACAACGACTGATGAATGAGGGTTATGGATTTGGGGCTGAAGGTGACTGGAAAACAGCAGCGTTACTTCGTGCTATGAAAGTCATGGCTACCGGACTTAAGGGGGGTAATTCATTTATGGAAGATTATACCTACCACTTTGAACCTGGAAATGAAATGGTGTTGGGCGCACACATGCTCGAGATATGTGAAAGCATTGCTGATGGTAAACCATCTTGCGAAGTACATCCACTAGGTATTGGAGGTAAAGCAGATCCGGTTCGACTGGTGTTTAATGTTACTGGTGGAGCTGCCCTAAATGCTTCTATTATACATCTCGGCAATCGTTTCCGTCTCCTGGTGAATGAAGTGGAAGCGGTGAAGCCAAAACATAATCTCCCGAAGCTTCCTGTAGCAAGAGTGCTCTGGAAGCCATTGCCGGATATGCAAACCGGTTGCGCTGCCTGGATCCTTGCAGGTGGAGCACACCACACCGTTTACAGCCAGAATTTAGATTCAGAATACCTCGAAGACTTTGCAGAAATGGCAGGGATTGAATGTGTAATGATCAATAAGAAAACAGACCTCTATCAGTTCAAGAACGAGTTGAAGTGGAGTGATGTGTATTATAAATTGAATAACTAAATAACAAACTACCTAAAAACACCAAAATGGGGTCTTTAAAAACAATTGATTTTGTAGTCTTTCTTGTCTATTTTATCCTGGTTGCTTCTTATGGTTACATGGTTTATACCAAAAAGAAGAAGGCAACTGTTACAGCGTCTCATGATTACTTCCTCGCAGAGGGTTCTTTAACATGGTGGGCTATCGGAGCTTCATTAATCGCGTCTAACATATCTGCGGAACAATTCATCGGGATGAGTGGTAACGGTTATTTTGTAGGTGTGGCTGTAGCAGCCTATGAATGGATTGCGGCGC
Organism: Candidatus Dadabacteria bacterium; assembly: GCA_050259715.1. Classification (GTDB taxonomy): domain Bacteria; phylum Bacteroidota; class Bacteroidia; order Chitinophagales; family Chitinophagaceae; genus Flavisolibacter. The sequence goes on from JBLNAY010000239.1 coordinate 25,191, forward strand.
TTGCATTGATCATTATTGCTGTTTGGTTCATGCCCGTCTACCTGAAGAACCGCATTTACACAATGCCCCAATTCCTAAAAAGACGCTACAATGAAACCGTTTCACTCATTATGGCGATTTTCTGGTTGTTGTTATACGTGTTTGTTAACCTCACTTCTATTCTTTACCTGGGTGCAATTGCTATCAGTGGCTTAATCGGGCCAGAGTATTTACATACTGTAATGATTGCTCTTGCTGTTTTTGCCCTTATAATCACCCTCGGAGGAATGAAAGTGATTGGTTACACCGACGTAATACAAGTGGCAGTTTTGATCATCGGTGGATTGGCAACTATCTACTTTGCGCTCACCATTGTGAGTTCAAAGTTTGGATTAGGATCAGATGCATTGGCCGGTTTCAAAACCCTGATGCAACAAGCCCCTGATCATTTTCACATGATGCTGAAAAAACCGACACAGGCGAGTTCACAGAATGAAATAGACAAATATCTCATATTGCCGGGTATTGCTATGTACTTCGCAGGTCAATGGATAGTAAACCTGAATTATTGGGGTTGTAATCAATACATAACGCAAAGAGCCCTGGGTGCGGATTTAAATACAGCCCGTAAGGGAATTCTTTTCGCAGGCTTCTTAAAGCTGATGATGCCAATAATTGTAATGCTCCCCGGTATAGCGGCTTATGTGTTGCATACTAATGGTCACCTCTCAGGGTTAAGGGGAATGGATGATGCTTATTCTGCTATCCTCGGATTTTTACCGGCAGGTTTAAAAGGTCTCGCTATCGCCGCTTTAACAGCTGCAATTGTTGCATCTCTTGCAGGTAAATTGAACAGTATAGGTACCATCTTCACTTTGGATATTTACATGAAGTATTTCAAGAAGCAGGACGTACATACTGTGAATGCAGCAAAGGCAGAACTGGTTGCAGACCAGGAAAGACAATTTGCCGCAATTAAAGCAGGGACTATAGATACTCATTTACCAGCTACTGAGACTGTAAAATCACACTCAGCACCAAGAGAAAAAGATGAAAAGCAAATGGTATGGGTAGGTCGCATGGTAGCTTTAACTGCGATCATACTTGCTATTATATTCGAATGGAAAGATTTACTTGGAATAGGTGGAGAAGGTGGATTTACTTTTATTCAGAAATATACAGGTTTTATTAGCCCTGGTGTATTTGCCATGTTCCTTCTTGGCATGTTCTGGAAACGTACCACAGGTGCTGCAGCAGTCGCTGGATTGCTAACTGGCTTTATCATGGCCATCTTCTTTAATAGCTTTGCTGTGCCTTTATTAGGCCATGAAACGATTTTATATACTGCCTTTAAAAACAGTAAAGGTATTTATGAAATTCCTTTCCTTATTAACATGGGGTGGGCTTTTGTAATCACTATGCTGGTAATGATCGGCATTAGTCTTGCAGGTCCGAAGGTGAATCCAAAGGCATTTGCACTGGATAAGCAAATGTTCAAAGTAAGACCTTCTATCGTAGCTATGATAGTTGTAACTATTTTAATACTGGTTGCTATCTATGCCAAATTCTGGTAAAGACATGAAGTAACTTTTATCCTTTAAAAAGCCCCTTCGCGTTAGGGGCTTTTTTGTTTTAAATAAAATATGCAATTTGAAAATATAAAGAAGTGGATATCAAAAGACCAGAATTATTACCTGTCCTTACCACATCAAAACTGATTTTGGGAGTTCAACCTTCATTTCGCGGAAATCCAGTCACAGTAAGCGTTTCATCATTTCTTTTGATTTTTGGCCATTTCAATTACAACTACAATTTAGTTTACGTTTGCCTTTTGCCCGTATACTTTTGTACTACACAAGTAGATAATTACCTTTTAGTTGTTTAGTTCTTTACTTCTGGTTGCTGCTGATGTGAAATGATTTTTTTATTTAAATGATGATTATGATACAGCAATTAAACAACAGGACAACGGTAGTTTTAGCTTTATGTGCAGCGATCTTCTTTGCAGGCGTACCCTTCAATTCAACTTCCGCCCAATCACAGAACACCACATACCCGGCAAATCTCAAGGTAAAATATGTAGGTGACAACTATGGCCAGCCGGTTTACTCCATACAGTTCGATAATGAGGATAGGCAGGTTCATTCATTTTATATCAGTGATGCAGAAGGGACGGAGTTATATTCAGAAAATGTAACGGGCACTTCTTACTCCAGGAAGTTCCAGTTAAATCTTCCTAACCTTGGTAACACGAAAGTAGTAGTGACCCTTGTGGATGGAACAGGTAAGGGAAGCAGCTACCAGGTCAACACCAAAGTCACCATAGTGGAAACAGCAGAAGTGACAAGGATTTAGTGAGGAGTTTCCCGTCGCACAAAGGTTATGAGTGCAAGCTTATAACCTTTTTTTTATTTGGCTTCTTATTAAATACAATGTATCATGTGGTATTCTGCTTTGAACAAAATACTTCTTTATAATCGTTGGTGATTTAGCATCTTTTGCTCTGAAGTCCTTTATCAATAAGGGTTCTGACATTTTTATTTGTTTTGGCGGTTAGATAAAAGCCCTGATTATTATTTTCGTTTACTCATTAACGCTATTAGCTTTGTATTAGAACAAGGAAAGTAATTGTTTACTTGTTTTTAGTTCATTGCTTGCTCACTTCCGGTTGCTGCTGAAAAGTTTAACCATTATAAAAACGAAAACTATGAAACAGCACAGAAACAAAACAGCAGGCAAAACTCTCATTTATGCTTTCTTCCTTTTACTGATCAGTGCATCAGTAAACGTCGCCTCAGCTCAGTTCAACAACTCCAACCCGGTGAATCTGCGTGTGAAGTATATGGGTGAAAACAACGGACAACCTGTCTACTCCATACAGTTTGACAACCAGGACAAACAAGTACAAGGTTTCTTTCTTAAAGATGCAGATGGCTCGGAGCTTTATTCAGAGAACATTAGTGGAACATCGTATTCCAAAAAGTTCCAGTTGAACCTTCCTGACGTTAGCACAACAAGAGTGGTAATAACACTTGTAGATGGCACCGGCAGAGAAAACAACTATGTGATCAATCACAAAGTCACTACAGTGGATGATGTGGAAGTAATCAAACTTTAATGTGAATTTTTAAAGGTCGAGGGAGGGTCGGGCAACACCGTACCCTCTTCTCATTTCTGAAATCAATTATTACTACCAGGCACTTTCACCGTTTTTCCTATTGTTAATCCCTGGACAACAATAGAAAACACTGCTATTATATACGTTATTGCGAGGAAATCTGAACGGTGAGAACTTACAGGTAGTGACAGGGCTAATGCAATAGAAACCGCGCCTCTTAAACCCGCCCATGTTAATATTTTAAGTGAACGTCTTTCGAAATGATTTTTCAGTATCGCATATACTGGTAAGATAGAAAGAAACCTTGCAACAAGCACAACTAGTATAGAGATAAACCCGACCAGGAACATTGGACGGTTGATAGGTATAACAAAAACCGCGATACCTATCAACAGGAAAAGGATCACATTCATCAGGTCTTCCACTAAATCCCAGAAAGTAAATACATCATCATTACTGATGTGCCATTTATCTTTTTTACCCTCTGTACTGCAAATTAATCCTGCAATCACCATAGCAATCGGTGAGGAAATATGAAGCAATGTGCCTAATGTATATCCTCCCATCACGATACAAAGAGTGATCATGATCTCAACTTTATAATTATTTACCGCTTTCAATAACTGGAGAGCCGTCCATCCCAGGACACCACCAAACACCAGTGCGCCACCAGCTTCAACAAGAAA
>JBLNAY010000240.1:0-2611 GCA_050259715.1 Candidatus Dadabacteria bacterium
TTCCTCTTCTTCGAATCTGCTTTTGGTATTTGCCTGGGGTGTAAAGTTTATAAAATGATCTATCGTAAGAAGGCGCAATATTGCCCGGGTGAAGTTTGTGATGTCAATGCAAAACAGGATATTCAAAAAACATCCCTTGCGCAGGTGTTGATAATTTTTGCATTGATTGCTTTCCTATTTGGTATTGGCTTTTTCTTCAACGGGCAGTTCTCCAAAAAACCCTACGATCTATTTGGAATCTTTCGTACTGAAAAAACAAAATAGTTGTTTAAACGTGTATTCGCAAGATGGAGGCGGGTGCTTAAACGTTATTTAACCTGCCAACTTTAAATGCAAAGCTATCTTTGAATGCCTCCATTGTAAGAAAGAAAACACAGTGAAAAAGATATACTTTATTATCCTTGCTATTGTACTGATTTCTAGCTCTTATGCAAAAGCTCAGAAAAATTCTACTCCGCCGGTGACCATTGTGGACGATGGACCTACCTACACCATGTCCAATGGTTATATCACAGTAAAAGTGAACAAAAGAACTGCTGACCTGGTGTCGGTTAAAACCGCCAACTCTGTTACACCCAATGTTGAACTTATGGGTTTTGTATCCGGTCACCATGCGGGTTACTGGGAGCAAAGTCCTATGCTCGCGGCACGGGAGGTTAGCACTATTACCATTGATCCCGCAGCAGTAAATGGTGAGCGCGGAGAAGTAGCGATAAAGGGTTATTCAGACGGGAAATCTATCCTCGGACCCAACCCTACTGCTGCAGGACAGGCGGGAGGGTTGATTGCCGATCTCGAAATTCGTTACACCCTGGAAAGAGGAGCTAAAGGTTTGTACACCTATGCCATCTTCACTCACCAGGATACCTATCCTGCAGGTTCTGTAGGAGAATCAAGATTTGGATTTAAGCTTAATGGTGCCATTTTCGACTGGCTGTCCATCGATAAGCAACGCAATTTCCTGATGCCTACCGGGGCTGATTGGGATGCTGCTGAAGACCTGAATATGAAAGAAGCCCGTCGTCTCACAACAGGAATTTATAAGGGCCGCGCAGAACACAAGTACGACTATTCGGCCAAACAATCCAAGATCCCTGCCTTCGGTTGGTCATCAACTAAGCAAAAGACAGGCGTTTATATTATCAACCCTTCCTTTGAATATCTTTCTTCCGGTCCGAATCATTATGAGCTCACCGGACATTTGGATGATGGTGATGGTGGAGATCCGACACTGCTTAATTACTGGAGAGGAACACACTATGGAGGCAGCCAGCTAAATTTTGCAGCTAATGAATACTGGACCAAAGTGGTTGGTCCTATGTTTATTTATGTGCCTACAGGCAAAGATCCACAGGCACTTTATACTGATGCCTTGCAGCAGGCGAAGGTGGAACAGGCACGCTGGCCTTATGACTGGGTGAAAGGAGTAGACTACACACCGAAATCAGAAAGAGCCTCAGTTAAAGGAAAAATAAAGTTGGTTGATCCGCAGGCTCCAATACCGAAGTTTACCAATTTACTGGTAGGCCTCTCTTACCCTGATGAACCACAACTTCCACGTACTGCACGTCCATTCCGGTTGGATTCGCAGGCAATGTTCAGGCGCGATAGCATGCAACGAATTGTTGTTGATACAGCCGTACGCCGGCTGCCTAATGGAAGGATAGCCAACCGCGGCACTTACCTTCCTCCCCGCCCGCAGGGAGCTCCTGCTTTTGTATTTCCTCCACAGCCAATCAACTGGCAGAACGATGCAAAGCACTATGAATTCTGGACAGATGGTGCTTCAGATGGAAGCTTTAGCATAAGTAATATTCGTCCCGGCACTTACCAACTCCACGCGTTGGCTGATGGTGTGATGGGCGCTTATGATGCAACAGCAAACATTACGATAAAGGCAGGTGATAAAGTTGATCTCGGAACAATTGAATGGAAGCCGGTTCATTATGGTAAAATGATCTTCCAGGTAGGCACTCCCAACCGCTCGGCGTCAGAGTTTTTCAAAGGCGATGACCACTGGCATTGGGGAATGTACATTGACTATACAAAGTATTTTCCTAATGATATAAACTTTACTGTGGCCAAATCCAACCCTGCAAAAGATTGGTATATCTATCATGTGCCCCATGATACCACTTTCCGTGCTGATGGAAAAGACCTCGGGCGTGCCACACCCTGGACCATCAACTTCAATATGCCCGCTACTGTTTCCACTCATGGTAAAGCCACCCTGCGTTTCGGCATTGCAGGTTCAGGCGCACGGTCGCTAGGCATTCAGGTAAATGGAAAAGAGGTCGGACCATTCACCGATATCGGCGGTGGCGGCTCCAGTCCAATCAGGGATGGCATTGAAGGTACCTGGGTAGAGCGCGATTTTACTTTTGATGCAGCATTACTGAAGCCCGGAATGAATACAATAGTTCTAACAGTGCCCGCAGGAGGTGTGGCTAACGGGATGTGTTATGATGTGATCCGGCTGGAAGTCGAATGAAAAAAAGGGGAACCTACTTGCACTTTCCGTACTAAGAAAGGGAATTAAAAAAAGGCAAGGTAGAAACCTCGCCCGTTGGTAATCGCTTTTTGTTTTTCAACTTTGCACATGAGATAATTA
>JBLNAY010000241.1:0-4402 GCA_050259715.1 Candidatus Dadabacteria bacterium
TGTTACCGTCCGTTCCACCACAACTGGGGTCACTACAGATGCAGACGGAAGATTTGAAATCACTGTTCCCAATTTACAAAGCACCCTGGTCATTTCTTTTGTCGGATTTGCTAAGCAGGAGTTTGCTTTAAATGGACGCACTAACGTTAACGTACAATTGTTATCTGAGGCTTCTTCCTTGAGTGATGTGGTAGTAGTAGGATATGGTACGGTAAGGAAGAAAGATGTTACCGGTGCTGTATCCTCAGTTAAATTCAACGAGAGAGAAGCGGCACAAATCACCTCCGTTGATAAGCTGTTGCAGGGCCGTGCAGCCGGCGTTGAGGTGAATACAGGAAGTGCAGCTCCCGGTGGGGCTGTTAACGTTCGTATCCGCGGTTTGAGTTCCATCAGTGGTGGAACAGAACCCTTGTATGTTGTTGATGGAGTGATAGTAAATACTGCCACCCAGGATAACACCAACTCATTGAAGGTGGGAACTAACCCGGGCAACTCCTACCAGGAGGCACAAAATGGTTTAACTGCCATAAATCCACAGGATATTGAAAACATTGAAATATTAAAAGACGCTTCTGCTACTGCCATTTATGGTTCCAGGGGTGCTAACGGGGTGGTAATCATTACCACCAAACAGGGACGATTGGGAAAAGGTAAAGTTGTTTTTAGTACTTCAACTGAATTTGCACGCGTGAGTAAGAGAATGCCAATGTTGGACGCTTATGAATTTGCCAAATTCATTAACGATACAAGGCCCACTGGTCCATTTTATGATCTTAAAACCATTCAGCCCATTGACTGGCAGGATGATATATTCGGTACAGGGGTTACCAGCAACAACCGTGTGACTTTTAGCGGCAGAAATGAAAGGTCCAACTATTACCTCGCTTTTGGGTATTTAGACAACAATGGTATTATACCAACCACCGGTGTGAAACAAGGAGATCTTCGCTTTAATCTGACACAAGATGTTACTCCAGCTTTACGTGTGAGTTCAAAAACCAACTTGCTATACAGGCGAAATTCAATGACTCAATCCACGGAACAAATGGGTAGCGCCAGCAATAGTATTATACGTCAAATTCTCGCAAAGCAGCCAATACTCGATACAATCGGTTCAACGATCAATCTTGACGAAGAAATTGAAGGCCCGAGAGCGTGGTTGCAGGAGTATGACGACATCACAAAAGAGTTTCGTGTATTGCAATCCTTATCATTAGAGTATAAACTATCCAATGCTTTTTCATTAAGGGCTCTCGGTGGTGGAGATGTCCGCAGTAAAGACAGGAGACGCTGGTTTGGTAAAGATCTGAGCCAGGGTCAGTTGACGAATGGTCAACTGGGTATTTCTACCCTGAAAAGCTATGCTTACAACCTCGAGGGAATGTTACTTTTCAATAAAGTATATGGAAAAAACCGTTTCAATGGGACAGGAGGTTTTACATATGATAATTCAGATGTACAAAATGCCTATACAGTAAATGAAGATTTCTTCACAGAAGACCTGAGAATCTATGGTATGGGAGCCGGTGCAAAAGTGTATCCCCAGTTCGAAGACTTTACCAGGTCCTCTATTCTTTCTGCCCTGGCAAGGATGGTTTATACCTACAATGACAGGTATGTGATAACAGCTACAGGAAGATATGACGGCACTAGCCGGTTTGCAGAAGGAAGGAAATGGGGCTTTTTCCCTTCACTGGCTGTAGCATGGAGAGCTTCAGACGAGGATTTTATCAAGAATCTGAATATTTTCTCTACGTTGAAACCCCGCTTTGGATATGGATTAACCGGTAACCAGGCTATCAGCCCTTATTCCACTATTGCACGGTATCGCGCAGCCTATTATTCTACCAGTAATGGTTCCGTTGCAGTGGGTGCTGTTCCCGCCTTAATACCCAATGCAAATCTTACATGGGAATCATCTTCACAGGTAAACCTTGGATTAGATGCAGGTATATTCAACGACAGGTTGACGTTCACTGTTGATGTTTACAAGAAAAAAACAAAAGATCTCCTCCAGAACTTTAAGATTCCTGTATCAACAGGATTTCAGACGATGGCAGCTAATAAAGGAAGTATAGAAAACAAGGGATTAGAGTTTTCATTACAGGGACTCGTTATTGACAGGAATGTAAAATGGAACCTGGGTGGCAATATGTCTTTCAATAAAAACAAGATTGTGGACCTTGGCCAACCCGAGGGAGTGTTTGGGGCGAGGACATTAAAAGCCTTCTACGGTGACAAGGTTGCCGGCGGAACTGAGTTTGCCACACCTGGAAACATCTTTGCAGAGGGATACCCTGTTGGTATGTTTTTTGGTTTTGAAACCCGTGGTATTTATCCTGCTTCTGAGGTAACCAACAATCCGCTGAAATATTATGGAGTTGCACTGAAACCCGGTGACATTTATTTCGTTGATAAAAATGCGGATGGCAATATCACTGATCTTGATAAAGACTTTATTGGCGACCCCAATCCAAAATTCACCTATGGAGTCAATTCTTCTTTAAGCTACAAACAGCTTTCATTGAATGTTTTCATGAATGGCGTACAAGGCAACAAAATAGCTAATGGTAATTTATTAAAGATTGAGAACACTAGTATAGGTACTAACATCACAAAAGATGCTTATTACAACGCATGGTCAACAAATAATCCCGAAGGAACCTATCCAAGGATGTTATATGTAAATAAAGATTTTAACGACAGGATAATAGAAGATGGCAGCTTCCTCAGGCTGGCTATGGTTTCTTTAGGCTATAGGCTGCCCTTAAATAACAATAAGTTCGTGAGTGCTGTTGATGTATATGTTACAGGAAGAAACCTCGCAGTATTTACTAACTATTCCGGGTTTGATCCTGAAGTGAACAGCTTTACTAATGATCCGATGAGAAGAGGTATTGACTGGAGTTCTTATCCTGCTACCCGTTCTCTAGGTTTTGGTGTAAACGTTACTTTCTAAACAACATATAAAGACTTTTATGAAAAGAATACAATACCTGATATATAGTTTATGCCTGTTGAGTTTAGGATTATCCTGCTCAAAGGCAATAGAAGAAGATCCAAAAGGATTTTTGAATGATAAAACCCTTTTCAACACGCAGGGAGGTGCAACGGCAGCATTGATTGGTGTTTATGAGCGTATCAGCACCTATTACTACATGGGAAACCAGATGCCGCAAATGCTAAGCGATGCGTCCGGTGCCTTCTGGACTTCCGTTATAGCTAATCAACCGCTTGCCAGGATGTCTGCTCAACCAACGGATGCTCTTATCGTGCGTCCCTGGACGGAGATGTATGGTGGCGTCAATGCTGTAAATGGCCTGATAGATGGATTGTCTGAAAGTCCTTTAAAAGAGCCTGCTAAAAATCCCATTTTAGGGGAGGCTTATTTCCTTAGGGCTGTATACTATTTCAACGCAGTAAGAATATGGGGTGCTGTTCCTTTACGGTTACATCTTACGACTGAAGCAGAAATTGATATGGCCAGGACACCAGCTGACAAGGTTTATGAACAGGTTATCAGCGATCTTCAACAAGCAAAACTTTTGATGCCTGAACCGGCAGCACAGGTAAAAGGACGTCCAAATAAATATGCTGCCTATGCCTTACTGGGAAAGGTATATATGACCCTTGCTGGAAATAACCAGGCTTCCCCTTATTGGCAGAAAGCCTATGATGAAGAAATACAGGTGTATAATTCAGGGGCTTACAGGTTAGTTCGTCCCTATAAAGATCTATGGGATGTAAACAAAGAAAATTCGGTGGAATCCATCTTTGAGATTCAATATAGTTCTGCCGGTGGTTCTGCTAATGGGCTAACGCAATCGTGGATGCCTACCAGCAGTTCCTACATTCTTGGCGCCGGCAGTCCATTGGCTCGGATCCGGGTGCATAAGTCAACATTTGATGATCACAGGAATACTTACCCGGGAGATCCACGGATTGCTGTTTCTTATATCTATGACACCTACAAATCCAAGAGTGGTTCCACTCAATATGTATATCCAAATCCTTCGGCTAGTGCCTCTGCCGGGTATCCTTATATTCTGAAGTATCTTGATCCGGCCTGGGTAGCTAATGGAAGTAATACCAATCTTCTCTTCTTACGATACGCAGATGTCTTACTGATGTTAGCTGAGATTGAAAATGAGTTACATGGACCGGCAGGTGCTTACAAGTACATTAACGAAGTGATGAACCGTGCGCGTGATGCTAATGGTAATGGAACCATTGATGCAATGGAAACAGTACCGGCAGATTGGTCTGGTATGGACCAGGCAACCTTCAGGGACAGAATTATGCTCGAGCGTCGTATAGAGTTGGTAGGTGAATTCCATGAGTTCTATGATGTCAGGCGCAGAGGGGAGTCTTATTTACTGTCGTTTTTCCAACATCATAATTC
>JBLNAY010000242.1:0-2770 GCA_050259715.1 Candidatus Dadabacteria bacterium
GCATGGGAAGAAAAAGTTCACCCCGATGATCTTAGAGCAGTAAAAGAATCATTAAAGAAGCATCTTGAAAACAATTCTCCCGGTGCAGAATTTACTTACAGGATTAAAACCAAAATGGGTAATTATAAATGGGTTTTATCGAAAAGTAAATTCATTGACTATGTAGATGGCAAACCAGGTCGTATTATAGGTGTACACATAGATATCACTGATACAATCAACGCCGAAGAGGAACTAAAAAGAACTAATAAAGAAATTAAAGAAGCTAACGAAAGATTTAATATCATGATGAAAGCCACTCATGATATGATCTGGGATTGGGATATTGTAAATAACTGCTTTTACAGGGGTGAGGAAGGTCTTAATAACGTGTTTGGAGTTCAACAAAATGATTCCATCTTACGCATTGAACAATGGATTAAAAGAGTTCACCCCGAAGATGCACCAAGGGTGAATGAACTAATACAGCAGCTCCTCAATTCAAACAACCGTGAAACCTTTGAATGCGAATACCGTTTCTTAAAAGATGATGGAACTTTTTCATTTGTGTATGACAGGGGTATCGTCCTGCGGAATGAATCGGGAGAGGCAATACGCATCATTGGTGCCGCACAGGATATTTCTGACAGGAAGAAACTACAGATGGATATCCTGAATAATGAACTGGATTTTCAAAAACAGATTAACCAGGCCAGCATTGATAGCCAGGAACAGGAAAGAGCCGAGATAGGTAAAGAACTTCACGACAACATTAACCAGGTGTTGACGACCACTAAACTTTATTTGGAGCTTGCCCTCACAAAAACAGATGTGAAAGATGAATTGATCAAAAAGTCTACAGACAATATTGTGAATGTGATCAGGGAAATTCGTCATCTATCACGCTCGTTAATGGACCCTTCCATTGGCGATCTTGGGCTCATAGAATCTATTAACGACCTGGTTCAAAATATAAACTACACTGAAAAAATAAAGGTCAGGTGTTGTATTGATGAAACAGTAGAAGAAAAATTATCAAAGCAACAAAAGCTGGCCGCGTTCAGAATTTTGCAGGAGTCGATGAACAATGTGATCAGGCATGCAAATGCTAAAGAAGTAGTGATCAGTTTATGTGATAAAGGATGCAGTGCCTGTTTAACCATACAGGACGACGGAACAGGTTTTAATCCAAAACTTGTAAAAAGGGGAGCCGGTTTAAAGAACATACAAAACCGTGTGTACCTGATTAATGGCAGTTACTCCATCACCAGCGAACCAAATCAAGGATGTAAATTATCTATCAACTTCCCAATAAAATTAAACGCCAATTAAACTATGGAAAAAGTCAGTATCCTTATTGTAGACGATCACACGCTGGTACGAGAAACATGGAGCTTCATATTAAATACCGATGAACGCTTCAAAGTAATTGCAGAAAGCGGCAGTGGCGAAGAGGCTGTAGAACTGGCTAAACAACTACGTCCTAATATCGTAATCATGGATATTAACCTGCCCGGCATGAATGGTATTGAAGCCACTCAACTGATTAGGAAATATTCTCCTGCCTCCCGCATCCTGGGAGTATCACTACATACCCAACCTACTTACGCACGCAAGATGATACAGAAAGGTGCAATGGGTTATGTAACGAAGAACTCTTCCCGTGAGGAAATGTTTAAAGCTATTACTGAAATCCAAAGCGGAAGAAGATATATCTGCGATGAGATCAAGAATATCCTTTCCGAACAGGTAATTAGCGGGCAGGATCAACAAACAGGATTAAATTCATTGTCTCAAAGGGAGATCGAGATCATTGCATTTATCAAGAAAGGAAACTCCTCTAAAGAAATAGCCGATTCACTGAATATCTCAGTTAAAACAGTGGAAGTACACCGCTATAATATTCTGAAGAAGTTAAACCTTAAGAATTCTGCCGCATTGGTTAATTATATCAATAATAGTCAGCTGGAAATCGAAGGCTGATCTAGGCAGAAGATAGATAGAGGTTGAAAGATGCAGTTCTTTCCTTTACGGAAGGTATATAGAAAAGCGAAGCAAGAGCCTTCGCTTTTTTCTTTTTCCCCGCTTTCGCTATTATGTGATATGTAGTCCCTTTTTTCGCCGGTTGTAATAGTGAAGCCAACTTTATGAGCATTCTCAACACCTTATCTTCACTTTTTTTCTTCTTCAGCAATGCAATGGCTTTCGTTTTTAGCACTGCATACAAACCCTTCTGCTTACGGAAATTTTTATACACTATGGCTGCCAGTTGACTGCCCCTCGCCAGCCGCTGACAACTTTGCCTGGTAGCTTCAAAACACAAGGCTTTCCAGAATCTCTTACCTGTCAGGGAACTTTGTTTCCGGACATAATAATTCCCCTCCATTTTATAAAAACAGAGACCATCAACATTGCCAACGAACCTATATGCGCCAACCTGCTTAGCCATACTGCAATATACTCAATTCTTTAGTAATATACAAGAGGCTGTGAACAATTTTTCAGCTAATCTTTGTACTTATTTTAAACAGGAGGGCAGTTTAATAATAGATATCTATTTAAATGGTCGTCACTTGTTAAGTTCATTAGTCTTAATCTCCGGAAATTATATCTCCTTCTTTTGTGAACAGAAATATTATAGTGATCCTATAGATTTTCCACGCAGTAAGTAAGGAGTTTGCAGGGAGTTACCATGGAGTTAGCCCTTGCAAACTCCCTACATACTCCTTACATATTCCCTACATACTCTCTACCTCACCCCAGCCCTCTCCTCAAGGAGAGGGAGAGCCCC
>JBLNAY010000243.1:0-6737 GCA_050259715.1 Candidatus Dadabacteria bacterium
AGCAAGATGCAGGGATACTATTTCAAGGTATTTAAACCTGGATGGCACATTCAGCATCTCTGCGGAAGTGATCAATAATGGTTCATCTGATAATTGTAGCCCTCTTACATTAGCTATTGACAAGAGTTCCTTTACATGGGCTGATGCAGGAACAAATACGATAACTCTTACGGTGACCGATGTCAGTGGTAACCAGTCAACCTGTACTACAACACTTAACATCCTGAAGCGGCCAACTGTTGTTACTTATAATGGAGATGCTTCTGAACAATATTCAGACCGGCAACAACTTAGTGCTACATTAGTTGACAGCCTGACTCAAACTCCATTAAGTGGAAAACCGGTATCCTTCACAATAGGCGTTCAGTCAGCAACGGCTACTACAACAACTGCCGGCATAGGCAGCAGCAATTTGGTTTTGTACCAGGATCCGGCTAATATCTATTCCGTCGTATCAGCGTTTGCCGGAGATGCTATTTTCAAAGCAAGCACAGATACAGACGACTTTGACATTACACAGGAAGATGCGCGTGCTTATTACACCGGTGCCTTGTTTGTATCTACTAGTAGTATCAGTTCGGGTAAAGCCATTGTAACCCTGGCTGCAACTATTAAAGATATCACCAGGGTAGGTGGTGATGCATTGCCGGGAGACATACGTAATGCAACAGTAAACTTTGTTGTACGTAATGGGACCTCCTATACAGTGATCAATCCAAATCCGCTTGTAGTTGGTTTAGTAAATGCGGATGACACATTAGTGGGTGCTGTTACCTATAACTGGCCTGTGGATATTCTTTCAGCAAACTCTAAAGATTATACGGTGGGCATTATTGTTAATGGCTTTTATTTAAGGGATGCTTCAGAGGAAGATGAAGTCATAACAATTTCAAAACCACTCAGTGATTTTATCACCGGTGGTGGGTACTTGTTAATTCAAACACCGGCCGGTTTGAAGGCTCCTGATGAGGGCAGCAAAAACAACTTTGGTTTTAATGTGAAGTACAACAAGAAGGGCACCAACCTGCAGGGCAGCATCAACACCATCATCAGGAGAACCGAAGATGATGATGTTTTACATACTTACCAGATTAAAGGCAATGCCATGACTTCTCTTTCTGTCAGGCCAGGGAGAACAGCACCTTCTACTAATTCTCCTGCAACTGCCCTGTTCAATGGTAAAGCAAGCATCCAGGATATTACCAATCCTTATGCTCCTGTAGCTGTTGATGGTAATGCTACTTTACAGGTGAGCATGACTGATAAAGGGGAGCCGGGAATTAATGATTTAATCGGCATCACCGTATGGGCCAAAAATGGTGGCGTATGGTATTCCAGCAACTGGAACGGTACTAATTCAGCAGAACAACTGCTAGCTGCCGGTAACCTAAAGGTTAGCACCAGCTCCTCATTCAGTACAGGTGGTATTTCTAATAAGGTCATCGTTGAGCAACCGACAGAAGATCACCTTCGCGTTAAAGTTGTTCCTAACCCAACCAATACCTTCTTTACGTTAACTACAGAGAGCAAATCTGTTGAACCATTGAATATTATAGTTTCAGATTTACTTGGCAGGTTAGTTGAAGTAAAGTCAGGAATACTGGCAAATGGGACAATAATGATTGGACATAATTACAGACCGGGCAGTTACTACGCCCGAATTGTACAAGGTGAAGACCAGGTTGTTGTAAAGATGATGAAGCAACCTGATTGATGCCGGTAAACAAAAAAAGCCCTTTCGAAAGAGAGGGCTTTTTTTTGTGGTGGGACGATTTGCAAATGAAATGATCAATTTGAAAATATGGAAATTTGATGATTCTATCATATAGAATCATAGAGACAGAAAGATGCACATAGAACCTTTTTTTACCGCGGCCAAAACTTTCAGCGCCTTATTCCGGCCTGTAAGCCGGGAACTCTCAAATACACTATTTCTTTCCTAACTTTTTCCCCTTAATGGAAAAAGTTACAAAAAGATCAAGCACGTCCCGATGCTCCGCGGGACATGTTGTTGCTGTAAGCACAGTGAAAAAATGGTTTACTAATACACGTGCTCCAGGACTTACTTAGACTCTTTCCGGAGGGGGATCTCAGGTTAAAAGTTGAATCTTCCATTACCTCCCCGGCGGTATTGCATATTTATGCAACCCTGCCTGTTGCCAATCATACCATAGCCAGCACCTCTGCGGCCTTGCCCCTGTCCTCTTCCGGCGTAGGCTCTTGTCCCGTTTTCATAGTTATCACACACATTGTTTTTGTTGTTGTCAACATACCCGGGATTATTTTTGTTTGTGCCCCGGTAACGTGTTGTATCAGTAGTGGTTTGAGCAGACAAACCAGTGCTGATCGCGAACGTAACAATTGCTGCTAAAAGTAATTTTTTCATATTTTAAATTTTTAATTTCCCGCTTTGTGCCATCCTCTTTTTGATCTGCCCGCACCAGGTTGAAAATTGTCGTTGATAAACAGTGGTTGAAATACTTTATCAAGCTCTGATAATTGTTGATCAGAACATACCGACTTTAACCTTAAATAAAATTCATAAGTCTGCCGCTTCAGTTGGCCATGTAGCTCGCCAATCTTTGCTGAAAGAACATTCAGCCTTGACGTATCCGGTTGTTCTTTCTTCATTTCCCTGAACATTTTATTTTTCATACTGTCTATGCTGAAGGTTAAGGCTTCTGTGTGTGGTCGAAACTGTTGGTTGGCCTGCCGGAACTTGTCCATTTGTTCATTGGTAAAGCCCAGGTTCTGTTTAAAAAACCGGCCATTCACAACGTTAGTCCCTGCAGCACTGGCAACAGTGGGACTGGCGGATTGCTTTTCCTGTTTGTAATTGTGATAAATAATGGTGGTGAGAGTTGCCACATTCAACACCAACAGGAAAACAATTGCCCATACCAGCCATTTGTATTTTTGATTCATCTTACTTCTCATTTGATGTTTCCTGGTAAAACCCAAAATGCTCCATTGTCTCACCGTTTATAAGCACTACAGCGGTTGTGCTATTGGTGAGGTTTGCCGGTTTGTACAAGCTGCCGGCTGTGATGCCGCCAGCGACAGCTAGCAACAGGCTAAAAGCGATTACAATCCCCTCCCATGTAGGAACCCATCTTTTCTGAACATTATTATTATCAATGAGGGCCATCACACGGGTAGCCAAAAAAGGATTGGGTGCAAGTTTTCGTTCTGTTTCAATAAAGGACTGAATCCCTGCATCAATGTCTTTATCACTCCTCATTTTTGCTTGTTTTATATTTAGACAATCGAATGTTATATGTTCCTATGGCTGGAGCTAATTTTTTCCGGAGATTATTTTTTGCACGTAAGACCAACTGTTCAATTGCTCCTTCGGTCAATTCCATAATTGCAGCTACTTCCCGCTGCGGCAGCTCTTCATATTTCGTTAATACAAAGGCGAGCCGTTGCTTATAAGGCAGATTATCGATAGCCTGCCGGATCATTGTATCCTTCGACCTGTTTATCATCTTGTTAAGGGCAGACTGTTCCGGTGAACTGATTTGAAAGATTTCATATAGACCAGTCCACAAATGTTTTCTCTTTTTCTTTCGTAAGGAGTTTAAAGCGCTGTTAATCGTCAGCCGGTAAAGCCAGGTGGTAAATGCAGATTTTTTATTAAAAGTGGACAGTGAGTGGTATACTTTTAAAAACACATCCTGGGTGAGCTCTTCTGCGTCTTCTTTATTGTGAAGCAAGCCAATGGCTACTCTAAAAACATTGGAATCATACTTCTTTATAAGCAATTCAAAATCTTTTTGGTTGCCTTCGACGATGCTATCTATCAGTTCGAAATCTTGCATTTAAACCCGTTGCAGATATTTGACAGCTCTTTTTAAATTTTCTTATGCTCTCACCGTTTATATTATTCAAAGATCTGGAAGTAAACGGTTTTGTTTAGTGATCTTGGTTACACTCATAGGTGATGTGAGCACCATAACGGGCGAGGTAAAGACATGCAGGTAATCATTGGAGAATGAGTAAGGAGTGATGAGTGATGAGTAATGAATGGGGCAGTACTCGCTTCCCTAACAGCTGTCAGTAATTCCCGTGACCACCGTCAGTGGTACAATAGATCATCCATCGTTCATTTGCGATGAACAACTGCAACATGCAACGAACAAACACTGAAGTCATTTACTCTGACAAGGAAGAGCTCATTGCCCGCTATGCCAAGGCCCTTTCACACCCGGTACGCGTTCGCATCCTGAACTTCCTAGATAGTCAAACCTGTTGCTTTACCGGTGAACTGACCGACGAATTGCCATTGGCTCAATCCACCATATCACAGCATTTAAAGGAACTAAAGGATGCCGGCCTGATACAGGGGGATGTGATGCCTCCGCGTATAAAATACTGCATTAATAAAAAGGCATGGAGTGAAGCAAAAAAAATGTTCTCACAATTTTTTCAACGATAAAAATCTGGATGTATGAAAAATATAAAAGTGCTCGGACCAGGATGTGCTAAATGCAAAACAACCTACACCAATGTGCTGGAAGCTGTTAAACAAACCGGTGTTGAAGCCAGCATTGAGAAGATTGAAGACATTGAGGAAATGATGAAATACAATGTGCTTTCTACCCCTGTGTTGATGATTGATGATGTCGCACGAGTGAAAGGACGTATAGCGCATGTAAGCGAAATAAAGGAAATGCTCCTGGTGTAAGTTTAACTATCCGCATCTGTATTCCACTCAGGCTTAACCATGTTCAACTGGCTTCAATATTTTGCAGACTGGCTTATTTACAGTGTAATTGGCATGTCCTCACAAGGCCATTGGGGACCGGCTCTCAACTTCTTTGTGTTTGACACACTGAAGATCTTCCTGCTACTCTTTTTCATCACTTTTATCATGGGAATAGTAAACTCCTTTTTCCCTGTTGATAGGATCCGCAACTTTCTTAGCCACAACAAGCTATATGGGCTGGAATACGTGTTTGCCGCCATGTTTGGGGTGATCACTCCTTTCTGTTCGTGTTCTTCTGTGCCACTGTTTATTGGTTTTGTAAAGGGAGGCATCCCCCTGGGTATAACCTTTACTTACCTGGTCACTGCTCCCCTGGTGAATGAAGTAGCTATAGCCATTTTCCTCGGCAGCTTTGGTTTAAAAGTTACCGCTTTGTATGTGGTTAGCGGCATGGTGCTGGGAATAGTGGGTGGCTTTGTGTTGGGCAGGATGAAACTGGAAGGCCTTCTATCGAAGTGGGTTCAGAATTTAATTTCTCATTCTGCAAAAGAGGAACTGCTTATAGAGGAGAGAGAAACATTATGGCAGCGTATGCCCATGATCGTTACAGATGCATTGAAGATCGTTAAGGGCATTGCTCTATACATTGTTGTTGGCATTGCCATTGGAGGTGCTATGCATGGCTTTTTGCCTACAGGCTTTTTTGAAACTTACATTAATAAAGGTCAATGGTATGCAGTGCCAATAGCAGTGATCATGGGTGTGCCTATGTATAGCAATGCAGCCGGAGTGATACCGGTAGTGCAGGTGTTGGTGGCAAAGGGAGTGCCGTTAGGGACTGCTATAGCCTTTATGATGGGTGTTATAGGTCTGTCACTGCCGGAAGCGATGTTGCTGAAAAAGGCAATGACCTTGAGGCTGGTGGCTATCTATTTTGGAACCATAGCTTTCTTTATGATCCTTTCAGGGTACTTATTCAATCTTGTTTTATAGATGTGTGTTAAAGAGTTCGTACTGCACATTAGGTGGGATTATGAAGAAAATGAAAGAATTAGTTAGTTTTTTATAAATCTACAAGTATGCTACACAAACATTTGTTACCGGTAATTGCATTTGTTATCCTGGTTCTCAGTTCCTGTGAAAGCATCGGGCAACCCAATGCAAAACAACAACCGGCCGCGCAGGCTATCCAGGTGCTGCAGTTTCACCTTGAACACCGCTGCGTGAGCTGTCTTAAAATTGAGAAGCTAACCAGGGAGACTTTAAAAGCGAATTTCTCTGCCATACCTTTTCGGCTCGTGAATGTTGAAGACAAGGCTAATAAAAAACTGGCGGCGGAATTTGAAGCTTTTGGCACCGCTCTTTATTTGTTCAACCCCGCTACAGGGAAGAAAAAAAATCTTACCGCCCCTGCTTTCCTGAATGTGGGTAATGATGCAAAATTCCAGTCAGAGTTAAAGAAGCAAATTGAAGATTTTTTAAAAGGCTAAGATGGATTGGATAAATAACCTTGCTCAAAATAGCAGTGTTCCCCTGCTGGCAGCCTTTGCTCTCGGGCTTCTTACTTCCATAAGTCCCTGCCCTTTAGCCACCAACATTACCGCTACCGCTTATGTGGCTAAAACATTCACCAGTAAAAGAAAAATCTTCATTACAGGGGTACTGTACACCCTCGGCAGGATGCTTTCCTACACCATCCTGGCAGCACTAATCTATTTCGGAGCCAGTACTTTTAAAGTAGCTAACATTTTCCAGGGACATGGCGAAAAGTTTATCGGTCCTGTAATGATCTTCCTTGGATTAGTAATGCTCGGGATTATTAAACTGAACTTTTTATTTAAAGGAAACTTCACTGGTAAATTATCAGAGCGGTTTAAAAATCACGGGCTCCCCGGCGCGTTTTTATTAGGAATAGTCTTCGCTCTTGCTTTTTGTCCGTATAGCGGCGCCTTGTTGTTCGCCATTTTATTACCTAGGACTATTTCTGCCACAGAGGGGGTCGTTTTACCGGGGGTGGTTGCTGTTGGTC
>JBLNAY010000244.1:0-13962 GCA_050259715.1 Candidatus Dadabacteria bacterium
CGATAATAACCTTATGTGGATTCACGTGACAACCGGCCGCATTGGCCTTCATCCATGCTATTGCCCGTTTGGCATCTTGTACCATTCCGGTCATATCTGTTTCGGGAAACAGGCGGTAGGCCACATCCATTATTACATGTCCCTGTGATGCCAGGTGTCGGAAGAAGGTGCGGGTGCCTGTATCCTTATCGAGGTAGCACCATGCGCTGCCATGTAGATATATGAAGGCAATTCCGGAGGGCTTTACCTCCCTTGAAGGCAACCAAAGGTCACACAACAACTGGCGGTTAGTGCCCTCAACACTACCATAAGGAATATCCCTCTTAAGAATAAACTTCTTGTCGGAGGGCAACAATAGGGTGGCAGGCCTTTTAAGGAAGCTACTTTTAGACACTACCCGTTCTTTCCACAGTGGTCCGAAAGCACTTTGAAATCCTGTTCTCCTGGAAGGCGCTGCAGAGATGCCGGCAAGGTAAACAAGCGAAATAATTACGCTGGTACCACTGATCAAAATAGTGGCAGCCGAACCGGTGACCATTGCCGTAAGGGCACAAATACCCGCAACAATACCTGTATACGGAGATAGCGCGGCACTAAAGGATTTAAATATCCATAACAAAGGGCCGCCCCTGCTCCAGCGAAACCGGAGAACAAGTGAGGCGCTCATTAACAGGGTGATGCAGCTGATTACCAGTGTGAGGGTTCGCAGGAAAGACATAACAAAGGGTTGTGTTCTCAAATTATATCTTCACTTGTTTACCGACAATGATAGCTGTCAGTGACTTAGCTATATCTTATCAGCTCTCCATCCTTGTATAACTATACTTCCTCTCATCATGGTGGGAGGTGATATACTATTGATATGCAGTTGACACGCAGTTGAGACGCAATTGAGACGCAGTTAACGGTGTGTCAACTGCGTGACAACTGCGTGTGAATAGCGTGTCAACTGTGACTGCCACCTTAGCAAGTCGAAACGATTAAGTAACTTAATACCAATATTTATTCTCCCGGCAGGTGTATAAACTGATTGTTTTATTAGTATTGGTTTTTTAGATTGTTCAAAAACTAAAGAACCGGCCTCCGGCACTATAGAATATTTCAGGAAGTATCTTAAAGCTGACATGACCTACAACCAGGGGGTAGCCATCTTTGGGCAGCCGGATGATGATACCGGAAGTGGGATTCATATTTATGTATACAACTTAAAAGATGGCACAAGGATCCGGATTGGATATGTAAGTTCTATACTGTATGCGCGGCACGTAGATAGTTCTAGCAACCTGTTGGACACAATTGTATAGCTTATCGCAACAAAATAAATTACATTCATACCACCACTTAGATGGTATTTACTTTCTTACCAGGCCGCTTTTTAGCAGAGATAGATTTAATAATGGTTTGACCGGAGGTGATATCCCTTTCATCTTTTACCAGGCCCAGAGAGTTGACATATGCCTGTTGCACCAGCTGTTTAATGTAAGTCCTGGGAAAAGTTTTTTTGTCTTTTACCAATATGTACCGGTATTGACTTCCTTTTCCGAGGAGAAGATGTAAGGGATCCTCTAGTTTGCTGCCATGGTAAAAACCCCAATGGATATTCTGGTTAGCTCTCATAATAGCTATTGAACAGATGGTATGACCAAGTTTCGTAGAGGGTGACCAGCCAATCGCCACTGCATTATAGTTGTCGTAAACAAGTTCATTGGCCCTGGGGCAAATAGACCAGGCATACTTCCGGAGCCATAAAAACAGCTCTGTCGTTTGCTCATCAAACGGGCGAAGGATATCCAATACGTCTTTAGTATCGTTAACGCTCATATCGTTGTATAAAAAATAATTGTGTCGCGGACACTAATCAAAGGTCTTCTCAGTAATGATGCCGGTGCCGGTTGACTTTATGTTGATGCATTTGAATGACCATAAGTCCTAAAAAGACTAACAAAACTCCGGCGATAACAAAAGGTAGCCATAAAGCGGCTATACTATCAGCGTGGTCTATATCCAGGATCATATAAATGAAGGCAGCCAGCAGCACTACTATGCCGATGTACATAATGATTTCACTTACTGGTAATACCGGCTTTACGGGAGGAAGTTTATGTTTGTTAGTCAGCAAATATTTGTGGATCATAGCTGACGATTTTGTGATATAAAGGTAGTATTTTAATTTTTCTCGTGTCATTTACACCTCAAGGAGAAGGATAGTTAAATAAGACGTTTATAGAGGAGTTAATTAAAAAATGCCTCAGCATTATTGAACTAATAACAGATCGCCTTTAACCTGGAGCACAATATTGACGATGGATAAAAAGAAAATCATTTCCCGGCTGGCTTACCTGCTTTGCCAGAGGACACCTGTTCAATTTTGCCCATCTAGCCGTATCTTACTGTTCAGAAACTAACTCTTTGTTATGAGGTCATTACTCCTGGTTACTTTAATTATATGTGCTATTAAGTTATCAGCACAACCCAATGAATCTTCCCGGCCTTTACAGAAAAGACTGACAGGCAGCCCAATAGATCACCTGCCAAAAAATATAGAGATTCTTACCGGCTTTGGTGAGCGTGCGGATTTCTCCCCTGATAATAAGCGGGTCGCTTTCATGGCTAAGAGCTTTGGTGATGCCATGGTTATTGATCTGCAAACACGAAAGATTAGCTGTCTCACCTGCCGCATACCGGCAGCTGCTTTCCTGAGAGTGATGCATCTTCCTTCAGGAGACTACATTCTTATAGGACCCGAGAAGTTTCAGGATATTCACATAAGCCGCAGCAGGGATAATGAATTGTGGTATCTCAGCAAAGAAAAAGGTTCCATGCCTATACGTTTAGGCGTTAAGATGAGTGAAGGAATGGCTATTTCGAAGACACGTATGAAAGTAGCTTACTCCCAAATACATGACCAGTTAGCTGAGATACCCGAAGGAGCATCCAGGCTGATAGTCGCAGATGTAGACACATCGGGAGGTAAGCCGCACATCATAAATGAGAAGATTGTTTATGAAAGCCCCGACCGTAACTGCACTATCGAACCGCAGGACTTCTTCGACACTGATTCAAAACTCACGTTCACCTGTTATGAACAAAACGGACAGGCATCTGTCATGACTATTGACCTGCAGACTAAAGCAGTTGTCAACCAGTCAAAAACTCCCGGCACTTATAACGAATGTGAAGGTATCTTTGCCGGAGGTAAGTACACAATGGTGGAAGCTGACCGCCAGGTTCAGTGGCTCGGGGGAAGAAAAGGTGCCGGCAATATCGATATCTGGAAGTTAAAACTCGATGGCACTGGAAAAGACTTTTTGCGCATTACTCATTTTAATGACTATGAAGGAGGGAAAGCATCCAATCCCGTTGCGTCCACAGATGGCAAATATATAGCCTTCCAGTTCGCCAATACAGCCGATCCCGCAGGAGTGGGTTATGGATTGCTGCTGTACAAGCTAAAGAAGTAAATCCTGTAAACTTAGTTTAGTATTGTAACTAAAGCAGGCTTCAAAATAGTTTTTCAACAGGACCCGGAGTGGGACCTCCTCCATCCATAAGAAACTTCCAGGTGCCATCGGCTTGTTTCTTCCACACGGTTACGTAATTGCCAAAGGTAGTTGTGTCTTTTCCATCTCTTGCAAAGGTTGCCTGCCACTGGCCATAGGAAGCGCCTAAATCACCGGAGGCTGCTACTTCCACCCTTAGAGGTTTCCATGTTAATCTTGTTGAATTTTCCTTCGATTCCTTTGCTTCTTTTAATAAAGCCGCTTTCCCAAGCGTTGGGAATGCCCTGCTGTTGAGGCGAATTACATCATCTGCTGCATATTCTGCAAAGGCCTTCGGAGCACCTATTTTGGCAGAAAGGTTACTGAAGTTGATGTCTGCATCCCGAATAGCGGCTTTTGATGCCTCTATATTGCTGTTGTGTAATTGCTTTGAAGGAGAGCAGCTGCTAACCGAAATAATGCAGAATAAAAGAAAGAATCGAATGTCATTCATGTTTTAACTATTTCGTTTTATGTTGAAGTATCATTCTGCTTTCTAATGTAAACTTTTCTTAGTAGAATCACACTACATTCCCTTTCATTTCCTCTCTACGTGGGCAACCCTGTGACAGTTTCTTCGTATTAAGTAACCAACAGCCAGCGATAAACTCCGGCAATCAATTTATAAATCAAAAAATGTTTTTTATGAACAAGTCATTCGTCTTCCCATCAATTCTCTTCGTGTTAATTGTTATTGCACAAAGTTGTTCTAAAAATTCCACTGACACCTCTACTCCTCCGGCTAATTCATTACCTTCTTCTATCACTGCAGGCACCGGGTGGAGCATCAGCAATTTTTCACAAAGGGGAGAAGATAAAACATCTGCCTTCCAGGGCTTTGTGTTTTACTTTAATGCCAGTGGATCTATTTCTGCAAAGAATAATTCCGCCACTACCAACGGTTCCTGGACCTATACTCCTTCTGCCGTCGGGTACTATGGCAGCACTCCTTCAAAAGCCTCTTTTACTATTAGCATCGGGAATGCAGAACCATTAAGCCGTTTGACAAAGACCTGGAATATAGATTCAACGGCTACCACCTCAAACCGCCTTGTATTGCTCAGCCCCGAAGTGCTGGAAAATGAAACAGTGATCTTCTCCAAGCAATAACAGAAGCATTAATTTACCAGGCAGTCATTATAAAAGGGTAAGCAGGATTTTAAATCCGGTTTCCCCTTTTTGATTTAATAACGTTTGTGCGTTCGCACACATGTTCCCGGGGCATCTTCACATACACGATAGTATTGTAACTGATTGCTTATACTATAAGACCATAATTACCATCAAAAGCGTACATACAAAAAGAGTAGCACGTATTGCTGCCCTTCAAATCTTCGTGTACGCCTGCAAACAAATTTCTTCCCGCTGAATAATATCATAGATATTTCGGTAGAAAATTCGCATATTTAGGACACCTAACTCTTTTAACCTTGTTGTATGACAATGGATAAACCCTCCCTGACTGTTATAACTAACCTGGCTCTCGCCATTGCCGGTGTGGCCATTGGTTATGTTGTTGACAATATGATTGTGGTGCCAATACTTTTTACCATTGGCATTCCACTGGTAAACCTTGACAAGCATCTGAAACAGAAGATAGGCTATACCTTGTTGATAATTGCAGGGTCCCTGTTGATCTTCCTGGTCGCTATTATCGCCATCTTCCGGTTCAGCTTTGACAAATATATTTTTCCCGGACTGCTCGTTGCAACTGCAGGACTATTGTTATTGTTGTTAAACGGTCTTTTCATCAAGAGTTTACATATCAACAGGCGATCCATGCTGTTTACTTTCTTACTGGCAGGGATTTCTTTCCCTATATGGACAGCCCTCAATGACAATGTTTTTCCGCAGGCGCTTGCCGACAATGATTTCTTTTACCAGGTAGGGGGAATGTTGTTATGGATGTTGCTTACTACCGTCGGCATCAGCACCGGCATTGACCACACCAATAAACACAGGAGCAAAGCGGTGAGCGAAACGCCATTCAATTCTTCCCGGCTTCACGGGCAATTGTCATAACTATTTTATAAATGCTAACCTTAGCTGCCTTTCCCTAAGTTGAAGATATTTCCTTCACTTCGCCCCGGGGGAATGGGAAGCCATTGCCAGTTTCAAACAGCAGGTCACCATTAAGTAACCATGGAATTACTATAGGGTTACCATAGGGTTTGTATGGAGTTAGAACGGCTTTACAACGGCTTTACCCCCTGCTAAAGCCGTTCAAACCCAATGCCAGCTCGGTGCAAACGCTTACCGAAGTCTTTAGAAATCCTATACCTGTATGCCAATTGGCCGAACTCATGAATAAATCCGCGCCTACAGCATGGCATATAGCAAATATTGGCGAGTAGGTTCTTGACAACCGTCAGTGGTTGCCCTAATGACGGTCAGTGGCACCCCCTGGCAGTTAAGCTAAATTTATGAAAACAGCTATATGGAAAAGATACTCCTGGTGGTAAACTCCCATAAGCCAGATATGGGAACCATCGAATTCGGTTGCCGGATAGCAGCTCTCGCTGAGACAAAATTAACCGGGGTATTTATCGACAATCCTTATACTGCTTTTCTTCCCTCGGCTCCAGCCGGCGATTCTTACTTTAAAGCTGTACGCGAAGCATCGGGTGAAGTGGTGACCACCGACACCGACCAGGCAATCAGGTTGTTTGTTGATGAATGTCGTCGTAAGGGAATTCCTTCAGAGATATACACCGATAAAGGAGATCCTATACAGGAAGTGATCTTTGAAAGCCGTTTTGCCGATATGCTCATTATTGATCCGGACATCAGCTTCTATGACCGCGAAGAGCAATTGCCTTCACACTTTGTGAAGCAAATCCTTGCCAATGCTGAATGCCCTGTGCTATTAGGACCTGAAAAGTTTGAAGAAATAGAAGAGATCATTTTCTGTTATGACGGAAGTGCATCAGCCGTTTTTGCCATTAAACAATTCACCTATTTGCTCCCGGAGTTCTCCAATATGAAGGTGATGCTGCTGGAAGTAAATAATTCGGGTAGTGACGAGTTCAATGAAAGCGATCGCAGGATGATGGAATGGTTGCGCACCCATTACCATTCTGCTTATTATCATGCACTGAAAGGTGAAGCAAAAAATGAACTTTTTAACTTCTTGTTTCTGAAAAGAAAGAAGATCCTGGTTCTCGGCGCATACGGCAGATCTATGCTTTCAAACTTTTTTAAAAAGAGCGCAGCCGAAGTGTTAATAAGAACCGTGGATTTGCCATTATTTATTGCACACCATTAATCTACTAATATGAAAAAGTTTTTAGCCGCTTTTGACGGGCTTGATTTTTCAGAAAGCACTATGAACTACGCTATATACGTAGCGAAGAGTTGCGAAGCTCACCTGGTAGGTGTTTTCCTGGAAGACTTTACTCGCCATAGTTACAGCATTTCTGATGTGGCTATGTATGAGGGCGCCAGTTTTGATAGCCGGTTACATGACCTTGACGACCATGATAAGGAAACACGGGAAAAGAGCATCGAAATGTTTGAACATGGCTGCCGGGAAGCAGGACTGAACTATTCTATTCACCGTGATCGAAATGTGGCTTTGCAGGACCTGCTGCATGAATCTATTTACGCTGACCTGTTGATTATTAATGCACAGGAGACAATGAACCGTTTTGAGGAAAATCCCCCCAGCCGCTTTATCCGCGACCTGCTTACGGAAGTGCAATGTCCCACCCTGGTAGTACCTATCCACTACAGGCAATTTGACAAGATTATTCTGCTATACGATGGAGAGCCTTCTTCAGTACATGCTGTTCGCACCTTTAGCTATCTTTTCGACTCCATCAAAAGCCTGGATACAGGCATCCTCACGGTAAAGAGATCGGAAGAAAACCTCCATTTTCCCGACAATCGGCTGATGAAGGAGTTTATTAAACGACATTACCCGAAAGCAGAATTTGTAGTTCTTAAAGGAATGGCAGAAGACGAGATTGTTCAATTTCTCCACCGGGAAAAGGGTGATCCCGTAGTGGTATTAGGAGCGTACAGCAGGAGCAGGATCTCCCGTCTTTTCAGACCCAGCATGGCTGATAACCTGCTGCAGCATGTTAAAATGCCGCTTTTTATTGCACATAATAAATCTTAAAACTATGATTCTCCAGATTGACGATCGCTTAACAGTTGATGAAGTGCAGGACCGGTTTAATGAGTGCTTTTCGTTTTTAAAGCTGGCTTTTTATTCAAAAAGTCACAAGCGTTTTGAAAAGTCTAATAAGGAAGACCAGTACGATGGCAGGATGCTCATCGGTGATATTCGCAATGTGCATATCAACGGTCCATTTGAGATCAAGTCGTGGTACACAACAGCCATGGTGGAAAAAGAA
Organism: Candidatus Dadabacteria bacterium; assembly: GCA_050259715.1. Classification (GTDB taxonomy): domain Bacteria; phylum Bacteroidota; class Bacteroidia; order Chitinophagales; family Chitinophagaceae; genus Flavisolibacter. Next base: position 7,898 of record JBLNAY010000244.1, read on the forward strand.
CTTAAAGAAGTATATGGGCTTAATGCCCAGATCTTCAGGTGGGATAAGGTTAATGGCCAATGGATACAAACTTCCTTGAGTGATGATCTTACGTTGATGGAACAAACACAATTTGCTTACCAGCAATTAGCTGCAGCAGACCCACAGCATAATCAATAGTTCATTTGACCGATGATGGCCTTCAGCCTGTTTGCTGACATATATCATTGCTTTCGGCAGTTGCCCGCTTATAAATTCACCCACAAATGCCTTGATCATGAAACCGGGAAAAATAAAGAATGATAAACAGGCCACAAATACAAAGACCATCAAACCGGTTGTTTCAGTTTTTATGCCATTTGAACCTAAGATGGCGGCTAAAGCACATCTTCATTACCGCTTGATGAGGGCAGTTGAAATGGTGGAGAAGCAATTAACGGAGAGGTATCCACTATATAATAAGGCTGAAATACTGCAGAAATTCAAAAAGCTTGTTTCGACGCTTGATTTTAATAGTCACAAAAAAAGTGTTGCGTTATTCGTATCAGCGGCTACAGAAAAAGTATTCTACCTGGATATAGTTGTGGAAGAAAAAATAATTATAGACAAGTCATTCCAAATACGTGATATTGTTTTGAACAAACAATCGCAACAGAGATATCTTTTGTTGGTGTTAAGTAACACAAGGGTAAAGCTTTACCTGGGTAAGAATGACAAACTCACCAGGCTAATGAAAAATAGCGTTGACAATATTGTGTTTATGGAAAATGATATCTCTGAAAGAGTTTCCAACTTCTCCGACCCGGACGAAAGGAAGGAAATACTTGCAAAGAAATTCATTAAGCATATTGATGAAGGATTAAACATAGTATTAAAGGCTTACCCATTGCCGCTCCTGTTAGCCTGTACGGTAAAAACCAAGGGTTATTTCATGCAAATCTCCAGGAATGTAGACAGGGTCGTTGAATATGTGCCCGGCAATTATGAAGATGCCACTGAGATGGAATTGAAACTAGTGGTTCAACCTTTCCTGGATGATTGGCAAAAAACACGTGAGAAAGATATGCTGGTGAAGTTGAATAGGGCCATGAACCTGGGAAAATGTGCTGCTGGAATTGACCAGGTAAGAAAGGCACTAAACAATAAAATGGGCAAGTTGCTGATTGTAGAGAAAAACTTCAGGCATAGCGAATCGGCAACACCTGTAACTGCTGAAGATCTATTGGAAGAGCGGGAGACTTCACCTGTTGTTTATGACAGGGACATGGTAGAAGAGATGATTGAAAAAGTATTAGATAATGGAGGTGATGTACAATTTGTAAGTGACGGCACCCTGGATAACTACAGGCATATTGCCATGATCACTTACTACTAATCCAAGATGTAAGAAAACTGCATAATAGAAATAAGTGCAGGAAAACTTTTAAAAAATACAACATGAACACAAAGCACCAGGAATATAGACGTCCACGACCATCAAGCATTAACGCTGACTGGCATAATAAGAACAAGATGCCGGCGAAAGCAACAATGGATGAACGCATCAGGTGGCATCTTGATCATATGAATAACTGTAACTGCAGGAAAGACCTTCCTCTCAGCATAAAAGAAGAGTTGATAAAAAGAAAAACCGATACAATAATTTAGCTATAACAATTACCTGATGGATGGATTGAGTCAAAAAGAAATTCCGCTACTGCAGAAGCAATACGGCAAGAACCTTATTAGGATTAATGAAAGAAGACGATTACTACACATCATCGTCGATATTATCTCTGAACCGATGTTCATTTTATTGGCTGTAGCATGCGCTCTATATTTCATACTTGGCCAGACTGCTGAAGCGTTTATGATGGTAGCTGCGCTTGTATTCGTTTCTGCCATTTCGCTGTTCCAGGAGGTAAAGAGTTCTAAAGCGTTGGAATCATTGCAGCAGTTAACCGAACCAAAGGTTCGAGTGATCAGGGATGGTATCGAAAAAGAAATTGAGATTGAAGAGTTGGTACCTGGTGATCTTTTCATTGCCAGTGAAGGAGAAAAAATTCCTGCAGATGCTGAAGTAGTGCAACAGAATGATCTTTCGGTGAATGAATCTATTCTTACAGGTGAATCCTTCCCGGTAGAGAAGAATGAAAATGATCAAAAGATTTTCCAGGGCACTGTTATCAACTCAGGAAGATGTATAGCGCGCGTATTGACAACCGGCGGTAATACTTCGTTAGGTAAAATAGGGAAATCCATTGTCACGTATACTCATTCCAGAACGCATCTGCAGGAACAGGTTGAAACATTTGTTAAGCGGTTTGCATGGTTTGGTATCACGGCATTCTTTGTCATCTTCTTTATTAATTACCTACACACTAAAGATATTATTACCAGTGTGCTCTTCGGTCTCACCTTGGCGATGTCTGCTATACCGGAAGAATTACCGGTGGCGTTCTCTTCTTTCATGGCCCTGGGTGCCTACCATATGTCACGCCTTGGAATAATATCGAGGCAGCCCCAGGTTGTTGAAAATCTTGGTGCTGTCAATATTATTTGTCTCGATAAAACAGGTACCATCACACAAAACAAAATGAAAGTGGCTTCTGTTTACGAAGCTGCTACAGGCGAGTTGCTGGAAGGAAATTCTATCACTTCAGGAAACCCTGATGCCCTCTTTTATGCTATGCTGGCGAGTGAACACGATCCCTTTGATGTTATGGAAAAAGCTATCGTAGAAGCGTATCACACAACTAAACATGAAAATGGTGAATGGAAAATGGTAGGTGAATATCCTCTTGAAGGAAAGCCTCCAATGATGACGCATGTATATGAGCCGAATGGGAAAAAGATAGCGGCGGCAAAAGGTGGAGTGGAAAGGATATTACGCAATTGCAAGTTGCCGGCAGGCGAGGTGGAACGCCTTTCCGGGATAGCAAAGAAATTGGCAACAGAGGGTCACCGTGTACTGGGAGTGGCAGGGGCATCGTGTGAGGGAAGAGAACTGCCGCAGCAACAGGATGATTTTGCGTGGGAGTTTAAGGGAATGATTGCTCTTTATGATCCGCCAAAAACATTCATCAAACAAGTCTTCTCTGAATTCCGTGAAGCGGGCATTACTGTAAAACTAATAACGGGTGATTATCCAGAAACGGCCCTGACCATTGCAGAAGAAACAGGTCTAACATCCAAAAAGAATTATGTTACAGGTGAAGAGGTAATAAAAGCAACAGATGAAGAACTCCAAAAGATTGCACATGATGCTACTGTATTTGCGCGGGTGTACCCGGAGGAAAAATTAAGAGTAATTAACGCCTTGAAAAGCCAGGGCAACATTGTGGCTATGACTGGAGATGGTGTTAATGACGGACCCGCCTTAAAGGCTGCAAATATTGGTATTGCATTAGGACACAAGGGTACAGAAGTCGCCCGTCAAGCTGCTGATCTCATACTTACTGATGATGATTTAAGAAAGGTGGCAGAGGCCATCCGGCAGGGACGAAAGATATTTACTAACTTAAAAAAGGCATTTCGCTATATCGTCTCCATTCATATCCCTATCATCTTAACGGCATCATTGCCTTTACTATTCGGATGGGCATATCCGAATATTTTCACACCCATACACATCATCTTCCTGGAGTTGATCATGGGTCCGACTTGCTCTATTTTCTTTGAACGTGAGCCGGTTGAAGAGTATATAATGAAGCTGCCGCCAAGGAAGAAAGATGGGTGGTTATTTAAGCGTGAAGAGATCATAATCAGCATTGTGCAGGGCTTTGTAATTGCAGCAGGTACTCTTTCGGTTTACTACTGGTATATGTCCAACGGGAACTCATTGCAGGAGGTCAGAACAGTGGTATTTAGCACACTGGTGTTTAGTAATATCTTTCTCACTTTTGCAAACAGGTCTTTTCATGATACCATCGTAAAAACGATTCATTATAAAAACAATCTTACTGCCGCGGTGTTATTGACTTCAATATTCTTTCTTGTACTTATACACTGGGTACCATATATACGCGGGCTGTTTGGCATGGCTGCAATCTCAGTGCAAACTTTCCTTGTCTGTATTGCTACTGCACTGCTTTCAGTTGGCTGGTTTGAGCTATACAAAACACGGTTGAAGAGTGTGGAGTCACCACATCAGACTGACTACAATCATGCTTTAGAGTGATGACCGTCTTTGCTTCACACCTGGTAAAAGAGATAGATTTGGAATAGATATTTGAACGGGTTGAATCGTCAGCTATGCAAACGCCAGTAGATATTACGCCCGCAAAAGTGCCTTCTATTTATGAAGAGATCTTTAAACCAGGGAACTGGTTTGATGAAAGTAGATTTTTAGATAAAGTACATTACCCAAGATTAAGCCGGGGCTATAAAGATGATGAAACAAAGACGAAAGCTACCGGTGTTAAGAACTTCAATTTCGAACTAAAGGCTTTTGCCAATAAAACCAGTTCTGAAAAGGAAGAAGGAGGTAAATTAGGAATCAACTTCTCTAACTGCAGAAAGTACAGAAATGATTCTGTATTACACAGTGCAACCTTCCGGGGTGACACAGGTGATAAAAGGCGTGACGCGTGGTTTGAAATGGCCGTACTGAATATGATTCAGCCCTCATTAGCGGGCGAGAACACAATACAGTCACCAGGGGGGTAACTGCGACACAAAGCCATCTACTGAATGGCTGTTTACTCCTTGGGAACTGCCCTGCAGCCAGTGCTGCAGGGCTTTTTAACTGTAAAATTCTCTTTTATGAAAGACGAACTACAATTATTTACAATTAAGGGGATCAGCATTAGACTGCATCTGACTTTTCTTGTGTTCGTCCTATGGCTTATTGTGAACTATTTCGCGTCCGGAATGCACATGCAAACACTTGTGTGGTCACTTGTGTTTTTTGTTGCTTTAGTGGCCAGTTTCGCATTGCATGAATATGGTCATGTACTGGTGGCTTCTATATTTGGAATTACAGCAAAGAGAATTACCCTTTATGCTGCTCATGGAATCCCAACCCTGGAAAGGCTCCCAAGAAATCCCTGGCAGGAATTGCTTGTTAGCGCTGCTGGCCCGGTCATCAGTTTTTTGTTAGCGTCAACCCTTTTCCTGTTTAGTCCACAGGAAACTACATTAGCGAGTTTCAATCATTATACAGGTAACCTTGGTCCATACAATTTTGTGCACACGCTTGGTGTGGCAAACATGGCATTAGCAGTAATTAACCTGGTTCCTGCCTTTCCATTAGATGGCGGAAGAATCTTCCGGGCATTACTGGCTTATCGCACCAATTACTTAAAAGCGACAGCAATTGTGGCTTCTATAAGCCAGTTTATTGCTTTTGTACTACTTATGATAGGGTTGTTTACCATGAATCTCCTGGTAGCAACTTTGGGTCTTTTTATTTTAGCTTATACTTCAGCCGAGGAATCTTACCTGAAGATCAGGTCATTGGTAAAAGGACTTCAAATGAGAGAAGTTCTGATGTATGATTATGACAGTATTAATGCTAGGCTCACTGTAAAGGAAGCAGCAAATATTTTAGAAAGTAATCACAGTAAAACCTTTATTGTGATGCAGGATCAGATCCCTATAGGTACTTTAAACAGGATGGAAGTTGTGAAATCTCTTGCAGAACAGGATTATAATAAAACAGTAAGAGACCTTATGAAAGAAGATCTTGTGCCCATAGCAGCAGATATGTGGGTTGAGGATACTTTAGATACACTTTCAAGACATGAAGATCAATTATATCCTGTCTTTGACCAGCAAACATTTCTAGGAGTAGTAAACTTCCAACATATAGTTGAATACCTGCTTATTCACAAAGCAGTGTCTAATGATTATCAAAAAACGAAATCCTTGGCAGAACTAGTTTAATCCTTAATCTATTAAATAATGAACCAGGTAGAACCTATTAGTGAGTACATGGCCGAAATTGAAATGTGGGAGCGGCTGATCAGCATATTTAAGTTTGAAAACGTATGTCTGAAAACAAGGTTGTCAGAAATCGTTAACTCCAGCGCTGAATCTGAAACCGATGAATTAAAAACCGCTGAAAACTTCCAGGAAGAATTCATTGCTTTAGACCGGGTAGTAAC
>JBLNAY010000245.1:0-3960 GCA_050259715.1 Candidatus Dadabacteria bacterium
CTAATTCTGTGTTTCCCTGATAATGATCACTAAAATTCTCAACTGTCCCCATTACTCTTGCGACCTTACTCATCTCCCCGGGATAAGTGTGAAACGACAGGCCCGGTAAATTTTAGTTTTAATTGTACCGAATGGAAACTGGATATTAAATGTCTGGTATGGAGAAAGGAGTAAAAACGATCGATGATAATATGAATAAGAAGCAGATTGAATTATTGGCACCGGCAGGTTCTTTCGAGTGTTTACAAGCAGCCATTAAGGGGGGCGCAGATGCTGTATACTTTGGAGTAGAGCAGTTGAACATGCGTGCCCGCTCTGTTCCACCCTTTACTGTAGAAGATCTCAAAGAAATCAGGACAATTTGTAAGAAGAATAATATCAAGGCTTATCTCACTTTAAATACAGTGATGTTTGACCATGATTTGCAATTACTCCAAACTGTTTTAAAGGAAGTTAAGCGTAACAAAATAGATGCAGTAATAGCAGCTGATTTTGCAGTAATGGAAATGTGCCGCGAGATGAATATCCCTCTCCATGTTTCCACACAGGCAAACATTAGTAATTTTTCTTCTGCTAAATTCTTTTCACGGTTCGCTGATGTAATTGTACTAGCCAGGGAATTGACTTTAAAACAGGTGGAACAGATCTCTACTCAAATAAAAAGAAAGAAGGTCCTGGGTGTATCAGGTGATTTGCTGAAATTAGAAGTTTTTGTTCATGGGGCGCTTTGTATGGCAGTGTCAGGTAAATGTTACCTCAGCCTCCATTCAGAAAATGCTTCTGCTAACAGGGGTGCGTGTATCCAGAACTGCAGGAGGCCTTATAAGGTGATTGACCTGGAAAGAAATGAAGAACTCGTGATAGAAAATGAATATATCATGTCACCTAAAGACCTGTGTACCATCAACATACTGGACCTGGTAATTAACAGCGGGGTGGATGTATTAAAGATTGAAGGCAGGACCAAAGGACCGGAATATGTTTATACAGTTACCAAATGCTACCGGGAAGCTCTAAGCGCCGTACAGGAGGGCACCTTTACACAGGACAAAATCGATGGCTGGATGAAGGAACTGGAAACAGTTTACAATCGTGGATTTTGGGAGGGTTATTACCTTGGACGTAAACTCGGTGAATGGACCACCCATCCCGGATCAGCAGCAACACAGAAGAAGATCTATCTTGGGAAGGGTAGTAAATATTATCCGAAAATTGCAGTAGGGGAGTATCTCATTGAATCAGGTAACCTGAAGGAAGGTGATGAAATTCTTATCACTAGCCCTGCATTTGGTATGGAGAAGTTAAAGATGACAGAGTTGTTTGTGAATGGCGAAAGAAAACCAATTGCCACAAAGGGCGACCTGGTTACTTTTCCATTTGCGCATAAGGTGTCCGCAAAAGAAAAGTTGTATAAACTAATAGATTCTGCAGATGCCTAAGGTGATCCAATACAGGAATAAGTGTATAGGGTGCGGCATTTGTTACGAGATGATGCCTTCATCATGGAGGATGTCAAGGAAGGACGGCAAGGCAACTCTTGTACGTGCAGAAATGAAAAAGGGTATAGCTGTTTTGGATGTTGCTTTTGACATCGAAGACACAATGAGGGAGGTCGCAATAGCTTGTCCTGTGAAGATTATAAAAATAAATTGACACGTAATTTAAGGAGGTCAGGGAGTACATTATTGGTTTTACCGAAAAAGTATAAGATTACTTCTGATTTTCCCTTACTTTACCAAATTATGGAATACATAAGCCTATGTATTAAATAGTTCTTTTGAGGTTTTTATAGTATTGATTCTTACCGATAGCTGACAGAAATCATTAGAAATGACAGGGATAGGTAGTTTCTTTTTACTATTTTTATCCTCATACTATTGATTCGAAGACTTAAATTGCCCTTTAGGCAATACAAAACCAACGTAATCGAGAGATTGCTCTTGTCACCATTTTTGAACTTAGTATGCTACAACCAATTTTAACTGAAAAACTAAAGAATTTTACTGCCCCGCAGGAATTGCAGCACGCAGGATTATACCCCTACTTTAGGCCTATTCAAGAGAACCACGACACAGAAGTAATTATTGAAGGTAAGAGGTTGCTCATGTTCGGTTCAAATAGTTACATGGGTTTAACAAATCATCCTAAAGTGAAGGAAGCTGCCAAACAAGCTGTTGACAAATATGGCAGCAGTTGTTCCGGATCCCGTTTTCTGAATGGTACTTCCATCCTTCATATTGAATTGGAAGAAAGGCTGGCCGATCATGTAGGGAAAGAGTCTGCTCTCACTTTTACTACGGGTTTTCAGACTAACCTGGGAACTGTTTCTGCCTTGACCGATCGCCATGGTGTAATCATCCTGGATGAACTGGATCATGCCTCAATAATAGAAGGAAGTCGTTTATCATTCTCCAAAGTATTCAAGTTTGCTCATAATGACATGAAGGATCTGGAGCAGATACTGAAATCGATTCCGGATGATAAAGTGAAGTTCATTGTTATTGACGGTATATTCAGCATGGAGGGTGATATCTGTAACCTGCCTGATATAACGAGGTTGGCCAACCAATACCAGGCAATGGTAATGGTGGATGATGCGCATGCATTTGGAGTGATCGGAGATAAAGGGAAGGGTACAGCCAGTTATTTCGGCCTTACCGATGAGGTAGATATTATTATGAGCACTTTCAGTAAGTCGCTCGCCTCAGTAGGTGGTTTTATAGCTTCAACTAAAGACATCATCAATTACCTGAAGCATACATCACGGCCATTGATCTTCAGCGCGAGTATTCCTCCATCAGCCGCTGCAGCAGCATTAGCTGCTTTGGAGATCATCCAGAACGAACCAGAAAGGCAGCAGGCCCTTTGGGATAATACCGCTTACATGGCTAAAGCTGTTAAGGAAATGGGCTTTGATACAAATACATCAGAAACACCGATAATTCCAATATACATCCGTGATAACCAGCTTACATTCCAGTTTACACAACGTCTATTTGAAGAAGGCATTTTTGTAAACCCGGTAGTTTCCCCGGCTGTTAAGAGTGATTCCTCTCTTATTCGCATGTCCATCATGGCTACTCATACAAAAGCACAGTTGGACCAGGCTATAGAAAAGATTGAGAAGGTTGCTGCTGAATTGCAGGTGTTTGCGGAGAAGTAATCTATCACTAAAACAACCAACGTTATGCAAATTGTTGTCGAGGAGGTCTCGAATAAGAAACAATTCAGGGACTTTGTTGATCTTCCATACAGTCTTTATAAGGGGCATCGCTATTACGTGCCCCCTTTGCGTTTTGATGAAGCAGCGACATTGAACAAGACTAAAAATCCGGCTTTTGATTATTGTGATGCCCGTTACTGGGTAGCTTACAGGGGCAATAAGCCTGTAGGTAGGATTGCAGCCATTTGCAATCATTCTTTTATTGATAAGTGGGGGAAGAAATACCTGCGCTTCGGTTGGTTTGATTTTGAGGAAAATGAACAAGTCGCCAACATTCTCTTGAAACAAGTAGAAGATTGGGGTAAAGAATTACAGATGGAAGCGGTGCATGGGCCACTTGGCTTTACAGATCTGGATCACGAAGGGATGTTGATCGAAGGATTTGAGCATGTAGGCACAATGGCCGCCGGTTATAATTATTCCTATTATCCTTTGTTCATAGAGAAATTGGGTTATCAAAAAGATACTGATTGGCTTGAATTCCGTGTTAATGTGCCGTCCAAAATGGATGAAAAACTAGAGAAGCTATCTTCAATGGTATCGAGGAGATATGGATTTAAAGCTTTGACTTTTAAGAAGTCAAAGGAAGTACTGCCTTATGCCAACCAAATATTTGACTTGATTAATGAGGCCTATTCTGAATTATATGGAGTAGTGCCTTTGACACGTAAACAGTATGAATATTATACCAAGCAGTACTTCTCTTTCATGCGTCCCGACTTCATTTCACTGGTAAC
>JBLNAY010000246.1:0-6762 GCA_050259715.1 Candidatus Dadabacteria bacterium
CTTGTCAGCACGCAGGCTTGTGACTCCATTGCCACCCTGGTGCTGAAGGTGAGTCCACTTGTCAGTGGCAGCGAGACCCAGGCCATTTGTAGCAGCCAGTTGCCATACCTGTGGCATGGAAGGAGCCTTACGACGGCAGGCACCTATACCACTACACTTACCAGCAGCAGTGGTTGTGACTCCCTTGCTACTCTCACGTTGAATGTAAATCTGGCTACAAACAGCAATACCAATGTGACTGTTTGTAACGGTCAGTTACCATATAGCTGGAATGGGCAGCAATATAGTACTGCAGGCACTTACACTGCAAAACTTCAGAATGCAAGCGGTTGTGATTCTGTGGCTACCCTGGTGTTGAATGTAGCCCCGGTATTAAGCAGTACGACCACAATTACGGTCTGTGCCAGCCAGCTGCCTTATTTATGGAATGGCAACAGCTATACTGTTGCGGGCACTTATAACGTTACTTTAAAAACTGTTGCAGGCTGTGACTCAGTGGCCACATTGAAGTTAGATGTAGTATCAGTTCTGACATCAACGGAGAAAGTAAACAGGTGTGTTAACCAGTTGCCATACACATGGAATGGCCAAACTTATACTGCAGCAGGAACATATAGTGTCACATTGAAGAGTGCAGCCGGATGTGATTCGATAGCTATTCTCCAACTTAATGTCCAGCCACTGCTTACCGGAACAGAGATAGTTACCAGGTGTGCTAATCAATTGCCATATACATGGAACGGCCAAAGTTATACTGCAGCAGGAACATATAGTGTCACATTAAAGAGTGCAGCAGGTTGTGATTCAGTGGCAACGCTGATACTTCAACTGGTACCCGTTGTATCGGGAACTGAGACTGTTAGCAGGTGTGCTAACCAACTACCATATGCATGGAATGGAAACTCATATTCTGCTGCGGGAACATATAGTGTCACATTGAAAAGTGCAGCAGGTTGCGATTCTATTGCAACATTAATCTTAAAAATACTTCCTGTTCCAATTAGTGATACTACAATAGGCATATGTGACAGACAGTTACCTTTTGTATGGAATGGTATTACCTACGAAACTGCCGGAACTTATACCGTAACTCTAACAAGCAATACAGGCTGTGATTCTCTTGCAGTTCTGAATTTATTGGTAAATTCTTACATAATTAAAGCGCCTGAGAATATAACTATTTGTGCGCAGGAATTACCATATACCTGGAATGGGAATACTTATAATGCAGCAGGCACATACACCAAAACCTTATCCAGCAGTACAGGCTGTGATACATTGGCTACATTGAATTTGACAATTTGGCCATTAGTATCAGCTACTCTTACCGGGGCAAATTCAATTTGCGTTGGAGATTCAACTACGATAACACTGAATTTGACCGGTGTTGCTCCATGGACAGTCATTTACTCAGATGGCAATAAGAATGATACACTTCGTAATATACCATCTAGTCCGTATACATTTAATGTTGCTCCAAAACAAACTACTACGTATACTCTTATGAGTGTGTCTTCTGTGAAATGTACTAATTCGAATCTGAACAGTTCTGTGACGGTGAACGTTAAACCTACAGTTTCAGGTGTGCGTTATCCTGATGTTACAACACAAACAAATTTACCTGTACAGTTGCAAGCCAGAAATCTTGGAAGCTTAAGTAAATACTTATGGTCACCAGGTACTGGTCTGAACTATACTAATATACCAAATCCAATTTTCCGCTGGAACAGATCTATGGACTATGTGATTGAGATTTCAGGTACCAATGAATGTAAGATCATCGATAGTGTACGTGTCAGGATAGAAACAAGCATTATATCCTCACTTCATGTTCCGAAAGCATGGACACCTAATAATGATGGGGCAAATGATAAGTTAACTCCTTTATTGGTAAACATTAAGGAGCTGCATTACTTTATTGTATTCAACAGGTGGGGGCAGAAGATGTTCGAAACACATCAAAAATATGAGGGATGGGATGGAACATGGAAAGGAGTACAACAGGTACAGGATGTATATACATGGGTTGTGGAAGGTTTAGGTGAAGATGGTGTGCTTCACAAGTTTGCTGGTAATTCTGTTTTATTGAGATAAATAAATCAAAATGAAAAAGATTTTGTTCATAAGTTTTTTCCTGACACTCGTGTTTAAACATGAGTGTATTGCACAAGATCCTGCATTTTCGCAATTTTTCTCTTCTCCTTTGAATATCAATCCAGGTTTAACGGGTTACATCAATGGAGATTGGAGATTCATTAGCAATCTCAGAGATCAATGGATAGGGCCTGCAAGTCCATATACTACAGGTACAACATCTTTCGATAGCAAAATCTTTCAGAACCATATACCATTTGAGCCGGAGAAAAATTTTATGGGTGCCGGTGCTATGCTGATGTACGATAATGCAATGAGTGGTATTCAGAGAAGCATGTACGGCTCCTTAAATCTTGCTTACAATCTGGCTCTTTACCAGGGTGAAACTTCACATCGTCTGTCTGCTGGTTTTGGTGCAACATATTACAAGCGTACTATTGATTATACGAGAGTAAATTTTGAGAGACAATGGATTGGGTTATATGGATTTGATACAAACCTTCCCACCGGAGAACCGGCGTTGTACCAAATGAAAGGAAATGTTTCCGTCAATGCAGGGCTTGTATATTCTTTTCAATCCGATAAAAGTAATCTTGATATAGGAGTCGCAGGTTTCCACTTGAATAAACCAAAACAAACTTTCATTGCAGACCCACACCAGTTCCTTGAGATCAGGAAAGTAGCCCACGCCAACTTTGAAACATTTCTTAATAATGCCACAGTGTTGAATATGAATTTCATTTACCAGCAACAAGCTGAGACATTCTATTACTCTGGAGGGGCTTCCCTTGGATACTTCGTCGGTGCAGATGAAAGTAAAATACTGAACGCCGGTGTATGGTATTGGTCAAACAATGCAATTATCCCTTACGTAGGTCTTGCTTATGGGCAATACCAATTTGGATTTAGTTCTGACATCACTATTTCTGAACTAAACAAGGCAGATCGTAAACCATTTACCTGGGAGCTTTCCTTAATCATCCGCGGACAGAATAAACCGTCACGAATAATTCCTTGTCCATGGAAATAAAAATATTAAAGAGCGTTTAGAGAGACAATCAGTCTCAGGATTGCCGGCCCGGGTTTCTACTCGGGCCTTTTTTTATTTAAGAAGTTTTTATTTCCGGTTCTATAAACAAAAGTTTTACCTGGGGGTGATCTTTTTTTACCTGGCCTTTTATTTTATTTAATACTTCCATCAATTTGAAAGAGGGTATATTTTGATTCACTGTAAGTTTTAAGATAAGGAGGATTTCACTGGGACCAAGTACCATGGAAAGATGCTCATGAACGGAAGCAATTACCTCGTGGGATTCTGTTATCTCTACAATCTCTTTAATGAGCTTGGTTGAAGCAGTTTCACCCATTAAAAGACTTCTGCTTTCTTTCGTCAGTACAATTGATATTGCCGTTAATATCAATCCTATTACTATTGAAGCGAAACCATCGAAATATGGATTTTGAAGTTTATGGCCCAGGTAAACCCCAATGAATGCAACAAGCAGCCCGAGTACATCTGCAGCATCTTCGAATAAAACAACAAAGGAAGTTGGGTCTTTACTCTTTTTTACTGAAGACCAAAAAGGTTTATCACCCCTGTGCCTATTGAAGTTTTTTAAAGCTATAATAAATGAAATACCGTCTGAAACAAATGCAATTCCTAAAACAATGTAACTCCAGAAAGGATCTTTTATCATTTCCGGATGCTGCAAATGAGTAAAGCCTTCATAGAAAGAAATGCCACCCCCAACACTAAATATCAGGATTGAAACAATAAACGACCAGAAGTACAATTCTTTACCATAGCCAAAAGGCCGTTCTACATCAGGAGGTTTAGCGGCTTGCCTGATACCTACCAGGAGAAGAATTTCATTGGTTGTGTCAACAACCGAATGGATACCTTCAGAAACCATTGCTGAACTGCCGGTAATTGCTGCAGCTATAAATTTGGTAACGGCAATAATAAGATTCGCAATAAGCGCACTGTAAATTGCAGGTTTAGAAGAAGCCATATCTGCAAACAACAAAAAATCTGCCTTGCTTGAGAAAGGGAATGAAATGATTTAAATGAGACATGTAAAATAGTAAAGGGGACCTAAGCCCCCCATTATAAGTTTTCAACAATATATTTTCATTATCCGGGGAATGCCATATGAAAATCAATCTTCATTTCGTTTTCAACTGGCATCATCATTAAGCTGGGTCGCGTAATTTTAAAATCTTCCAGTAGCACAGTGAAACTTCCATCAACAACCTTCTCCTGCTTAATATCTTTCTGTGTTGCTACAAAACTGATTTCCTTAGTAACTCCATGAAAGGTAAGTAGCCCCTTTACATTAAGTTTATTTCCATTTTCTGTAACGCTTGTGCTGCTGAATGTTACATTTGGATATTTCAAACCTTCAGTGACTTCCAGCATATGTGAATCCCTGTTGGAGTTCTTACTATCAAAGCTGGATACTTTGGCCAGTATAGCTACTTTCGCTATTTTTTTAGTTGCATCATCATATTGAAGCACACCCTGTACATCCCTGCTGATTCCATCCCAACTATGCAGAGGGTGAACCATATGATAGGTAAGTGTAGATTCTTTTTTATTAGCGGGTATGTTCTTGAATGCTGTTGTTGAGCTGCTTGAAAAGAACATTAAGAGGCCTGTAAGTAAACTGATCAAGTACATGGTTTTTCGTTTAAAGGTTATTAGAATTAAAATTTAATTACGATCACTGCAGCGGCAAATGTTGCAAATGTTCCATATGCTGCAGCTCTATGATAGGGTTTTAAATTCGGATGATTCTCAATTTGTCCTGCCAGGATATTTGTTGCTATCATTCCTGTCATGTGAGCTACCGCCAACCATTTATGCAACCGTATGGAAGTAATTCCTTTGTCGCGGTTCAGCAGCGGAGGAGGTGCTGTAAGAGCCATTAAAGCTGTTAATGAATAGGTAATATTAACAGCGGAAGCCAATCCTTCGTGTGTACTGTGTAAGCTCAAATCACCATTATAAAGTTTAGCTCCTACAATCCCTTGAGCTATCATTTCTCCCAGTGTTACAAAACCTAATACCTGGTGGGTGACTAACATCTTTCTTCGCAACTGTAACTCTTTTTCCCTATGCTCTGTAGTTAGTGGTGCCCATCCTAATTTACGGTAGAGACCGTTTTCCCCCCAAAATAGCCTTTGGGTAAAGACCATTCTTTCAGGTAATAAGCTCTGCTTGTTAGCTGTATCATTTTGCAGGGAAAGAAGAAGACTGTCTTGTTGTGTAAAGCCATTCAGAGATATCAAGACCAGGCTTAAAATCAGAACCAAGCTTTTCATCAAAGATGTTTTATAAAATTACTAAACTAATTGTGTATAAAATGTTATGTGAATTCTCTTAACACCGTATTAATCAACTTATCTTAATGCAAAATGAATTCTTAAAAAAAGCATACCAGCTTCGCTGCACAATCCTGACAAAGAACTAAGATGTATTTAGATTGTTATCAAAGAAGAAAGTTTAATCGGTTGTGAAATTAATACTTGACTATCTCACTTAATGAATAGCAAAATATTATTACTTTTCACTAGAGGATAGTAGTAATTGACTTCTGTTGTGTTGATGAGAAGCCTTATTCATGCATAGAATATCTTTGGTAGTATTTATCATAGATATGCTTAGAAAAACGGAATACCGTAACTATGTAACCGCTGTTTTATTTTGTTTGTTTTTATTGATATGTGTGGGAT
This sequence comes from Candidatus Dadabacteria bacterium, assembly GCA_050259715.1. Classification (GTDB taxonomy): domain Bacteria; phylum Bacteroidota; class Bacteroidia; order Chitinophagales; family Chitinophagaceae; genus Flavisolibacter. The sequence continues at coordinate 5,830 of JBLNAY010000246.1, forward strand.
TATTCATTCTAAGCTATGGGAAACACAATTCTTTCCTGATTATTAACAAGTATAACAGTCCCCCATTCGATTTTTTCTTTATGTATTTTACTTACCTGGGGGACGGGATTATCTGGATTCCGGTTTTTCTGTATGTCATATTTTACAGGAGAGATTTTCTAATTACTTTAATAGTGGCAGTAATAATCTGCACCTTGTTAACACAGGGGTTAAAACATTGGGTATTCCCCAATGAATTTAGGCCGGCAGCCACTTTGCATCAACACCTGCATTTTGTTAATGGGGTTATTATTAACAGGTCAAACAGTTTTCCTTCAGGTCACACCAGCACTGCTTTTACATTAGCAATGCTATTAGCCTTCCTGCTAAAAAGACAGTTTTGGGCTTATTTCTTTCCTATGGTGGCTTTATCTGTCGGTTATTCAAGGGTTTACCTGGCGCAACACTTTGTTACTGATGTTTTTGCCGGGATGATCATTGGAATTATTTCATCGTATTTGTCATTAGCAGCATATGAATACTGGAGAAACTGGAGAGAGAGGAGGGAGGAGCAGAAAGTAGTTGCTAAGAATTCAGAATCAAGTTGATAAAAGCAGTTTTTTGTTTTGTTGAAATTAAAAAGACCCCTATTTTTGCACCCCCAACAATTAAGGATCGGTAGTTCAGTTGGTTAGAATGCCGCCCTGTCACGGCGGAGGTCGCGGGTTCGAGTCCCGTCCGGTCCGCAAAAGTCCTGGAGAAATCCGGGACTTTTTTTAAAAGATCAGATATGCTGGCTTATTTATAGCATCAACAGCGATGTTGATGGTACTTACTATAAAGGTTCTTGACTTCAACTAAAATGCCATCCAAATTTCTTGCTTTCTTATAAAACCTTCCGACAAAATCAACTACTTAGCGGCTTGGAGTTGGTATTAAGTTAGGTAAAGGTTT
>JBLNAY010000247.1:0-3314 GCA_050259715.1 Candidatus Dadabacteria bacterium
ATTTAAGAGTTAGGAAAATTTCTGATCATACCTGTGCTTCATCTGCTTCATGCATGAACAGTAGTAATGTTGTGCCTTCCAGAAAAAACACCCAGGAAGATTTTGTAGAAACTCAGAAGATAGTTTTACCTGGTGCCAAACCATCGGTCGTTGCTTACCCTAACCCTTACAATGATAAGATCCGGTTTATAGTTATCACTCCGGAAGCGGGTAAAGGAAGCCTGGAGCTTTATAATTTACTCGGTCAAAAAATAAGAACAGTTTACCAGGGATCTTTTAATGAAGGTACCCAGACATTCGAAATTTCTATTCCTGTTCAACAGCGTTCAACGCTCATATATATTGTTTCTCTCAATGGACGACAGGTTTCCGGCAAGTTATTAAACGGTACTCGCTAACCCGTGATTTGAATTAAAAAGTGGCACTTTAAGTAGTGCCACTTTTATTATTACATTTTTTTATTTCCCGAAAGTCGTTCTACCAGAATTCAGGATTAATTATTCAACTCCAGGCATACAAAGCCATATTTACTTGTAGAAGTCATGCAAGTTGATATGAAAGAACAACTTAATTACTGAAAGAAGAAGACAGGTAATTACACTTAGAAGTGGTGCAAGCCGCCTCTAATTGCCTTGCACAGTAAATTCTCAGTCAAGATGTTAAATTTTAATCTTATCCAGAAATCCTTTCCGATCCTTTCACTGCCCAAAAGTTCCCCAAAGTGCTAAAATGAGAAGCTGCACATTTCCGTCCGTTTATTTTTGGAGTAAGTTCTTTGACATATGGATCCGGTGAAGAAAGGGAGCTGAGCTCACCGGTATTAAGGTACGTTAAACTTAAGAGTTTGAACGTTGCTCCCAGGCATGGAAAGTATAATGGCAACGACAATAAGCCAGAAAAAATTAAAGTTCTGATGTTTACGGAACATTGGATTTATGGCATTCATGTTTGTAATACTACCAGTTGCCGCATAGGTAAGAACCAGCCTACACTCGCACACTGGTGCCACTTTTTATTTAAATAGGGTATAAGGTCAAAATAGTTCAAGACTAATTATTCAATTCCACATTCGCAGCTTTCTTCCTTAACCTGATATTCAGCATTTCAACAATTAATGAAAAGCCAAGACAGGAGTAGATGATTCCTTTACTGATCTCCTGGTGCAATCCTCCGGCAATAAGCACTACACCGATGACAACAAGGAACGAAAGCGCCAGCATCTGCAGTGTGGGATGGCGGTTAATAATGCCGGTAACCGGTCCTGCAAAAAGCATCATGATCAAAATGGAAATGATCACTGCAATGATCATTATAATTACATTGTCAACCAGTCCCACAGCAGTCAGAATGGAGTCGAAAGAAAATACCGCATCCACTAATACAACCTGGAAGATGACGGAGCTGAAACTTGTTGGCCTGCTCTTCTTGCCGGTTTTATGCTCACCGTCCCTTTTCAATTTATGATGAATTTCCAGGGTGCTCTTTACAATCAAAAAAACACCTCCTGCAATAAGGATCAGGTCTTTGATACTTAACTCGAGCGCGTCTTTGGTAAGGCCTTCTACCGCCGCAATGGTAAGGATGGGATCTTTTAAGCTGATGATCCAGCTAATGGAAAGCAACAGTCCAATACGGAACACCATGGCCAATAATAGTCCAAGGTTGCGCGCCCGCCTTTGTTGTACCTGCGGCAGCTTGCCGGCAACAATAGAAATAAAGATGATGTTATCAATTCCCAGTACGATCTCCAGGAAGCTCAGGGTAAGGAGGCTTATCCAGACACCCGGGTTGGTAAAATCGGGAAGAATAAAATCCATATACTTTATAGTTTACTTTTTTTCGATTGTATTTGTTGCGCCAGCTGGTAAACAGGTACTGCCCTGGCTAGCGGCCTTCTTCTTCCTAACAATAATTTGATCAGCACAGGCCCTGTTGTGATCAATACAATGCCGATTATTATCTTTTCAAGATTGTCTTTCACCCATGCATTATCTCCCAATAAGAATCCTGCAGATATAATACTGGAAGACCATAGAATGCTGCCGATGATATTGTATAAAGAGAATTTCGCCGTATCCATTTTTACCATGCCGGCAACAATGGGAGCAAAAGTCCGGATGATGGGAAGAAAACGGGCCATCATAATGGCACTGCCTCCTTTTTTATCGTAAAAGGCTTTCGCCTGCAGCACGTATTTTCTTTTAAACAGCCAGTTATCTTTCCGCATAAGCAAACGGCCGGATTTTTTTCCGAACCAGAATCCCGCAAAGTTTCCCAGGATGCCTGCAGCGCCAATTAGCCCAATCCAGAATAAAAGATTTACAACAGGAAAAGCAAAAGGCGAAAGGGTATTGGCAATGATCATTCCTGTTATAAAGAGTAAGGAATCGCCGGGAAGAAAAAAACCGAAGAATAAGCCCGTTTCAATAAATACAATCAGTACTACAATATACAGCCCGCCATAACGCATGATCCACTCAGGATCGGTAAGATTTCTAAAAAATTCTATGATCATGTCCATAATAAATGGTTCTATGCTTTTAAATAGAAGGCTTCCACATAAAAGTGGAAGCCCGTGAATTGTTAATCAAAGTCAAAGAGATCGCCTAAAAACGATTTCTTTTTACGCTGCTTGCTATAAACTGCTCCCTTGTCATTTCGATAAACATCATAAGGGTTATACTTGCCCGGTTTTCCAAATTCCTGTTCATGGGGATCATCGAAAGAAGCATTGCGGGATGATTGCTCGAGAATCTTATCGAGTTCGCCCCTGTCGAGCCAAACACCCCTGCAGGTGGGACAATAGTCTATTTCAATGTTATTCCGTTGCGTCATTAAAAGGGTTTCATTACAATTAGGACATTTCATTTTTGAATGTTTTATAGTTGTAGAAATACGTATAGGTAGCAAGCCTTTAAAGTTTTCAGAGCAGGCTCGAAAGACTTAAAGCTATTTGAGAGAACAGGAGTTCTCCCGGAGAGAAATTAATTTATGGAAGTGATCAGAACAGGTTATACCGGGATAGAAAAGTATAATAACCCGGAACCGGCAGGGTGGCAGTTTTTTGCAGGTATACTTTCGGACTGTCAACAGTACAAAAACTATTAAACCGGATCTCACCTGTAGGTTGATTAAGAGGCCTGAATTGTTTTCGAACAGAAAAGGTATTGGAAGAAATAATATAACTGATAACAGGCCCATGGTTCTCTTCTTCATTTTCTATGGGATTCGAAGATTGAATTAAGCGGACGGGAGCCGCATCCTTAAGGTCTTCACTGGTGAGCTTAACTACAGGCGCTGCCAGGCAGGCAGTA
>JBLNAY010000248.1:0-8459 GCA_050259715.1 Candidatus Dadabacteria bacterium
TGCCATCAGTGGCGGTTCCATCATAGAAGTAGACCGTCCCTTTAGTAAAGGAAGGATAACGGTGAAACTCTGTAAATTTCAGCATAGAGGTAATTTCTTCCCCTACCTTAAATCGATAAGACACCGGTTGTTGTGCCCATGTGGAGGAGCCTGTTAATACAAGTAATAAAACAAATATCCTTTTCATGATAGCTACTATGAATTTCGGAAATAAATAAAGAATGGACAATAGTGAATAGTCAATAGTGAATGCTTCAAGGTAATGATTAACGTAGCGATAGATGTTTTGACTTTAAACCGGGCGCAGATACCGTGACTTTTATAGGACCTGTGGCGCCGGTTGACTGCACATAAGCGAGTAACCTGCCGTTGAGTGTTTTGCGGTGATTGGCCTTATAATCCTCATGACTGACAGAGCTACCGCTTTCTAATCCCATAAGCTTTGCGGGACCTGTTACCGTGACGGTGACATCATCTGAAGCATCCGGAACGGGAACACTGTTTTCATCAGTCACCTGTAATTCAACCTGTGCCAGTTGCCTACCCCAGGATTTCAATGGTGGGCCAGATAGTGTAGCCTCAATTGCAGATGCCTGTGCTGCAGTTTTGATTGCGTAAAAAGCATCTTCTTTGCCGTTGTTGTATGCTTTTATCACCACTTCTCCCGGCTGGTAAACCACATTCCAGTTGATTATCTTTTCAGGGAAGTCGGCTAGTCGCCTGCGTCCCTGTGAGTAACCATTAATGAACAATTCCGCTTCCTCGCAGTTGGTAAAGCAGGTAACCCTGGCACTATCGCCCGGAGTATAATTCCATGAAGGAGAAATCATTATTCGCCTGTTGCTACTGTTGCGGAAAGCAGCAGTGCCTATCCATGCCATCGGCACTTGACTCCAAAGACTTTTACGGAAATAGTATTGCGGCTTTTTAAAACCGGCAAGATCAAGCAGACCTGCCATATTTGACCGGGAAGGCCAGGTGCGTGCTTCACCAAGGTAGTCAACTCCTGTCCATAGAAATTGGCCGCAGATATAGTCGTTATCCTCAACAGCTTTCCATGCTGAGTAGGCCATACCGTTTTCACTTCCGTAGATCAATCTTGACGGATATTTAGCATGATCTTCCGGGTATCGGTATTCCTGGTAATTATAACCCACTACATCCAGCACTTCGGGATAGCCCACTTCATTCGACATTACCACTCCTGCCAGTGCGGCGGTCACCGGTCGTGTAGTATCCATTTTCTTCACATCGGCAACGAGCTTTCGTGCGATCTCCGTTAACCGTGCCGCGGAGGGATTATTCCGAGAATAGCCCCTGCCATAGATCTGCGGATTTCTTCCACTATCTAATACAGGGTGGGTATAAGGATCATTGGGATAATCAATTTCATTTCCTATGCTCCATAAAACTATGGATGGATGATTGCGGTTCCTGGCCACCATATCTTCCACATCTTTATCGGACCATTCTTTAAAATACGTATGATAACCATCTTTCCCCGGTGTGCCCACGTTCCATCCTTTGATCCACTTATTCTTCCCTAGCTCCCACTCATCAAAGGCTTCGTCCATCACCAGGAATCCCATACTGTCAGCTAAATTATACAGGTAATCGGCATGTGGATTGTGACTCATACGCAGCGCATTACAACCACCTTCTTTCAAAGTCTTCAATCGGCGAATCCACACTTCTTCAGGCACCGCAACGCCCAATGCGCCGGCATCATCGTGAATGCATACCCCTTTCATTTTCATGCCGGTTCCATTAAGGAAAAAACCTGTTGCCGCATCAAACCTGAATGACCTTATTCCTACTTTCTCTTTATAAATATCAGCGGGTTTACCTTTGCTATACACCGTAACAATAAGGTTATACAGATATGGATTCTCAGGTGACCATAAATGCGGCTTTAGAATATTTAACCCGAGAACAACATTGCTTTTGCTTCCCGCCATTAGTACTATTCGCTTTTGAACACCTCCTACCTGTTTACCGGCGGCATCAACTAATTGTGCTTTCACATTCACAGCCCCTGTTACTGTTGATTCGTTCAAAACCGATACTGACACATTTGCCGTAGCATTGGAAGAAGTTATGGTGGGAGTAGTAAGCTGCACTCCCCACTGTTCAATATGTACGGGTTCTGTTGCCACCAGGTATACATTCCTGTAAATGCCTGAACCCGTATACCAACGGGAATCAGCAAAGTCGGAATGGTCAGCCTTTACGGCTAATACATTGTTTCCGTATTTATTCAAATAAGAGGTAATCTCGTATTGAAAGGGAATAAATCCATTTGGCCTTTTGCCTAGAAAATGGCCATTGATCCATACCTCGCTATTCTTGTAAACACCATCAAAATACAGGAAGACTTTTTTAGATTGTAGATTAGCAGGTAGGTTAAAGGTCTTTCGATACCATCCAATTCCCCCGGGGAGGTATCCCGTTGCACTGGCCCATTGCTGATCAAAGGGTTCCTCAATACTCCAGTCGTGAGGTAGATCAACAGCTTTCCAGTCACTCTCAGGGAGATTCACCTTCTCGGCTCCCGGCACATCACCTTTGTGGAATTTCCAGTTTTCATTAAACAGTTTTACCTGCCTCCCGGTTTGGGCATTTAAGGCAAGAGAAAAAATAATTAAATAACAAACCAGGAAGGTCTTACTAATTCTCATTACAGCTAGTTTTTAAGAGGTACAGCAGGTAGTTATATTCTTTTAAAACTTGAAATTAGTTCATCAAATGACATGATAATCAGCAATTATTAAGTATCGATCTTATTTTATCTTTATAAGGTAGTAAACCAAATAGCAGTGCTTTCTCTCTATTGGTTTATAAACTTAAATTGGAATACTATCAGATGAAAACTTTATTGGTGCCTGTAGACTCCAGTGCTGCCGCTGAAAATACGGTGAATGTATCCGCCGAATGGGCAAAAAGATATGAATACGACCGGATTATTTTATTGAGAACTTACTATGAAACACTGTTCGATGATGTTTTTGTATCGCTGGAATATTCTTCGGTAAGCTGTGATTATAAGACTAAAGAACGGGAAGAAGCTACTGCACGCCTGGTGGAATATGCAGAGCAGTTAAAGGAAAAAGTGGCTCCCACATTAAAGATTGAGGCACAAACAAGTGAGCTTCCCCTTATAAGAGCTATAGTGGATGTAATTAACGAAGAAGAAGTGGAAACAGTGATGGTTGGCAGTGATCCCGACGAGGAACTGAATGATAACCTTGTTTCCGGTAACATAATAACTATTGGCAGAACCAGCCCGGTAAAGGTGGTGATAATTCCTTCCAACTACACCTATAGGCCTATACAAACAGTGCTGGTACCCTGTGATATGTATGTTATTGAGCCGGTGGAACGGATACGTTCTGTCAGGGGCTCCCGACTTTGGAACGATGCTGAATTTAAAGTCTTAAATGTTGATCCTAAAGGAATGCACCTGAACAAGGATAAAAGATTCTTGCTTGCCGAAGACCAATTACACGAGGTGTTAAAGAATGTAAACCATACAATATACTATAGTAATGAGAAGAACATTGTGGATGGCATTTTATCTTTCCTGGAAGAGAACGCGGTAGATCTCATCCTTGCTCTTCCCGGCAAACATAGTTTCCTGTATTCCTTGACACATAGGAGTATCTCAGAAGCTATCTACAGGATGGCACATCAACCGGTACTGATCCTAAAATGATCGTACCCACAACCATATATAATTAATTAATACTTGTCTATGCAAAAAATAAAGAAGGCTGGTACTTTTACCGCAGGCATACTTTTAACCCTTTTCCTTGTAGCATTTGGGAGGATCAAACAGCAGGAAGGGTATATTGTAGAACATGAGAAACAGCTTGCAAAAGAAGAACCGGGCACCCACAAGGGAACAGGCATGACCACAGGGTATTCCTTTTTTTCCAATGTGAATGATATGAAACTGGTGTTTCGCAAGAGGATCATGCACCCGGGTTCTTCCATTGGGTACCATTTACAGGAAACAGATGAAATCTATTATATTCTCAGTGGCAATGGCGAGATGAACATGAATGGGAAGACCTTCCCCGTTACAGCCGGAGATGCCGTTCTTACAAGACCGGGTAACTCTCATGGATTAAAAGTTACCGGGAAGCAGGATATGACAATTATTATCAGTTATAATAAATAAGACTTTGCTGATGTAAAGGGATCTACCACATAGTAAAAATAAATTCAGAAGGTGCCTTTAGCTGTAGAATAAAAAAAGTCTCCCATAGGAGACTCATAAAACCTTTATATAAGATTGGTTACTTTTCTATATTCTTGTTTACTACACTTGCTACTTCAAACATGGAGAATTGATCTTTTCCGAAGAGAGGTTTCAATTTACCATCCGCATTGATCATCCGGCGGTTCTTCTTGTCCTGCAGATCATTTTTCTTAATGTAATCCCAGATCTTCTTAACGATCTCGGTTCTCGGCATAGGTTTGTTACCTATTACTTCGGCTAATTTGCTACTTGGCGTTTGAGGAGCCATAAAAGCAGCATTCGGTTTCCTTGCGGATTTCTTTGGAGCTTTTGAAGCTGCCTTAGAAGATGTTTTGGATGCAGATTTTGAAGAACTTTTTGAAGCAGATTTGCTGGCTGTTTTTTTAGCCGGAGCTGCTGCTTTTTTAGGTGCAGCCTTTGATGTTTTCTTTGAAGCTGCAGATGATTTTTTAGAAGCTTTTGCCATTGTTTACAAATTTGGATTAGTAAGATAAAAAATTAATACTAGCTAATTTACTATATAGTTTCAAAGAATAGTAAAAACAACGATGAATGTTCTTCTTTTCAGGAAAAATGCCAAACTGGGAAATTCACTTTAGCAGCCTATTTATTCTTTAATTTATTCTCTATTTCATCTTCCATCTCTTTCTTCAGATCATGCTGTTCATGGGCTTCATCTATGGAGTGAGATTGCCTGAGATTTTCCTCTGCTTTGGCAAATTCACTTAATTTACCATAGTATTTTTGAATCACTCTTAGTTCATCCTCCGTCATGTTCTCTACATTAACAAGACGATTGCTGGCAAATTCATGAGCAGCGACTAATTCATTGAGTTTTAATTGAATAGCAAGGGAATCTTTATTCTGGGACTTCTGAATCAGGAACACCATTAAGAAAGTAACAATGGTAGTTCCGGTATTGATAATCATTTGCCAGCTTTCGGAATAATGAAATACGGGGCCGGAGAGCCCCCAAATTAACACAACTAGAAAAGCAGTAATAATAGCAGCAGTGCTACCACTGGCCATGGTAACAGCTGATGAGAGGCGTTCAAAGAAATTGACTTTAGCTACAGGTGTTTCTGACTTCATAAATAACGGGTTTATATATCCAGGATAATTAAAAGCTCATAATCGCATCAAAATTGATGGTGTGAATATTCAAATCCTTGCTGGTAGCGGCTCGCGCTAGAAAAACGGTAAACAAAGCTGTGCTATTCGCAAAAAACAATCCAAACAGTTTATCCACATTCTTAAAAATAATTCAAATGGCACTTGGATATTAATTTTTTACCATTTATATTCGTCTCGGTTTTTCATAGGATATTGGATTTTACACGAGGCTGGATTTCTATCCGGCCTTTATTTTTGTCTTCATTAGCTACTTTTCATTCCTCGTACATTTGCTTACTATCTCCTACGTAGATCTACGATCCTTTAAGTATTATCCATAATCAAAAAACAGGGCATAAATGCTATTGTACAACAGTCGCGCCTGGTATACTTTTGTGTCAGAAGTTGATTGATACATTATCAATCGCCAATATCCAGAGAAAACCGTCCAGTAAGTTTATTAATCCAGATCCTGAAAAACCAAAACCAAAACAAAATCCAATATCAGTCAACTTCTTTTTTTTATGAAGTACGTTTGATTTATCCAAAATCCTTTAAAAGCCCGTTGAAGTCCGTTATCCTATAAAATTATCCACTCCTACGAAAGCTAACAGGCGTCCAAATGAAAACCAAATAATAACCGTCATGACAGCCTGATGATATTTATCCCCTCTTCCGAGGGGATTATTTCTGTTATACTTTATTCCCACTAGCCACTAAAAGTAAAAAAGAGCACATTTCGTATAGGTTACTTCCTTTTTGCAATGGAGTAAGTTGGGAGTTGCCATAGAGCATGAACGGCTTTTGAACGGCTTTAGAAGCGGCTAAAGCCGTTCTAAAGCCGTTCAAAAGCTTTGCTAAAGCTATGGGAAGTCTATACCAACTTTCATAAAGAGCTATATTAGCTGAAAGCTATTTAATAAGGTATTCAAACTTTTGAATTACTTCACCAGGTGAGGTAGTATATAATGTTTCCATATGGCATATCCCGCAGGTTTCATATGCAAACGATCACCTATATACAGTTGTTCACGCATTTTCCCTTTATTATCCAGCATTGGCTTGTATATGTCCACGAAATCAGCATTCTGTTGTGTTTTGATCCAGGAACTTATAAGACGGTTAGCTTCTATTACTCTAGGCTGAATGCCGGCTCTTACAGGACTTGGTTTAATAGACACAAAACTCATTTTAGTTCGGGGAAGGTTCGTTCTTATCATCCTGAATAAAGTTTGGTACCTCTTCAACACCTCTGTCGGAGTAACTAACTGAGAATTGGCGAGGTCATTTTCGCCACAATAAACCACCACTTGTTTTGGAAAATAAGGAAGTATTATATCGTAGGTGTAGCGAATAACATCCACCAGGGTGGATCCACCAAACCCCCGGTTTATAATTGGATAACCGGGAAAGTATGAATTAATATCAGTCCATTTTGTAAAAGAGGAACTACCGACAAACAATATCGGATGCTTCGGTATGGATTCGATTGAGTCACGGCTTTTGAAAGCTAAAATGTCATTCCAATATGCAGGAGTAGATTGGGTCCACGCAATGGATAATCCAAAGGAGAACAAGAAAAGTAGAATAATACGTCTCATGTTTAAATGTACATAATCTCTTCACTCCTGTTATATGGTTGACAATAATTACTTTTTGCTGAACTGTCTCTGTTTAAATTTGCTTCCGTTTGAATAATAATAGAAGCAGGTGTATAAACAAAAGGACTTAAAAACGGATATCAATTATGTGTGCTCAGAAGGAAGATACGAAACCGAATATTATTTTTAGTGTTCTGAAAAATAAATGCCCCCGATGCCGCCGTGGGGATATGTATGTATTAAAGGGAGCTTTCAGGATAAAAGGTTTAATGAAAATGAATGAAAGGTGCCCCGTTTGTGGCCAGCCTCTCGACATGGAACCGGGCTTCTATTATGGAACAAACATGATTAGCTACACCTTAGCTATCCTTGTAAGTGCCCTGTCTTTTATTTTATGGATTCTATTTATAGGAGTATCACTACACGATACACGCTTTTTCTGGTGGATTGGCTGTAATGCTGTGTTGTTAGTACTGCTCCAACCACCATTAATGCGGCTGTCAAGAACTGCATGGATTTCATTCTTTGTTCCGTATAGCTCCACCTGGCAGGAGGGTGATATTGTAGAACAGTTTAGTGATAAAACAGGTCACTTACATAATTGGTAGGAAAGAGTACTTCAACTATAGCAATGCAGCCCCGAAAACGCCGGCACTATCACCCAGGAGTGGTTTACATATCGGTGTATGAACCACACCTTTGTTGAATATATATTTTTTAATCCGCTCATAGCCTTCTGTGTACAGCAGTTCAATATTACCTACTCCACCACCGATGATAATCAGTTGCGGATCTAAAACATTAATCAACGTCGAAATCGCACGACCATAGTATTCCAATAATCTTTCTACTGTTGCCATAGCATGTACATCGGATTCTTCCTTCTTTTGTAAAATGCCTTTCAGGTTTAATTTAATTCCGCCAAGTTGTTCGTAAAATGCTTCTAAGGCAGGACCAGAAATGACCGTCTCAACACAACCTTTCTTACCACAGTAACATTGTTTACCATTTTCCTCCAGGATATTATGTCCCCACTCTCCTGCTATCCCATTTAAACCTTCAATGATCTTTCCATGTACTATCAAACCTCCACCCACCCCGGTACCCATAATTACTCCGAAAACAACTTCGGCTTCGGGATAATTTCTCCCTGTACCCATCAGTGCTTCAGCTAATGCAAAACAGTTGGCATCATTTGCCAGGCGCACAGGAACATTTAATATTTCCTGGAGGTCCTTATGCATTGGCTGGCCATTCATGCATACCGTATTACAATTCTTCATCCGTTGAGTATCCTTATCCACTACACCCGGAGTAGCAAATCCAATATGAGAAGGATAGTTACCTAAATCATTACTAACCAAGTTCACCAATAACTTAACCTGGTTTAAAATATGGTTATAGCCATTAAAGGCTTCGGTTGGTACTCTTTTGCGTATCAACACATTCCTGTTTTCATCTAAAACAGCGCACTCTATTTTAGT
>JBLNAY010000249.1:0-22375 GCA_050259715.1 Candidatus Dadabacteria bacterium
TACTGGACCGCCATGCTCCCTTGGTAAGTGCTCTAAAAGCCGGTAAGGTCAAGGTACTGCGTGACCGTCAAAATCATACCGCTACGTATGAGATACAGGGTGGCTTTGTGGAAGTATTAAACAATAAAGTAACTGTTCTTGTAGAAGGTGCAACAGCAAATGACTAAGACCCGGCTCCTTATGGGTCATGTGAAGCTTCATTAGAAGAATTTTAATTATAAGTATAAAAGGCTGTCAGTAAAATGACGGCTTTTTTATTATCTGGATTTATTGATCCAGGATATATTCACTAGGAATGAGGGTATACTTATGCATTAGTTTAGGTAAGCTTTTGGTAAGCTTTTGTATGGAGAAAAGCTATGGAAAAGCTTACCAAAAGCTTACCAAAAGCTTACGAAAAGGAGTAGACCCTGCTCACGTGGAAGGAAAAGAGTAAGTATAGACAGTTAACGTGACTTTTCTAATGAAACTTTTAAAAAGGATAGTATCTATAACTAAAGCTTCTCCTCCTGGAGGACAGGCGTAGCGGCAGTGGTCTAATTCAACTGGGGATCTATAGGGAAGTTGATCATCATTTCATATTCACCTCCCATGTGTTTGAGTGAGTCTTTCCAGATCTCTTCTGCATTGGGATGAAACACCAGTTTTTTAACTGCCTCTACGGTCAGCCATGTCTTTTCAGTCATCTCTGTTTCTAGCTGACCGGTGCTCCAACCTGAGTAACCAATATAAAAACGGATCTTTTCGGGGTCAGCATGGCCACTGTTAATCAGTTGAATCACAGCATCGAAGTCGCCTCCCCAAAAAACACCTTTCATAACTTCTATGCCACCGGGGACTTCATCAGGATAACGATGTAGGAAATGAATAGTATTCATTTGCACTGGGCCTCCATAATATACCGGCAGTTTATGACCTTCAACTTCCGGAATCAGTTCATCCAGCGTGTTTTCGTATTGCCTGTTTAGTACAAATCCAATAGTGCCATCTTCACGGTGTTCGGTGAGGAATACAACTGTCCTCATGAAGTTCGGATCTTTCAAAAACGGATCTGCGATCAATAATACTCCTGCTGCAGGTTCAACCATAAAAAACTGCTGTATGTGTTAAATATAAGGTATAACAAACTTATGCCACCTGTCGCAGAAGATGAGGATGTTATTTTTGTGAACGCAAATTTTTCACCATCTTGCTGTTTGTGAATAGAATTTTCTCCATAATTATTATTCTTATAAGCATCTCTTTGCTGGGTGTTATTTATATACAGATCAACTGGCTGAACAACATGCTTTTGCTACGAGAAGATCAGTACAGGCAAAAGCTGGAGGAAAATGTTGGCAGAAGTATAATTGATGAATTAACGGAATACAAGGGCTTGAGTGTTCCCAATAAAACACAGGGAAGCTTCGACAATTTTTCCATTGAACTGAGCAAGCCATACAGTATTGCGAGTCGTTATACCACACAGGAGTTGTATGAAAAGATCAGGCTGGCATTTGAGACACAACATTTAGAACAGGTTACTTTCGAGTTTGGTCTAGCAACTATCAGCAGCGGTTCACTTGGTGTGATGGAAAGACAATCAGCCAACTTCACCGCGTGGTATCGGGATACCATAAACCATAAATCATTTAATTACCTGTTGAATCCACCCAGCGGAAGTATAGCCGAGAACCTGACTCCGGATGAAATGCTGATTGTTGTAGTACCCAACCTTCGTGATGTTGTTTTCAAGGATCTTACACCAAACATCATTGTAGCAGTACTGTTTACGTTATTTATCATGGCGGCGTTTTATCTCACCGTACGAACTATGTTGCGTCAGAAAAAAGTAAGTGAGATCAAGAACGATTTTATCAACAACATGACCCATGAATTCAAAACTCCTATCGCAACCATTTCGTTGGCTGTGGATGCACTGCGTAATGAAAAGGTACAGAAGGATGTAAGCAAGCTTTCTTACTTCAGCAGCATTATTAAAGAAGAAAACCAGAGAATGAACCGGCAGGTGGAAACGATATTGAAATCTGCCCTAATGGACCGCCAGGAAGTGCAACTCAATTTGAAGCCTCTTCATATTCACCAGATCATCAATGATGTGGCGGATAATTTCATTTTGCGTTTGCATGAAAAGCAAGGTAATTTGGAATTGCAGTTGGATGCAACACAAGATCTTATTGAGGGAGATGAAGTGCATATATCGAACCTTGTAAATAACCTGATGGATAATGCTGTGAAATATTCAAAAGATAATGTACCTCCCCGCATCTGCGTTCACACATCCAGCAATGAAAAGTACTTCATCATTCGCATTGAGGATAATGGAATAGGGATGTCGAGAGAAACTGTAAAACGCATTTTTGAGAAGTTTTACCGGGCACACACAGGCAATATTCATAACGTGAAGGGTTTTGGTCTTGGACTTAGTTATGTAAAGAATGTTGTGCAAGGGCATGAAGGACACATTAAAGCAGAAAGTACATTGGGAAAAGGGAGTTGTTTTACTATTGAATTGCCTCTGAAGAAAGGAGGATGAAAAGTGAAACGGGAAGCGTGAGACGTTAGACGTGAAATGTGAGTCATGAAACGTGAGAGTAAGAGAAGTTAAACGCCGGAAGAATTATTTTCTCCACAGAAGACTGCTATCGCCATAACTAAGAAAGCGATAATCACTTTCTAAAGCATGTTGGTAAATTTTCTTCCAGTCCTCACCTACAAAGGCTGCAACCAATAACAATAGAGTGGAATTCGGTTGATGAAAGTTTGTTATGATAGCTGACGGTATTTTGAATGAATACCCCGGTACAATGAGTAAACTGGTGCGGCAATGGATATCTTCTTCTCCTGTTTGCTCCATTCGTTTAATGATGGCAGTTAGACTCTCTTTGTATCCAATAGCATTATTAAGATTATAAGGTTCCCACTGGTGCAGTTCCCATTCTTTGTCAATTGCTCCGTTAAGCAATTTTACACCAAGCCAATGCAGGCTCTCCAGCGTACGTAAACTGGTAGTGCCAACAGCAATTACACTTTCAGCAGATATTAAGTTTTGTAATACAGTTCTGTTCACGGAGAATACTTCGGCATGCATTTCATGATCAGCAATCGTTTGCGACTTCACCGGTTTAAAAGTTCCTGCACCAACATGTAGGGTGATGTAGTTACAGCTGATATTTTTTTCTGATAAGCTCTTGAAAACATTATCAGTAAAATGGAGTGCTGCTGTTGGAGCAGCCACAGAACCATCATAACGTCCGAAAATGGTTTGATAACGTTCGTTATCTATTTTTTCAGCCGACCTTTTGATGTAAGGAGGTAGCGGGATGGCACCTGCGCTATGCAGGATATCAATGAAGTGAACATCTTCTGAATCCCAGGCGAATTCTATAGTAAAGCAGTCTGTCTCTTTATTTAAATACCTTGCTCTGAGTTTTACTTCCTGTGAATTCACCACAAGTTTCTTCATCAACAACTGGCCATGCTTCCATTTTGAAGCTCCGCCAATTAAACAATTCCATTTCGAAGTTTTTGTTTCCTGTAATGCAGCTTCAATACTTTGTTCGTGAGGCTCCAGTAAAAAGATTTCAATTACTCCGCCTGTAGGTTTTTGAAATAGTACTCTTGCTTCTATTACCCTGGTGTTATTAAGAAATAAACTACTTCCGCGTGGTATATGCTCACTAAGGTTGAAAAACCAATCATCTGTAAACTCTCCATATTTATATACCAGGAGTTTTGATTGGTCCCTTACTGCCAACGGAAAATTCGCGATTCTTTCAGGGGGCAGTTGGTAGGAGTAATCTGCTATTCTAATATCTGAAGGTTGTATTCTCATGCGGCAAACTGCAGCAAAGGATAAAGGTAATGGTAGCAATATGCACAGGAATTCACACTTATCCACAGTGCATTCACAAGTTATTCAGCAAGTTTCTGCAAAACAGGAAGTAATCTCATGTAATACATTGATTATCAGTACACAATATGGTGGATAATTAAATTGGTGGAAAAAGTTATTAAAAAGTGGTAAAAAGTGTTATTTTGTGTCAAATATGGATTTACGTTTCTAATTCATTGATAATGATAGGCTTCTTAGGTGAATTTGAAGTTACTGTGGACGCAAAAGGTCGCTTTCTGCTTCCGGCAAATCTGAAAAAGCAGTTGCCTGAAGGGGAAAATACACATTTTGTTATTAACAGGGGCTTTGAAAAATGCCTAACCCTATATCCAAAGCAATCCTGGGATCCATTATATAGGCAGATCAGCGCATTGAACGATTTTGATCCGGATGTGAGAGTGTTTAGAAGAATGTTTCTAAATGGTGCCACAGAGGTAGAGATTGATTCAGCAGGTCGCATTCTTCTGCCGCAGAATCTTAAAGAATACGCTGACCTGGGTAAAGATGTTATCCTGGCTTCAGCAGTGGACAAGATCGAGATCTGGTCCAAAGAAAATTATGACAAGTTCTTTGAATCATTAACACCAAGCGAGTTCAGTGCCCTGGCAACAAAAGTGATGGGAAATAGAAATGATTTGAATGTAAAGTGATGAGTGAAAAGAAGAAAAAAGTAGAAAGCAATTCATCATCAAATTCCGAATTTCCTTCCGCTGCTTACCATGTTCCTGTCCTGTTAGCTGAGGTAATTGAGTACCTCAAAATCAACCCAACAGGTGTATATGTAGACTGTACTTATGGTGGTGGTGGACATAGTAAAGCCATTCTCGATAAACTTTCATCTTCAGGGAAGTTGATTGTTTTTGACCAGGATGTGGATGCCCGGCAGAACGTTCCGGAGGATGAGCGACTGGTATTCGTACCTCACAACTTCAGGCACCTTCAAAGGTTTTTAAAGTTGGAAGGGATTGAGCAGGTGGATGGACTTCTGGCAGACCTGGGGGTGAGCAGCCATCAATTTGATGAAGCGACACGAGGGTTTTCCACCCGCTTTGATGCAAATCTCGACATGCGGATGGACCAGAGGCAGACGCTTACGGCTGCCGGTATTTTGAACACATATTCAGAGCAGCAGTTACACAAGCTCTTTGAACAGAATGGTGAAGTGACCAATTCGAAGACACTTGCCAAAACAATCGTGGAGGCTAGAAGGGTCAGGCAGTTTGATACCATTGAAAGTTTCAAAACAGCTCTAAGATCCATCGTGAAAGGTAATCCTAATAAGTATTTCGCCCAGGTGTTTCAAGCCTTAAGAATTGAAGTGAATGATGAGGTAAAAGCTCTGAAGGAAATGCTGGAGCAAGTGCCTGGAGTATTGAAGAAAGGAGGAAGAGCGGTGATCATCACTTTTCATTCAATTGAGGACAGAATAGTGAAAGTGTTCTTTAAGAACAACACTTTCGAAGTGGAAAAAGAAAATCCATTTGAAAGTAGGAAAGAGGTAAACACTTTAAAGGTGATCACAAAGAAGCCGGTGACAGCATCGGCGGAAGAAATAAAAAGAAATCCAAGGTCCAGGAGCGCTAAGCTCCGGGTGGCAGAGAAAATATAAACAGACTGAAAATCTTAATATCCCTTGAATACCATTTTGAAGAATTATGAGAAGCAAGGAACAACAAGAATTGAGATGGAGATTTCCCTGGAAACGATTGCTGAATTACAGTTCAATCGTAAGACAGATCCCGTTTTTTCTTTTCCTTGCCGCGTTGGCAGTTCTTTATATCTATAATGGACATGTGGCAGATAAAATTAACAGGAAGATCGTGAGGTCAACGGCTGAATTGAAAGATCTGCAAAATGAGTTTAAATCGGTGAAAGGAGATGCCTTATTGAGAAGTAAGGAGAGTGAGATGATACAGGCGGTGACTCCTCTTGGTTTGAAACAGTTAAAAGAAGAACCGGTGGTGTTAATAGATAGTACAGAAACTAAAAACAACTAAACATAATCAACTAAAGGGGTGGAGATCAAGCGCGACATATTATGGAGAGTTTACCTGAGCTTCATTGGCGTGGTGGTATTAAGCTTCTGCGTCCTTGGTCGGGCTTTCTATATTCAGAAAGTGCAGGGCACCCATTGGAGAAGTCTTTCCGACAGCATGCACCAGAAATATGTGGAACTGGATGCAGAACGGGGAACAATCTACAGTGAGGATGGACAGATGCTGAGTACTTCAATACCCTATTATGATGTGTACATGGATTTTGGTGCGGAAGGATTGCATGTGAAAAAAGGAAAAAATTATCGTAATAATATTGATTCCTTCTGCATAGCATGTTCAAAACTGTTCAGGGATAAAAGCTCTGCAGAATATAAACATGCATTGAATTTCGCTTATAAACAAGAGAACCGGTACTACCTTCTTAAAAAAGGCCTGTCATTTGAGCAATATAAAGAGTTTAGAAATTTTCCATTAGTAAGATTAGGACGCAATAAAAGTGGAGTGATTGTGGAAGAGAAGAGTAAGAGGTTGAATCCATTTGGCATGCTCGGCAGAAGAACCATTGGCCTGGCAAGGCAGAATGCCCAGAACGTTGGCCTGGAGAGAACATATGATAGCATGCTCACAGGCACAAACGGTAAAAGATTGGTTCGTTATATTTCAGGTGGTGCACCGGTGCCGGTGGAGGGTTATGAAATAGAATCTGAAAATGGGAAGGATATCATTACTACCCTCGATGTTCATATGCAGGACATGGTTGAATCTGCTCTAATGAAGATGATGATGGAAAGTGAGTCGGAACATGGTACCTGTATAGTAATGGAAACAAAGACCGGCAAAATAAAAGCAATAGCTAACCTGGGTAAAACGAATAAGGGCACTTATGATGAAACACTCAACTATGCTTTACAAACAACAGAGCCGGGTTCTACAATTAAGTTAGCTACTCTGCTTGCTGTTTTAGATAATGGCTCCAGCAGGATCAATGACATGGTAAATGTGGGTAGTTCAGGTAGTGCATATGTTGGAGTGAGAGTGGTCAATGATGCGGAACGAGCGCCTAAGCCAGTGTTAACTGTGAAGGAATGTTTTGCTCATAGTTCCAATGTGGGAATGAGCATGATTGCTTACAAGGCTTTTGCAGAGCGCCCAGATATATATAAGAACTATCTTAAGAAATTCCATCTTGATAAAAGAACAGGCATTGACCTGGTTGGAGAAGATGCGCCAAGGCTTCCAAAAATCAAACGAAATAAAGAAGGGCTGCATGCAATGGTTACAGCTTCTTTTGGTTATGCCATCGAAGTAAGTCCTCTGCATACATTAATGCTTTACAATGCCGTTGCTAACAATGGCAAAATGATGAAGCCTTACCTGGTTAACACAATTAAATCCAATGGTGTAACTATAAAGCAAATTGATCCTACACTTATAGATGAAAACCTTAGTAAGCCGGAAGTGATAAAGGCTGCCAAAGAGGCTATGGTTGCTGTAACTACAGAAGGAACAGCAAAGGATGTTTTTAAGGATTTTCCATACACCGTTGCCGGTAAAACAGGCACCGCTCATGTTGCGGGTGGAGGTTTAAACTATGATGATGGAGTTTACCAGGCTTCTTTTGTAGGTTTCTTCCCGGCAGAGAAACCGCAATATACCTGCATTGTGGTAATTAAAACCAAACCTCATGCAGCCATGCATTATGGTGGGCAGTTAGCTGCTCCTGTGTTTAAAGAAATCGCTACTGGGTTATTTGCACAATATATCCAAACACCTAAACCCAATAACAATATTAGTGTAGATAGCAGCTATTACAATTATACAGGATATAAATCCGGTATGCTGCAGGTGTTGAAAAACCTCGGTGTGATGTATAGAGATTCATCCACTGTGTCTGGCAAATGGTCAGAAGTGTATAGTTCGAATTTCAAACCGGTGATGAAAACTGAAGTGGTTAGTGCTTCAATTATGCCGGACGTTCGTCATATGGTGCTACGGGATGCATTATATGCCTGTGAGACAAACGGGGTGAAAGTAATAACAAGGGGAAGAGGTAAAGTAGTCGCACAGGATTTATTACCCGGTGCACCAATTGGTAAAAACAAGAAAGTAACACTCTTACTAAATTAATGTGAAGGTATTAAGCGATATATTATATAAGGTTCATACAACTGCCATCACTGGCAAGACGGACATTAATATTATTGATGTACAGATAGATTCCCGTAAGGTAATCAAAGGAACCTGTTTTATTGCAGTAAAAGGAGCAGCGGCAGATGGCCATGCCTATATATCAAAGGCTGTGGAAGCAGGAGCTGTTGCAATAGTGTGCGAAGAGATGCCAAACGATTTACATGAGAATGTTACTTATGTAAAAACAGGTGACAGTGCCGAAGCTGCAGGTATAATAGCGCATAACTATTATGATCAGCCCTCATTAAAGCTGAAGCTTGTAGGTGTAACAGGAACGAATGGTAAAACAACAATTGCTACTTTATTATATAAGTTATTTACATGCCTGGGTTATACCTGTGGCTTAGTTAGTACAGTAGAAAACCAAATTGCAGGTAAGATCATTCCTTCCACTCACACTACTCCTGACCCGGTAAGCCTGAACGCATTATTAAGACAGATGGTGGAAGCGGGATGTGAATTTGCATTTATGGAAGTAAGTTCTCATGCCATCCACCAGAAAAGAATTGCAGGTGCAAGTTTTGTCGGGGCATTGTTTAGTAATATCACACATGACCACCTGGATTATCATAAAACCTTTGATGAATACATAAAAGCTAAAAAAGCCTTTTTTGATGGATTATCATCATCTGCCTTTGCCATTACCAATGCAGATGACAAAAGAGGAATGGTGATGCTGCAGAATACGGCGGCAAAGAAATATTCCTATAGTCTGAAGACAGTGGCTGATTTTAAAGGCAAGATCCTGATGAACAATCTCACGGGCCTGGTTATGAACATCAATGACCAGGAAGTGCACTTCAGGTTAATTGGTGAATTCAATGCCTACAATTTATTAGCTGTTTATGGAGCAGCCATTTGCCTTGGTGAGGATAAAAGAGAAGTACTGGAATGTTTAAGTAATACCACAGGTGCTGAAGGAAGATTTGATTACATCATTTCACCAAAAGAAAAGATCATCGGCATTGTTGATTATGCACATACCCCGGATGCGCTGGTGAATGTGTTGACTACAATTAAGCGACTAAGGGAAGGTAATGAGCAGGTGATAACAGTGGTTGGTTGTGGTGGCGACAGGGATAAAACCAAGAGACCGGTAATGGGTGAAGTAGCATGTGAACACAGTGATAAAGTGATCTTCACCAGTGACAATCCGCGGTCAGAAGATCCAACGGAAATCCTGGGTGATATGGAGAATGGTTTGAACTCGGCTGCCAAACGTAAATATGTTTCGATTGCTGATCGCAGGCAGGCAATTAAGACAGCTGTTCAGATGGCCCAACCGGAAGACATCGTTCTCATTGCTGGTAAAGGACATGAGAAATACCAGGAGATAAAAGGTGTAAAACATCACTTCGATGATAAAGAAGTGTTGATAGAAATTTTTGAGCAGCTGGAGAAATAAAATTAATAAGCCAAAAGGATTAATAAATAAAGTAAAATGCTATACTCCCTTTTTGAATGGCTAAGAACTCAAGGTTACCGGTTTCCGGGTAGTTCCTTGTTCCAGTTCATTACATTCAGGGTGTTGCTGGCAGTACTTCTTTCCTTATTCATCACTACTATTTACGGGAAAAAACTTATAAGATACCTTCAAAAGAAGCAAATAGGAGAAGCAGTAAGAGACCTGGGGTTGCATGGAGAACAACAAAAGAAAGGAACACCAACAATGGGTGGTATCATCATTATCCTGGCGATACTAATTCCAACTCTCCTCTTAGCTGATCTAACTAAGGTTTACATCCGCCTGATGATTTTCTGTACTATATGGATGGCGGCTATTGGCTTTATTGATGATTACCTGAAGCTTCGGGCAAAGAGAATTGCACAACAAAAAGGAATCAAGTATAAGAAGGGAGATAATGATGGACTGGCGGGTAAGTTTAAGATTTTCGGCCAGATAATGTTGGGAGTTGTAGTAGGAGCTACATTATACTTTAATCCAAATGTAAAGATCTGGAGAGAATACCAGGGTACTCCGAGATCTGCAGATACCACGGTAATCACTAAAAGGGTCAATGAAAAAAATAAATATTTCGTTCCTGCAAAATCCTTTACTACAACTATTCCTTTTGTAAAGACTCATGAGTTCAACTATTCTAAACTCCTGCCGGCATCATGGAGAGGTTACACCTGGATATTGTATATCCTTATCGTAATCTTCATAATAACAGCTGTATCCAATGGGGCAAATATTACAGATGGATTGGATGGTCTTGCGACGGGTACATCGGCGGTTATTAGTGCGTCACTGGGCATATTCGCCTATGCGAGTGGTAGCCTGTTGGTAGCAGATTACCTGAATATCATGTACATCCCTAATCTTGGCGAGCTATCCATATTTATAGGGGCGATGATAGGTGCCTGTATAGGTTTCCTGTGGTACAACTCTTACCCTGCCCAGGTGTTCATGGGAGATACAGGCAGTTTAACGTTGGGAGGTATTATAGCAGCACTTGCCATTATTGTTCATAAAGAGTTATTGATACCTATTATATGCGGAGTATTCCTGGTAGAGAATCTGAGTGTGATGATGCAGGTGGCCTATTTTAAATACACCAAGAGGAAGTATGGTGAAGGCAGGAGAGTGTTCCTTATGAGTCCTTTGCATCACCATTATCAAAAGTTAGGTTATCACGAGGCCAAAATCGTAACACGGTTTTGGATCGTCACCATATTATGTGCCGTTTTAGCAATTGTGACTTTAAAGCTTAGATAATGAATTATTGAAAAACCACCCAAGAGGATACCCAATGAAAAACCGTAATAATCCGATTCGATTTGTAGAACAAATGTAATTCCATTGAAGAACCAAGCTTCCGTACATCTGAAAAGAAGATCGGAGATGAAAAAGAGACTGGTAATACTTGGCGGAGGAGAAAGCGGTGTTGGTGCCGCAATACTGGCAAAGAAGCAGGACTATAAAGTAGTTCTGATGGACGAAGGCTCTTTGAAGGAAGTTTACAGGAGTGAGCTAATGAATTCAAATATCCAGTTTATAGAAGAGGGTATTGATGAAAAAGTATTGTTGAACGCTGACGAAGTAGTGAAGAGTCCCGGAATTCCTGATAAGAACGAGTGGGTAAAACGGGTTAGAAAAAAAGGGATACCTGTAATCAGTGAAATTGAATTGGCCTACCGTTACAAAGGAGATAGTAAGATAATTGCCATAACCGGTAGTAATGGTAAATCAACAACAACAGCTCTTACTTACCACATCTGCAAACAGGCGGGTTTGGAATGTGCATTGGTAGGGAACATCGGTTATTCATTTGCCAAACAGGTAGCTGAAGATCCGAAAGGCTTATATGTTGCGGAGATCAGTTCTTTTCAATTGGACGACATAGTGAATTTCAGGCCTGATGTGGCAATCCTTTTAAATATTACGGAGGACCATCTCGACAGGTATGATTACAAATTTGAAAATTATATAAGGAGCAAATTCAGGATAATAGAAAATCAAACAGCCACGGATTATTTCATCTACAATCTAGATGACGAAGTGATCATGGAGCATTTAAATAAACAACCTATTAAATCAAAACTACTAGCAATTAGTATGAAGCAAAAAATTGAGAAAGGCGGCTACATCCAGGGCAATGAGATGCACGTGGCTGTTAAAGAGGAGCCGCAAACAATGAGCATCTATGACTTTGCATTAAAAGGCAAACACAATCAGTATAATACTATGGCAGCTTGTGTAGCAGGAGCAACGATGGACATCAGGAAAAGTAAGATCCGTGAAGCTGTACAGACCTTTGAGAACCTGGAGCATCGAATGGAGTTTGTCGCAACAGTGCGCGGCGTTGAATTTATTAACGACAGTAAGGCTACAAATGTGAACTCCAGTTGGTATGCATTGGAAAGCATGACTAAGCCTACAGTCCTGATCCTTGGTGGTATTGATAAAGGCAATGACTATTCCCTTATCAAAGAGTTGGTAGAAGAAAAAGTGAAAACAATTGTGTGTATGGGTACAGACAATACGAAAATTCATGAAGCCTTTGATAAGTCAGTAAAAGTATACGACACTGCAAGTGCTGTAGATGCTGTCACCGCTGCTTATCATTTAGCCTCGCCGGGCGATGTAGTATTGTTAAGTCCTGCATGTGCCAGCTTTGACTTATTTAAAAATTACGAAGACAGGGGAAGACAATTTAAGGAAGCAGTTAAAAATTTATGATTGAATCACAGGATATAAAGTTTTCTGATCTTACTTCTCTCAGGACAGCCAATATCCTTCAAAGGACAAAGGGTGATAAGGTGATATGGGCTTCTGTGCTGCTGTTGGTTGTTGTGTCTTTGTTAGTTGTTTATAGTGCAACCGGTTCGCTTGCTTATAAAATGTATAAAGGCAATACGGAAGTGTATTTATTTAAACAGGTCGCTTTTATCCTGGTAGGACTTTGTATCATTTACTGTGCTCACAGGGTAAACTATACCTTATATTCAAAGTTGGCTAAGATCCTATTTATATTTTCTATCCCTCTTTTACTTTATACACTTTTATTTGGAGTAACCTTGAATGAGGGGAGCCGTTGGATAAGATTGCCGATTATTAACCTGACGATGCAAACGTCTGACCTTGCGAAGCTTTCTTTGTTTATGTTCCTGGCAAGGTTATTAAGCCGTAAGCAGAACAAAATCAAAGATTTTTACAAAGGGTTCCTGCCGGTAATTATTCCGGTGGGTATAACCTGCCTGTTGATTGCTCCGGCAAATTTATCTACTGCCCTTCTTTTAGGTGCTAGCTGCATGCTATTAATGTTTATTGGAAGAGTTAGTACAAAACACCTACTCTTAACTCTATTGTTCGCAATCATTCCGCTGGTTTTCCTGATTACTGCAGCTGTGGTTAAACATAAGTCTTCAGCCGATGAGGAAGTAATTACTTCAAAGGGAAATTCAACGAAACTCTTTGCACGGGTGGATACCTGGATTGGCAGGGTGGAGAATTTCATGTACGGGTCTAAGGAAGTAACCGATGATGATCACTACCAGGTGAACCAGGCTAAGATTGCAATTGCCAGGGGCGGAATAATAGGAAAGGGGCCGGGTAATGGAGAAGCAAGGAACTTCTTGCCACAGGCTTATAACGATTACATTTTCGCTACCCTCATCGAGGAGTATGGATTAATTGGAGGGGCCTTTATAATATTTATATATATCGTTTTTCTCTATAGGAGCATCCGTTTATTTAAAAAGTGTCCTTATGCTTTCGGAGCCTTCCTGGCCCTTGGACTCAGTTTTACCCTGGTCATACAGGCAATGGCTAACATGGCAGTTAATGTAAACCTATTCCCGGTCACAGGTGTAACACTTCCATTGGTAAGTATGGGAGGAAGTAGTTTTCTCTTTACGTGTTTATCCATTGGAATTATTCTCAGTGTAGCAAGAAACGTAGAGCAGCTTGAAGGAGAGAAGCAAAGGAAATTAGAAGAGGAAATGGAATCTGAAGAAGACGAAGACGATGAAGAAGTGCTTGCATCAGCAGGACTGGTGACAGATAAAATGGATTATAAATGAGTGAAGAATTGAAATATGAAGAAGGAGGTTCATTAAAAAGTTCTCATTTTAATGTGAATAGTGGTCGATTCATTATAGCAGGAGGAGGCACCGGTGGTCATATTTTTCCCGCGGTGGCCATAGCAAATGCACTGAAACGATTACAACCGTCGGCAGAAATACTTTTTGTAGGTGCAAAGGGGAGAATGGAAATGGAGAAAGTACCACAAGCAGGGTATAGAATCAAGGGGCTGGATATAGCCGGGTTTAACAGGAGTTCTTTGATAAAGAATATTGGTCTGCCATGGAAGTTGATTAAGAGCTTCCTGCAAGTAAGAAGGATTGTCAATCATTTCAAACCAGATGCAGTGATTGGTGTAGGTGGTTATTCTTCTTTTCCTGTCTTGCGCTATGCCCAGGCAAAGGGAATAAAAACTTTCATACACGAATCAAATTCTTTTGCAGGAAAGTCAAATTCACTCCTGGGGAAAAAAGCGACAAAGGTTTTTGTTGCTACTGATGGTATGGAGAAGTTCTTCCCGGCACAAAAGATCATCATAAGTGGTAATCCTGTAAGACCTGGGATTGTAAATGTCTCTTCAATCAATAAGGACGAGGCACTTGCAAAGTTTGATCTTGAGAAAGGGAGGAAAACTGTTTTTATTACCGGTGGGAGTCTCGGGGCCAGGTCCATAAATGAAGGCATTGCAAATGGTTTGAATGATTTTGAATCTGCCGGTCTACAACTGATATGGCAAACCGGAAAAACCGATGCAGCAAAATGGAAGGAACAAGCCACTGGCAAACCTTTCGTCTGGGTAAATGATTTTATCTCAGATATGGAACATGCTTATGCTGCTGCAGACATTGTAATATCAAGAGCAGGAGCAATGGCCATCTCAGAATTATGTGTGGTTCAAAAGCCCGTTTTATTCGTACCCTTTCCTTTTGCTGCAGAAGATCACCAGACAATCAATGCATTAAATCTTGTTAAACGGGACGCAGCCCTGATGATAAGGGATAATGAAGCGAGTGTGAAAATGGTTCCGCAGATCATTGAACTCGCTCAAGACGAGAGTAAGCAGGTCCAATTGAAACAGAATATTGGCAAGTTAAAAGTTGTTGATGCTGATGTTAAGATAGCGGATGAAATATTAAAAACCATTTAATAAAAAGCTTTAAAACCAGCTGTTATAAAAAACGAAATTAGATACAGGTTAAATACGGAACTAACAGAGTTGCTTCCTGGTAAGGATAATGAGAGGTTATCGGAAGTTTACTTTATTGGCATTGGTGGAATTGGTATGAGTGCACTTGCCCGTTATTTTCTTTCCATAGGTGTAAAGGTTAGTGGATATGACAGAACAGAATCTGACTTAACAAGTGAATTGAAGGCCGAGGGTGCTTCCATTCATTTTGATGAAGATCTCTCTTTTATTCCTAAAGTGGTAGATTTCGTTGTTTATACACCAGCAATCCCTGAAGATCATAAAGAGCTGGTTTTCTATTTTGAAAATAATTATCGGGTCTATAAGAGAAGTGATGTGTTGGAAGCAATAACTTCTAATGCATTCAACATTTGTACCGCCGGAACACACGGAAAGACAACCATTACAACAATGATTGGGCACATCCTGCGATCTAGTGGGTATGGATGTACAGCTTTTCTGGGTGGTATATCTGTTAACTACCACACAAATTTCTGGAAGAGTGATAATGGAGTTTGTGTTATCGAAGCAGATGAATATGATCGTAGTTTTCTGAAGCTTCGACCCGCTATAGCTACTATTAGTGCAATGGATGCAGATCACCTGGATATATATGGGACAGAAGAAGCTATGCAGGATGCCTTTGTTGAATTTGGAAATAAAATCATTGAAGGAGGTTTGTTGGTTAGCAAGTTTGGATTACATAGAATAAAGGATGTTAAAGCATCCCGTAAGATGAGTTATAGTCTTCAAAATGATGCGGCAGATGCTTATGCAATGAACATCAGGATTGATGAAGGGACCTACCACTTTGATGTTCAATTAAAAGATAAGCAGGTAAATGGGTTGGAATTACATATTGGCGGTATGCATAACATAGAGAATGCAGTTGCTGCTATTTGTGTTGCCAATGAATTAAAAATAGCAGAAGAAGAAATTAAGGCAGCAATAAAAGAATTTAAAGGTGTGAAGAGAAGATTTGAATACATCCTCCCACCAGTAACCCAGGAGGAAGGAACTTATATAAGACCTGTGTTAATAGATGATTACGCCCATCATCCGGAAGAATTGCGAGCATTGATCAGCAGCGCAAGGAGTTTATTTCCTAAGCGGGTCCTTACAGTTGTATTTCAACCGCACCTATATACAAGAACAAGGGACCTGGCAGATGGATTCGCGGAGTCTTTGTCTTTAGCAGATAGGGTTATCCTATTGCCAATTTATCCAGCGCGTGAATTACCTATAGAAGGAGTGTCAAGTAAGGTGATATTATCTAAAGTAAATTCTTCTGATAAGTTATTACTTACCAACGAAGATTTACTTGGCTGGATAAAAGATCATATGACAAAAAAAGATGTGCATTTAGGTGAAGTAATTCTAATGGCAGGTGCGGGAAATATTGATGCTATGGTGCCACAGGTAAAAAAGATTATTGAAAAAAATTGAGAAGAAGAAAAATATACAAGATCTTGTTTTTTGCTGCCTGGATACTGGTAGTTGGAGGTATTGCATCCCTGTTAATTGCCGCTAATGGCAAACGTATAGATCACGTGTGCAAAGGAATTATTATTGAGATGAAAGGAGAGAGCAGCAGGTACATTAAGAAGGAGGATATTTTAAAGACAATACAAAAAGTGTCCGGAGGAACCATTTTAAACAAACCTGTTGGACTGGTTAATTTGCCCACTCTGGAAAAGACTATTGAAAAGAATCAATGGATACAGAATGCTGAACTCTACTTCGACAGCAAGGATCAACTGAATATCTCTGTGTGGGAACGAACCCCGATTGCAAGGGTGTTTACGTGGGCAGGAACATCCTTCTATATTGATTCTTTTGGGCAAGAGTTGAATTTGTTGCCAAATGAGCATTTGCGCTTACAGGTAGTTACGGGATTTACACCAGCAAAAAAGTGGAATAGTAGTGATAGTGCACAGTTCATTGCAATGAAGGAGGTGGTTAACGCCATTAATGCGGATCCATTCTGGAATGCGCAGATAGGGCAGATAGATATAAACCGGGATAATGAATTTGTATTGGTGCCTGTAATTGGAGATCACATTATAAAATTGGGGAAATATGAAAACGTTGAAGATAAACTGCACCGGTTATATATATTCTATAAGCAGGTGATGTCGAAAACCGGGTTTAACAAGTATGCAGAATTGAATGTACAGTTCAAAGGCCAGGTAGTTGGAGTGAAGAAAGGAGCCGTATCAAACGTTGATTCTATTCAACTGCAACAGAGCATCGAAAACCTTCTTAAGAGTAAGGAAGCAGAAGCCGCTACCGAAGAAGCAAATCTGCCAGCACAGGATTCATCTGGAGTAAAAACACAGCCAAAGATTATAGAACAAAATATTAAGTCCCTATCGACGAACTCTGTTCCTATGAAGACTGAATCAAACCCTATCATTAAACCAGTGATTAAAAAGGAGAACAATAAAGTGTATAATGTACAGAAGAAGGTTAGAGAGAAAGACAGCATGAAAGAGCCTAAAGCAGTAATGGAAAAGAGAATTGAAAACTATTATTAATGATCCGGTACATGGTAGGAGAAGTGATAAAATACAAAATAGCAGAGAAGTTTAACCATTAAAGAATCCAAACCACTGTTAACAACTAAAAACAGCATATAATGAACAACGAGCAACCAATTATTGTGGGGCTTGACATTGGAACAACTAAGATCGCAGTGATTGCCGGGCGGAAGAACGAATTTGGCAAACTGGAGATCCTTGGTTTCGGTCGCGCCAACTCAAATGGTGTCAAGCACGGGCTGGTGCTTAACATTGACGAAACCATCAAAGCCATTAAACAGGCGCTGGACGCTTGCTATGCTTCCAATCCCAACCTGGAAGTGAATGAAGTTTATGTTGGAATTGCAGGCCACCATATTAAAAGTCTTCAGACCAGGGGTGACATAGTACGTCATGACACCGATGATGAAATTTCTCAGAAAGAAATAGACCAGTTGATTTTCGATCAATATAAAACATACATTCCTGCAGGTGACCAGATCATAGATGTCATACCACAGGAATATACGGTTGATAACATCCCTAATATTGCGAACCCTATAGGTTACGGTGGAGTTAAAGTAGGTGCGAACTTTCACATTATTACCGGGGATAAGAATGCTATCAGGAATATCAACCGATCTGTTGAAAAAGCACAACTGAGAACAAAAGATTTAGTGTTGCAACCTTTGGCTTCTTCTGCTGCGGTGATGGCGCAGGAAGATATGGAAGCCGGAGTAGCAATCGTCGATATTGGTGGTGGTACTACAGACCTGGCAATCTTCTATGAAGGTATTCTCAAACATACTACCGTAATTCCTCTTGCGGGTGAAAACATCACCAATGATATTAAAATGGGTTTAGGCGTTTTAAAAACCCAGGCAGACCAAATGAAGGTTCAATTCGGCAGTGCACTGGCTAATGAGGCAAAGGCAAATGCTTATATCACTATTCCAGGATTGAGAGGAATGCCTGCCAAGGAGATCAGTGTAAAGAACCTGGCTAATATTATCCAGGCACGTATGAGTGAGATCCTCGATTTTGTCACCTACCACCTGAAGCAGGTTGGTCTCGACAACAAGATGTTGAATGGCGGTATTATTCTTACAGGTGGAGGATCTCAATTAAAACATTTAATACAATTGACAGAGTATGTGACTGGATTAAATGCACGTATAGGATTACCTAATGAACATTTAGCACCAGGCCATATAGAAGAACTGGCTAAGCCGACATATGCAACATGCCTAGGATTAATACTAAAAGGTTATGATGATTACGAACACAAACGGAAGGAATTTGAAAAGAGCTTTTCTAAAGTGACTGTCCCACCGGGTTTACTTAAATCTGAAGAAGAAGTGACAGTTCTGGAAGGTGAGAGTGAAGGAAATGGAGGAAAACGCAAGAGTATGTCAAATTTCTGGGGCAAATTCAAAAATAGTTTAATTGACATATTCAAAGAGGAAGAAGATCAACATTTCTAAGTAAAACATCATCAAACAACACCTAAAAAATTAATCATCAGTTGTTATGTACCAGGAACAACACAAACAAAAATCTATGATTCACTTTGATCTCCCGAAGGAAAAATCCTCAATTATAAAAGTTATCGGTATCGGAGGCGGAGGCAGCAATGCTGTAAACCACATGTATAGTCAGAATATCGAAGGAGTTAACTTCATTATCTGTAATACCGATGCACAATCTATTGCACAAAGTAATGTACCTAATAAAGTACAACTTGGACCTCATCTGACCCAAGGGTTAGGGGCAGGGGCTAACCCGGAAATTGGCAGACAGGCAACTGAGGAATCACTTGAGGAAATCAAGAAAATCCTTGAGGTGAATACAAAAATGGCCTTTGTCACTGTAGGCATGGGGGGTGGAACAGGAACCGGTGGTGCTCCGATTATTGCTAAAATCTGTAAAGATTTAGGCATCCTTACAGTTGGTATTGTCACCACACCGTTTGCATACGAAGGAAAAAAGAGAATTCAACAGGCGGAAGATGGTATTAAAAATCTGAAGCAATATGTTGATACCTTATTGGTGATCAGCAACGATAAGTTAAGACACCAGTTTGGTAACCTGAAAATGCGTGAAGCATTTGCAAAGGCGGATAATGTATTAGCTACTGCAGCAAAGTGTATCACTGATGTGATCAACAGCACAGGACAGATCAATGTGGACTTCGCTGACGTATGCACTGTTATGAGAAGTGGTGGCGTAGCAATCCTTGGTAGTGCACAAGCTGAAGGAGAAGACAGGGCACATAAAGCAATCGAAGAAGCATTGAATTCTCCTTTGCTGAACGACAATGATATCCGGGGAGCTAAATGGATACTGATTAACATTAATTCCGCCGAAGGAGAAAATGAGTTTACCATGGACGAAGTAGAAGTGATCCAGAGTTACTTATTAACGCAGGCAGGAGAGCATACGGATGTAATACTTGGTTTGGGATATGATAATACATTAGGCAATAAAATCGGTATTACTCTGATAGCTACAGGATTTGAGCATAAGGATCCATTTGTTAAAAGAGTGGAGATCAGGCAGGAGCCTAAAGAAGAGAAGATAATAATGACCCTGGGTGAAGAATCAGCTAATTCGTCAATGCCTGCACCTGTAGTTGAACAGATGATACTTGATAAAATGGCACCAAGGCTTACTGAAGAATCATCACCTGTTGAAGTTCCATTACAAAAACCACAGGAAGAAGCACCTGTTTATATGCCGCTGACATATGTTTCACTACCGAAGGATAAACCTGCACAACAGATGGAAATACCCGTTGAAGAGGATAAAAAGCAGGAAGAACCACCAGTTCATCTGCAATTAAAATTGACAGACGAGCAGACGGAAATAGATGATGAAAAAAAGGAGCTCGAAAGAAAGAAACAATGGCTTGACGATAGGTTTGAAAGATTAAGACAAAATATTTTAAAAGGCACTCCTACTGCAGGAGATAACAATAATGAAGCTCCTTCAAATAATAACCAACCCACTCCAAGCAATGCGAAACCATCCTCTACGTCGTCTGCAGCGGCAGGAGGATACCTGGCCAGACCATCCAATATTTACACAGAGTCAAAACCGGAAGTATCTACTTCCAAACCTGTTGAAGAACCGGTTCGACCACCTATTGCAAAAGTAGAACAGGAAGAACTGTTCGACATGCAACTGGTGATACGTAACGACATTCCTGCGGCGGATAAGCCAATGAATCAGGAAACTCCACTCCAACCGTTCCAGGCTGAGGAACCCCGTGTCGGGGACGAAGTCGAGGACCAGGAGAAGAAACGGGCAGCTGAGCGGCTTCAAAAACTGCGTAATCTTTCATTTAATCTGAATGCAGCTGATCCTAACAATGAGTTCGATTCTGTCCCGGCTTATATCCGCCGCAACCTGGAATTATATAATACAGCTTCCACAGTGGAAAACTTCTATAGTAATTACACCGTGAAAACTGATTCAAAAAATAATACTACTATCAGCACTTTAAATACTTTCCTTGACGGTAAAAAGCCTGATTAAGGAAAAGTGATACACAAAGGTGCCTGGTGTAACTGACGAAGTTCTAATTAAGCCACCATCATCGGCTTGTGTTTTTTAGTTGTTCCCCCATCGTTTACGGTGGGGGTTTTTTATGTTACTTGTGGAGATTAATTTAGTTTAATCAACAGGGTAGTCAATGTTTGTTAAATAGCCTGGGAGACTTCCTGTGTTTCAACAATTTGGCGGAAAGTTCGCGCTAATGAAAATACTTCATGAAATTCTGATCCTTTTTCGAAACAATAAGAGGCACCCATACACATTAACTTATCATCGATTGTATGTATACCGGTAGAATACATTGCAACAGGAATCTCACGGAGTGATGCATCCATCTTCATCCGCATAAGAACTTCCCCTCCATTCATACCAGGCATATTATAATCCAATACAACCAAAGAAGGATATAATGATGAGTGTGGTAATGAATGAAGATACCTGATGAAGTCTTCTGAACTGGAAAATACTTTGACCTGTTCTTCGTATCCAAGTTCTGAGAAAGCCAGGTGCATAATGTACCTGTCGTCGGCGTCGTCCTCTACCAGGAGGATGCTGTGGCGGTTTCTGTTCATGGCAAAAAAGGATGGATAGGGAAAATACGACATAAACGGACATAAATCAAAACCTTTTTCAAGATTGTTTGATATCGAAGAACGTAGTGATGTGCAGGTACTTATAAATCAGCAGTTTCGAAATTACGTTTACTAAATATGTAATAAGCTATAAGGTAAATTACTGCCAGTATAAGTAAAACAGTGATATTGGGCTTGTAAATCAGGTTCTTTGTTAAAGCCTGGAAAAAAGGAAATGGTATAAGTGAGTCAGTGCTTTCTAATGGCAGATAACTTCCGAAATGATTGGTGAGTTTATTAAGTATACCTGCTAATAAATTTTCCAGTACTACAATGTACAGGAAGTAAACGCCTATCGTTATTCCTGAACGTTTGAATAATAAGGCGAAAACAATCGCAATGCCTGAATAGCTGATGGCCTGTACAAAGTAATATCCTATGTATTCTATTCCCTTGAAACTTACATTACCACCCTCATTCAGTCCAAAAAAGTAAGCGGTAAGGAATACGAGTATGGTGGACATGATAGAAACCAAAAGGGCGATAATCATTTTAGTGACAATAAACTCACTCCTGCTCATGCCATCAATGATATTCTGACGGTGGGTTTTAAAGGAGAATTCATTTGTTATAAAAATTATGATCAAAAGGCCAGGAATGAATAGGAGGAAGCTACTCAGGTAAGCTACTGTGTGCCATACTTCCGGAAACTTGAAAGGAGTTCCCACAACTGCAGAAGCCATTGGATCTTTTGATTTTGGTGCCGGCAGCACATAGGTAATGAAGTTAATACCAAATATGCTAACTATAAACAGGCTACTTAGTATCCAGAAGGTGCTATAGTTTTTCACTTTTAGCCATTCTATTTTCAGATTATGAAGCATATATAAATTTTATCGTTTTGGTCATTTCGTAAGTTCAAAGAATTTGCTTT